>LUJM01000031.1 GCA_001689415.1 Bacteroidales bacterium M2 | reverse complement strand
ATCAAGTCGGCTTTTTTCGGACGGATACTCCAAAACGTGTTCCGTCGGCCTCGGGTGGACGCTGATGTATACTCACGCGCTCAGGTATATTTCTGACTTTGGTTGTGCGGTCTGGGCGTCCGTGTCTGTTATATTTCATCTTATGGCGACAATGAGAAGCGAGTTCTCCGGTGTGGTCAGCGCGTATATGACGGTATATCAGCTCGTGGGATATGCTTTTGCCACGCATTTTCATATCGGCTGAGATCTGCTCGGGGGACCAGTCCTCTTCTTTCAGTAGATCAAGAGCCTCCCATACGATTGCCGGATTCTTGGCCTTGTTGGATGTACTGCGTTTGCGTCGTTCCATAGCCTTTGCATGCGCCTTGTCCCACAGATAATTGCCCTTTTCTGTGGAATTACGTCTGATTTCGCGGCTAAGCGTTGACACACTGCACCCTACAAGTTGGGCGATAATTTTTCTCTCTGTTTTCTTTTGGAGTAAGACGAAAATTTGCGATCTTTGCTCCGAGGTTAATTGATGATACATATTGACAACACAAAATTAGTTAATCTCAGGGAGACTTCGGTCTCCTTTTTTTGTATTGTCAGTTGAAAGTTTCCTTTTGCGCGACTTAATATCGGATTGGGGAGGGGCTGTGGCTTTGTGAAGCCCCATCCCCAATCCGCCATTAAGTCTCGAGCCTCAAAAAATGTGGGGCTATTCAGAACGAAGATTTTTGCACTTCGTTGTTGAATTTAGGCTTATTTGCTGTTTCTTGGATTGCAGCCCAAGACTTTAGTGCGCTCTTTTACTTCGCTTTTTGATGTTTTTTCATCGTCGGCCTGATTGATAGCGGCGCCGGGATAATTCTTTTCTGCTTTGTTTTTTGACTTGTTGTTTTCCATAATCTGTAGTTTTATTATTATGAAAGTACAACACCTGTCAAAGATTATTGTTCACATCCGAGCAGTGGAAGTTTGTTCATTTCCTCGATATAATTGAGCAGGGCATCGCGACCACGGCCATCTTCGCTCGACGTACGGAAAATAGGTGGCAGTTCTTCCCATGTTTCGAGGAGTTTGGCGCAGTATTCCGCTGTAAGGCGCTCGCCTGCCGTTGCCGACTGTTTATCCATTTTTGTGAAAACGATACTGAATGGAATGCCGTTTTCTCCGAGCCATTCCATAAACTCGAGGTCGATTTTCTGTGGTTTGTGGCGGCTGTCGACAAGTACGAAGAGGTTTGTCATCTGCTCGCGGCCAAGTATATAGTTTTTTATAATGACTTCGAGCCTGTCGCGGTCAGCTTTGCCGCGGCGGGCATAGCCATATCCGGGTAGATCAACGATATACCAGCTGTCGTTGATCAGGAAGTGGTTGATAAGCATTGTCTTACCCGGGGTTGAAGAGGTCATCGCAAGCCCTTTTTGGCCTGTGAGCATATTGATTAATGATGATTTGCCTACATTCGAACGTCCGATAAAGGCATATTCATGGCGCTTCTCCTTGGGGCATTTGCTGTAGTCGGAGTTGCTTATGACAAAGCGGGCGGTATTGACTATCATAGTTTAATATTTAGTGTACTATTGTTTATCCGATAATGGAGATTTACACTTGTAAAATATGTTTTGTACTCTCCAATCGCCAATAGATTGATGCGAAATTAGTGATTTTATTCGGTTTAGCCAAGTTGTTTTAGCTTTTTGATAATACAATCTGTTAGCTATGCATATTGGTTGCGCCGTATTAATGAATGCAGATTAATCTTGGTTTTGATTTTCCAGATTAAGGTATTCACAATTTACTGCTATGCGAATCTGGCTTGGTGTCAAGCGTTTGAAGTATCGCTGGAGACCTATCATTGGTTTGGGCATCCTTCCTCCGAGGCCCACGGCAAGTCGTTTTCGTGCACGAGAGAAGGCTACATATAATAAGCGGGCATGGTCTTCGATATCGCCATAGAAGCTTGATGCATCGAATACTACCACATTGTCCATCTCGAGTCCCTTGGCTTTATGGACGGTCATCACCGAAAGGCGCTCGTCGACAATGCCATTGGTGAATAAGTCGGCCTCGTTGAAGCTCAGCAGGTCAAAGAGGTATCTCGAAACCTGGCTGCCGAATACCGGAGTCTCGCGGGTGTCGATTATACAGCGGTCTATAAGGGCGAGTACATAATCGAGTTTTTGAATCCCGGTAGTGAAGCCATGCGAAGCAAAGAACTTGTCGGCTGAGCTTATGGCTCCGCAAAGAGTGTTATCGGCACTATCGTCTGTGTCGTGGAGTTTCGACCGCCATTTGCGGTAAAATTCGCCATATACCGTGTTAAATTTTTCGGCACAACGGCGTATCTTATTATTAAGCCTTACAAGTTCGATTTTGTGTTTTAAATCGTGTGCTTTCTCTGCAAGTGCAAGAAGTAATAATGCTGTCGCATGTGCATCGTCGATAGCGTTATGGCTGTTTATGCCGTCGAGCCCGAGCTTTTCCACCATATCTCCAAGTCGGTGACTCTTAAGTTTCGGATAAATCTGTCGCGATAGCTCGAGTGTGTCGAGTTTTTCAGCAAGTGGTGTCAAAGACAAAGGCAGACTTATACTGCCGTATCGCGATATGTTGCTGCGGAGTATTGCGATGTCAAAGGCAAGATTGTGCCCGGCTGCAATTGCATCTCCAAGGAATTCGATAAATGCGGCGAACGCAAGGTCGGGACGCATTTTTTCGGCTTTGTCGTATACGTCGAGCAGTGGATTTCTGACCCCGGGGCGAAGCTCGCGTGGAAGGCGTTTGTCAGTACTGAGAAAAGCCTCAAACCGCCCGGTTTCTTTGCCGTTCCTTATTTTTACTGCGGCGATTTGTACTATATCGTCGTGAAATATGTCGAGTCCGGTTGTTTCGGTGTCGAATACTACAATCTCGCGGTCGGAATTGCAATATTCCAAGAGTCGTTCCAGGCGCAGTGGTTTGTCGAACGATAGTAGTTCATCGCTGCCAACACCGCTGTCGCGCAGTACTCTTACAAGGTTGCGAGCGCCGGTTAGTGTGCTAACACATCTCATCTGGTACAGCAGCCTGGCCCACGGATGCACCATATAGGGTTGTGATACTGCGGCGAGATGCGACCAAACAGTTTTGAATGGCAATTGGTGGAACAGGTCCTGTTTAGGAACATGGAAGTGCTTGATACCGAGCGATGCAAACAAATCGGAAACATATTCGGCATCCTTATTGATACGGCAAAGTACGGCTACTGTTTCATCGGGCGATTCTGCCAGTCTTCGTCGGCAGATATTTGCGGCGGTAAAACCAATTTCTTCGTGGTCTCCCCAGTATAGGCTCAAGTTGCCGTGGTCGGAAGTAGTGTCTACGGCATCGGGCAGATACTCTCGGTCGAGTCCGAGCCAGTCGATAGCAAGGGTGTTGCACATCTCAACGAGATAGCCCGGCGAGCGATAGTTGCGTGTGAGCCTGAGTATGTTGCCGCTGCACTGCTGTTTGAGTACTTCAAGAGCCCTGCCGCCTGCGCCCAAAAACTTGAATATAGCTTGTTGCTCGTCTCCGAAATATATAAGGGTTCGGCGGTGACGCATCGTTACAGCCTCTACAATGGCAAGTTGTAGAGGTGTCATATCCTGTACTTCGTCGACCTGCACCCAACGGTAATCTGTCATTTTGAAATCACAGATAGGTCGCTGCTGCAGGGCGGTATAGGTTTTAAGAAGTATATCGTCGAAGTCTATTAGCCTGTTTTCGGCCTTGAATTTCGAGTATGAGTCGATGGCGTCATAGTCTGCATCGGTAAACGGTCGCGATGGGCGGCGAATCAGCCATTTGGGGTGGTCGTGGTGCTTCTGGTATATGTATGCAGCTTTGTCGAGGAAGTCCTTTACGTCGGCAGCGCGTATACTATTGAGTATAGTGCTCAGATAATCAAGCTGGTCCTCTTCGTCGATAACCGTTGTGTCGGCTTCAAGCAAGTCGTTGTCGTAAAGAAATCTGAGACAGAAGCGGTGCATATTACCGACAAAAAGATCAGGAGGGATGTAGCCGAGATACCCTTCGATGCGTTGTTTCATTTCGCGTGCGGCACGGTTGGTGAATGTAACGCACAGCATATCGCTAAATTCTACAGCGCCCGAAGCATGAAACACTCGCCGGGCGAGGATGTGGGTTTTTCCGCATCCGGGCCCGGCGAGCACCAATGCTGTGGTGTCGGTCAGTTCGATTATTCTTTGTTGCTGATCGTCGTCGTAAAGCACTTAGTCTATTTACTCAAATACGTATTGCTTTATAGCCTCTTTCCAAGCCAAATATCCGGCTCCGAGCAAGTGCAGGCCGTCGTTGGTGTATTCAGGCTTTAGGTTGTCCTTGCCGTCGCTGAATATGGGGTACAGGTTAATCCAGGTGATACCTCTGTCTTTGGCAAGTTTTTCAAGGCGTGTGTTGAGGTCGATAATTACCTGCTGTTTGCCTACGAGGTTCTTCCACCGTTTGAACGATTCGTTGAACGGCAGGCAGGATTGAAGGTACAGTTTGGTGTTGGGGCAGGATGTGAGAATCCGGTCTACAACAGTGGTGATATCTGTGGCTATAGAGTCGGCACTGATGTGGTGGCTTACATCGTTGACACCGATCATCAGGAAAATCTTGCCGGGTTTGCCCTTGAGAAGTGGCTCGAGGCGGTCGTTGATGCCGGTAGCGATGTCTCCGCTGATGCCTCGGTTGATGATACGGGCATCACCGAACAATTCATGCCATTCACAGCCATTTGTGATTGAATTGCCAAGAAAGACAATATTGGTGGAATCAACAGGCAATGCCTCGAAGAGGCTTGCACGCTGGTCGTAGAATGTGCCATGCTGGGCGCGGATGCCCAATACACATGCTATCAAACTGATGATAAAGAATATATTACGCATGATTTAAATACCGTTTTTGTGCTCGAGGTATGCATCGACGGCTTTTTTTACAGAGCCATGCATACGCAGCATGCGGTTTGCCTCGTCGTAAGGCAGGCCGAGTTCTTCTACAATCATGCGTGTTCCGCGGTCTACAAGTTTGGCATTCGACAGCTGCATGTTTACCATCTTGTTGCCTTTCACGCGGCCCATTTTAATCATTACCGATGTGGTAATCATATTGCATATCATCTTTTGTCCGGTACCGCTTTTCATTCGCGACGATCCGGTAACGTATTCCGGTCCTACCACCATTTCAATGGCGATGTCGGCAGCTTCCGATACCGGTGCGTCGGGGTTCGAAGTGATAGCAGCGGTAAGGATGCCGTGTTTTCTCGCTTCTTTGATTGCTCCGATTACATAGGGCGTTGTTCCTGAAGCGGCGATACCGATTACGGTGTCCTTGTCGTTGATATCGAATTTCTCGAGGTCGTGCCAGCCTTGCAAGGTGTCGTCTTCGGCATTTTCAACAGGGTTGCGTAGTGCTGTATCGCCGCCTGCGATGAGGCCAATTACCCACGAGGGGTCCATGCCGAATGTGGGAGGAATCTCAGATGCGTCGAGTACGCCTAAGCGGCCCGAAGTACCTGCGCCGATATAGAAAATACGGCCACCGCCTTTCATGCGGGGTACTATCTGTTCTACAAGCTTCTCGATGGCCGGGATAGCTTTTTCTACTGCCAGGGCTACCTTCTTGTCCTCATTGTTGATGTCGTGGAGGATTTCGCCTACCGATTTCTTTTCGAGATCGTTGTAGAGCGAAGGCTGTTCGCTGATTTTTACAAAAGCCATTTGTTATGCTGAAATTAGAAATACAATGATCGGTTAGTATTACCGTTGTGTTGATGCCGGTATTCAGTTGCTGTGAAACTTGATAAGGCCTTCCATTGGGCTTTTCACGATTCTGCCTACTTGGCAACCCTCGGCTGTGGCGGCTTCCTGAAGTATGTCGCGGAAGTAATATGCTATCGAGCCTATGAAGTTCACTTTGTGGCAACTGTAGTGTTCGTAGTTTTTGATATTGCGCTTGAAGAAAGCCTTGAATGCATTGAATACGAGGTCGTGGATTTCGGGCACTGCTATGTTCTTGCTCAGGAAGGGTGTCACAGATGCCAGGAAGCGGTTTGCCTGGGGTTCGCGGTATACACGGCGGATGATGCCGAGCAGGTCGAGGTCGTACTCGTTGAGGAAGCGGGCGCATACCTCGGCAGGGAGTTGCTTTTTGAGCACATCGCCAAGGAATAATTTACCCAACACCGCTCCAGAGCCTTCGTCGCCGAGGATATAACCCAGAGGCGACACATTGTCGGCAATACCTTTGCCGTCGTAAAAGCATGAGTTTGAACCGGTGCCAAGTATGCAGGCAATACCAGGCTCACGACCGCAAAGCGCTCGGGCGGCGGCAAGTAGGTCGCTGTATACTTCCACAGTGTCGCATGAGGGCATGTTGGCTTTCAATGCCCGGGCTACGTTACCGCATACCTCGGGCGAGATGCATCCGGCTCCGTAGAAATATATGGCTTTGATCTTGCTGCTGATCTCGCCGAGTTCGGGCAGCAGCTCGGTGGAGAAGCGGCTTCGCATTTCTTCTTCAGTGAGCATTACCGCATTCATCCCAAGGGTGAAGACTTGTTTTTCTACTTTAGTCTTGTTGAGCACGCACCAGTCTATCTTGGTACTTCCGCAATCGGCTATCAGTATCATATTTTTATATATATGTGCTTTTTGTACAGGATATAACCTATACACCAGTTAAATAATACAAATGAAATAGCAAACATCAGCGATGCGAGGGTGGCATCGTCTCCGCTTACGGGTATGAAGATGGCTTTGTACAGCCAGCCTTTTATCGTTATCAGACCCGACTCGCTTGCAGAGTAGGGCACTTTTACTGCTCCGATAACAATGCTCAGCACAGCTCCGAGGCAGTACATAAACAGCGGGTTTACGCCGAATGATTCAAAGAATCGACACCACGTCTTGTGGCCTCGTATGTCGATAATCCATATCAGCAGGGCAAGGAAACTCGACGCAAGGCCGCAAGTAGTGAGCACGAAGGTCGGTGACCATATTTTTTTATTGATTGGTATACCGAAGTCGAGTAGGAATCCTGCGAATGTGAGTATGGTGCCTACGATAAACAATCTGTTTATTCTTTCGTGGTTGTCCTTGGTGCCGAGTATCAGCCCTCCGCAGAAAAAGCCTATGAGCATGTGGGCTATAGAGGGCAGGGTGCTTAGCAGGCCCTCGGGGTCGAATTTGAGGCGTACGCCACCTACAGTATCGGCATACATGTGGTTTTCGCCGAGCACTTTGCGGTCTACGATAGATATGACGTTGCTGTCGGAAAATTCAAAACCGTTGCCGAAAATCAGTATTATGCTGTATACCACAAGCATTGCCCCTATAATCCACGGCATTGTTTTGTGCGGTATCAGCAAGGCCATAGTAGCGCCTACGCCGTAGCAAAGGGCCAGTCGGGGCATTACGCCGAGGATACGGATATGGTCGAAATTCGCTACAGCCTCCAAAAAGGTCTTTTCATTGAGGATGCCGCGAAGAAACATTCCAAACCATGCGATGCCGAGACCGATAGCAAAAATCACAATCGTTCTGCGCAGTATTTTTATAAATGACTGACGGCTGAATTCAAATTGGTATTTTCTTAGCGAAAAATATGTAGAAATACCCATAATGAACATGAAAAACGGAAACACAAGGTCGGTCGGCGTAAGACCGTTCCATTCCGCATGGCGCAGCGGCGCGTAGATATCACCCCACGACCCCGGGTTGTTGACCAGGATCATGCCGGCGATAGTGATGCCTCGCAGGATGTCGAGCGACATCAGGCGCTGGTTTTGATTGGTTTTTTGATTCATTGTTCTTATTTCGGAGATGTAGACTCGTCTACAAGGTAAACTATAGATTTATATGGTATTCCGGAATTCGTAGTCAAACCTATTTCGCAGGTGCGAGAGTTGGAGTAGCCTGCTACTATCCCGGCTGCCTCGATTTGCGGTTTGAGTTTTCGAAGGCCCCATTGGTTTAGTTCCGGGTGTGTGAAGCCTTTGTCGCCGG
Source organism: Bacteroidales bacterium M2 (assembly GCA_001689415.1). Lineage (GTDB taxonomy): Bacteria > Bacteroidota > Bacteroidia > Bacteroidales > Muribaculaceae > CAG-873. The sequence continues at coordinate 20,693 of LUJM01000031.1, read as the reverse complement.
CAAAGCCGCAGCAGCCGATTCCTTCCGGTACGAGTACGTTGTTGCTGCACATCTTGGCCAGGGCCACAATCTTGTCGCTGATTCCCATTCTACGCGATGAGCAAGTTACATGCACCGCAATCGCTATATCGTGTTTATGGAAACAGAGATACGGAGTCATGAAATCGTGGATGAACTCTGCCGGTTCGTAGAGTTTCATGCTGCTGATGTGATCGCGCATACGGTGCAGGCACGGGCTCTGGTCGCATACTACGGGCCAGCGTCCACCTTCGGATGCCTCGGCCAATGCTGTTTCGAGTTGCTTTACTTTTTCATCTGCGATATCGGGCATGCCCTTGCTTTCCCATATCATGCCGCAGCAAAGATTACCCATGTTTTTGGGAAATATGACTTCGTATCCGGCTTTCTTGCAAAGTCTTACAAATACATCGGCCAACGGTTCGGTCTTGTGGTCCTCATCGCTTGCTCCCATAGTGCGGTTGATACACGAGGGGAAGTAGACGAGTTTGCGGGCTTGTGGTTCGCGGCTCTGCTTGTTGAGATGCCCGGGGTAGTATGGTTTTGGCAGCGCCGGAGTCCATAGGGGAAATCCGACACGGTGCAAAGCATTGCCAACAGCGCGAACACTCTTGTCGCCAATTATGGTATGAGCGGCATGAGCGGCAGCCAATGTCATGCGTAGGCCTCCCTCGATAACCGGCATGTTCTCGGCTGCCCATTTGCCCACATTGTGAGCGAAACTGCCGGTTTCTGCCTTGCGAATGTCGTGAATAAGATTGGCTGTATTGATGCTCATAGGGCACGATGTGCTGCATAGACCGTCGCCGGCGCAGGTCTCGTTGCCGTAGTATTTGAATTGTTTTTTGAGACGGCTCAAACGCTCGGGGGCTTCGCCGCTTGTTTCCAGTCGCGATATTTCACGCTGAGCCACGATTCTTTGACGGGCAGAAAGTGTGAGTCCGCAGCTTACACAATTAACTTCGCAAAAGCCGCATTCGATACAGCGGTCTACATGATCGTTTGTCAGTGGCAGAGGCTTCATGCCATGGATGAAACTCTCGGGGTCATCGTTGAAAATCACACCGGGATTGAGTATGCCTTGCGGGTCAAAAGCCGCCTTGATGCGTTTCATCAAAGCCCATGCTTTCTTACCCCATTCGGCCTCGACAAATGGTGCCATATTGCGCCCTGTGCCGTGTTCGGCTTTCAGAGAACCGTTGAAACGGCCAATGACAAGCTCCTCAATCCGCTTCATCAGATTGCGGTATTTGTCGATATCGGCTTGCGTGTCAAATTTTTGCGCCAGTACGAAATGGTAATTACCCTCAAGCGCGTGGCCATATATACATGCATCGTCGTAGCCACAGTCTTCTATCATCTTGGCAAGGGCAACGGTAGCTTCGGGCAGATTGTCGATATGGAATGCGACATCTTCTATCAAGGCCGTAGTTCCCAACGGGCGAGTGCCGCCGACTGCCGGGAAGACACCCGAACGCATCTGCCACCATGCCGCAACTTCTGCGGGGTCGGTAGAAAAATGTGTAGCTTTGAAGAGCTTGAAGCGGTCGAGAATGACCATGGTTTTGTCAATCTGCTCTTGCAGAACCGCGGGGTCGTCGGCCTCTGTCTGAATTAGCAGAGCCGTCAGGCCCTGGCCTGTGGTATCGCCGACCGAGGCAAGCGATTTCTTGTCAAGTAGTTCGCAGGCCTGTACCGGTGCCTCTTTACGCATGGCTACAACGGCGCGGCAAGCCTCGGTCATATCATCGAAATAAACCATAGCCGATGCCGTATAAGGCTTTTCGGCTGCAGTGTTCATGGTGACTTCGCTGATAAAGGCAAGCGTACCTTCACTGCCAACCATACAGTGGGCGATTATGTTGAACGGATCATCAAATAATATGAACGGCAGCAGATTAAGACCGGTCACATTCTTGATTTCGTATTTCCGGCGTATAAGTTCGTGTAGCTCCGGATCATCGCATATGCTGCGGCGTATCTGATCTATTTCATCGAGAAGTGCTGCGTGCGTACGCTTGAATTCCTTACGCGAAGCTTCGTCGCCAGTATCAAGTACGGTACCGTCGGCAAGCACAATACGTATCGAGCGCATTATGCGGTCGCTGTTGGCATGTGTGCCGCACTTCATGCCCGAGGCATTATTGGCGACAATACCGCCGATCATGGCCGATTTTTTTGAAGCCGGGTCGGGGGTAAACACTCGGTGGTACGGTTTCAGAATATCTGATACGCGGGCGCCTATGATGCCGGGCTGTAGGCTTATGGCAGTCGCTTGTTCGTCGAGTATCCTGTAGCCTTCCCATTCCTTACCGGCAACCACAAGGATTGAGTCGGAAATAGACTGGCCCGAAAGGCTCGTGCCGGCAGCTCTGAATGTCAGTGGCAGATTCATGTCCGAGGCCACTGTGAGTACTTTTATAACTTCCGACTCATCTTTGACTCTTACAACGACACGTGGCAGGAGGCGGTAGAAGCTTGCGTCCGTACCCCAGCAGAGTAGGCGCAGGTCATCGGTATATATGCGGTCGCGCGATATACTGTGGCTGATTTCGTTTACAAAATCCCGGTACTTGTGCTCTATATTCTCCATTATGTCGTGTTTGGTTGGTGCTTAAGATACATGGACTTATTGCCCATGGGATATAGGCACGAAGCTTATTTATAAAGGTGGTATTTTGAGGATTTATTGCGGAAAGACTCGTTATCTTTGTTCCAATAGTCCTCGATATCCGCCACTTTGTAGCGCTTTGTAAACATTGGCCGTATATTCTTGCTGCCAACGACTTTGTCAAACATATTCTTTCTTGCCTGGGTTGCCTTGTCGAAAAGACGACCTTCTGGGTAGTCCTGGGCAAGCTGGTCCATTACATAGAACTGAATCAGCGACAGTGGCGCTTTCTCAACATCGGTGATGTATGTCTCTACGCCACCGAGGTTTTCACCTTTGCCGGTAGAGTAGAATGGCTTGATATGAATCGGGCGGAATTTTACGCCGGGGATATTGCGGGCGTTAAGTTTCTTGGCAAGGTCTTCGGCATCGATCCATGGAGCACAGAATAGCTTGAACGGCTCGGTGTAGCCCACGCCGATAGAAATCTGATATAGTTCGCCAAGGATGCCCGATGCCGGATAGTAGAGGCAGCTCTCTGGTGTAGGCATGTGGGGCGAGGGGAGTACCCAGGGCATTCCGGTTGCGCGGAAATCCATGTCACGGGTGTAGCCTTCCATGGGAATTACCTCAAGGTCTACCTTTTTGCCCTTGCCTATCAGGCCTTCGTCGTTGAGATAGCGGGCGAGTTCGCCGGGAGTGAGGCCGTAGACATATGGAATGGGAAATTGACTTACGAACGAATAGCACGAATCCTCTACAAGGTTGCCTTCGATTTTGTTGCCGCCGATGGGGTTCGGTCGGTCGAGGACCATGAATTTTTTGCCCTGCTCGGCACATGCTTCCATAGCTTTGCCCATGGTCGAAATAAAGGTAAACGAGCGGCAGCCGTTATCCTGGATGTCGTAGATAAGCACATCTACATCCTTTAGCATCTCGGGAGTCGGTTTGAGCGTCTTTCCGTAGATAGAATACACGGGCACGCCGGTGGCTTTATCGACAGTTCCATCCACTTTGTCGCCTGCATGCACATCGCCGCGAACGCCATGTTCGGGCGCATAGAGGCCCACTAATTTCACGCCGGGGGCATTGGCAAGGATATCTACGGTCGACACAAGGTCGTTGTCCACACCTGTGGGGTTGGTTATCAGGCCGACACGTTTGCCCTGAAGGCTTGCGAAATTATTGTCGCGCAGAACCTCGATACCGGGTTTTACCTGCGCACCGGCGGTAAGGACACCGGCAAGAAATATAAGGCTAAGTATTTTTTTCATTTTTTACGTCCGAAATTGGGGTCGATCTTGAGGAATGCGCAAACGCCGATTGTTGCCGCGCAGCATATCATGGTCCAGATGAAGAAGTGGCGGTAACCGATAGTTTCCTGCAGCCAGCCTGCTGCCATGCCGGGAAGCATCATACCAAGAGCCATGAAGCCTGTACAGATTGCGTAATGGGCTGTTTTGTGTTTGCCTTCCGAGAAGTAAATAAGGTAGAGCATATAGGCTGTGAAGCCGAAGCCATAACCGAATTGCTCGATAAATACGCAGATGTTGACCGTCAGCAGCGAATGGTCTGAGGCATAGCTAAGATATACAAATGTGAGGCAGGTAAGCGACATCGACCAAGCCATGGGCCAAAGCCATTTCTTGAGGCCGCCCTTTGCGGCTGCGATACCGCCGATGATACCACCGAGGGTAAGGCCGATGATGCCGACTGTTCCGTATACAATGCCGACTTCGCCGGTGGTGAGGCCGAGGCCGCCTTTGTCAATCGGGTCGAGAAGGAAGGGGTTGATGAGTTTCACAAGTTGTGCCTCGGGCAGACGGTATAGAAGCATAAAAGCTATAGCTACCATGGCCTGTGGCTTCTGGAAGAAGGATTTGAATGTGTCGAAGAATTCGCGGATAATCGACGATGCAGTCATGCCGTCGTCGTTGTGACCGTCGCTTGCGGGACGGGGTAATGCCCAGCTGTGATAGAATGCCACGATAAAGAAAAATGCCGACAACACTGCAAATACTACAAGCCATGCAAACGGAATATTGCCCGATGCGCCCTCGAATGTAGCCTGTGCTGATGACGATAGCTTATTATCTATTTCATAGTACAGCCATGCCGGTTTGTCCCAGTTGCTTTCGTTGAAAACAAAGCGTGTCGACAGGGCCGCCTGTTCGAGTTTAATGCTCTGGTCGCCACTCTTGTGGGTGACATTGAGTATTATTTCTTCTCCTGTTGCAGGTTTTTTGTTGAGACGTATGCCTACAATTGCTATATTGTTGTCTTTGAGTGTGTAAGGCTCGCGGTCTTCACCAAATGTTTCCTTGACCCATGTGGTGAATTTGCCTGGTCCTTGTGGTTCGGCTACTACCGCAGCTCCGCTTGTTGCAGCGGGTACTTCGGCCGCCACAAAACCATTGCGCTCGTTCATATGTTTTACTGAATCGCGCATCAATGTGGCATACGCTTTAAATGGCATGGTCACAGCTTCGCCGTTGATGTCAACGGTCACTTCCGACGGTGCCGTTGTGGCAATTGCTTCGCTTACAGGCGTTATGAATTGCAGTTCGCCGTCGAGGTCGGCCTGTGCGTCGTCGGTCCACGATAGGTTACATGGTCGCCATTCTACAGCCGGGTCGGCATTGACGTTCAACTGCACCGGGGCAAGTCCGGTATTGGTTTCGATGAGACCTGCCACAATTACAAGCAAACCCTGACCTGCAACTGTAGCTACACGATAAAATGTTGAGCGAATGCCTACATACAGTGATTGCTCGTGTTCGGTTAGGGCGTGCATATAGAAACCGTCGGCGGCAATGTCGTGAGTTGCCGACGTAAAGCCTACAAGCCAGAATATGGCAAGTGTAAGCTGGAAGAAAAACGGTGTTGGTATCGTAAAAGCTATACCGGCGAGGGCAAACGCTATGATCCACTGCATGGTAAGCGTCCACCAGCGTTTGGTTCGGATTATGTCGACAAACGGACTCCAGAATGGTTTGATAACCCATGGCAAATACAGCCAGCCGGTGTAGAGCGCGATATCGGTATTGGATATGCCAAGTCGCTTGTACATGATGACAGATATAGTCATCACTGCCACATATGGCAAGCCTTGGGCAAAATACAAGGTCGGTATCCACGCCCACGGATTACGTTTACTGATGTTTTTAGTTTTATTCATGAATTAGATTTTAGTCGTAATTCTTTGTTTGATAAAGATATATGCCGGATCGTCGTGTCGAGAGTCCGGCGCATTTAATATTTGGATACAAATTTAAGAAAAATTTTGCAATATCACAGAGCCAAATTCATAAAAAACCTTATAAATATCTTCCGCTTTACACATAATAAGTGAGTATCGTCAAGATATCTATAAGGTTTTTGATGTTTGGAGTGCTTTTTTCTACCGCTCTACAAACTTTATATAGTCGGCATAACCTTCGTTTGCCATTTTTTCAAGAGGTATGAATCGTAGCGAGGCGCTGTTGATGCAGTATCGTTGCCCGCCGCTTTCTTGCGGGCCGTCGTTGAATACATGCCCAAGGTGTGCCCCGGAGTTTGCTGCCCGCACTTCTGTACGTACCATGCCGTGGCTCAGGTCTTTGCGATAATCTATAAGCGATTTGTCGATAGGCTTTGAAAATGCCGGCCAACCGCAGCCCGAGTCGTATTTGTCGGTCGATACAAATAGAGGTTCGCCGCTCGTGATATCCACATATATGCCCGGACGGAATTCTTGGTCGTATTCGTTGATGTATGGGCGTTCGGTGGCTGCGTTCTGGGTTACCTCCCATTGCAGAGGGCTTAGCTTTTCTTTAAGTTTTGAATCAGGTAGACGGCTGTATTTGCTTTTTGTTTTTCCGGCATTGCGGGCGAGTTCAAAGAGTCGGGCAGGAATATGGCAATATCCGCCGGGATTTTTGTCGAGATAGTCCTGGTGATATTCTTCTGCCGGGTAGAAGTTCTTCAGTACCCCCGATTCTATTGCGATAGGCTTGCCTGTGTTCTTGGCAAGTGATTTCAAGGATTCGCTTACCAATACGGAGTCGGCGGGGTCGGTATAATATATGCCTGTGCGGTATTGTGTGCCTATGTCGTTGCCTTGGCGGTTGTGCGATGTTGGGTCTATGGTTTCATAGTATAAGTCGAGTAGGGTGCCGAGCGATATTTGCTCGGGGTCATAACTCACTTTTACTGTTTCTGCCGCCCCTGTGTTGCCACTGCAAACTTCACGGTACGTGGGGTCGGGTATAATGCTGTTGGCGTAGCCTGCTTCGGTTTCGATCACGCCGGGTACAAGGGAAAAGAAATGCTCCGTTCCCCAAAAACATCCACCTGCAAAGTATATTTCCTTTGTCATATCTTCTTGGTTTTTAGCGCCACACGAACATGCTGACAAAGTCAATGCGGCTGTTGCGATTATTATTTTCATAATAACACAACGCCGCATTGGCTCGTATTGTTTTAGTGCTTTTAGTATCTGTGCGATAGGTTTGCCCCCGGGAAATAGTGGAAAAGTATTTCATCGAAGTGCTTGCCCTTTGCACTCATTACAGCTGCGCCAATCTGGCATAATCCTACGCCATGACCCCAGCCAGCTCCGATTATGGTGAAGTGCTGAGGCAGCCCGTCGGTATTGGCCGGGCCGGATTCTACTACAAATGCCGAACTGTAGAGGTGGCTCTTTGATAGTGTACGGCGTATTTCCAGTTCTTTGCCAATTATCATGGTGCGTTTTGTGCCGGTGATGCGAAGGCGTACTATACGTCCCGAAGTGCCGCGTTCTACCGCCTCAATCGAAATAATGCCGCCGAAGTCTATGCCCGATCGCTCCTTGATAAGCTCTGCCAGTTCTTCCTGGGTGTATTCAACATGCCAACGGTAGAAATCGTTTGTTTCTTGGTCGTAATTGTTTAGTACTTGGCTCAGGATTGATTTGTCGTTTGTGTTGCAATATGCTGTCGGCGAGGTAAGAATCCAGTGGCGGGCATTTTCTTCTACCCTCAGGTCGGGATAGTCGTTTTCGTCTTCGTCGTCGCGGAGTACGGAGAGGTAGCTGTGATGCTCCGGTTCCCAGCAATTTTCAAATTCTTCGAAAACGCCACCGCAGCACTTCGAGAATCTGGCGTCGCAAACTTCGCCGTTTTCATCTGTAAGTACAAGACCGCGGGTTGCCTCGATGGCTGCTTTTACCGTTGGGGTCGTCTGCCTTGTGATGCCTTGGTATCTTTGGCAATGGTCGTCGGCACACACATCGAAGTTGGCATGGTCTTCTCGGTCGTACCAGCGCACAATTTCATTGTCGGTGACAGTGCATGAATTTGTCGTCGACTCTTTTTTTCGGTTTATAATCTGGGCTATAAGCCAGCTGCGTGATATTACCGCGTGTGCTTTGAGAAATTCCTCGTTGGCTGTGGCACTCATCTCCGACGAGATTACGCTCATCAGGTAATCTTCGAGCGGAAGGCGGTTGACTAAGGTGATTTTGTCACCCTCGACAATAATGCGCATCGCGCCCGTAAATTTCTGAGTCTCGCGCCGTTCCCAATGGAAGTTGACTCCTATCGTAACATCGGCAACGTCGAATGTGCAGGCCTTTTCGCAAGGCTCGAAGTCGAGTGTTTCATACTCGACACCTTGCCATGCGATTCTGCCGTCGGGGCTGAGCGAGAATGTCTGCGGACCTTCGACTTCGCTGCCGGTCTGCTGCGTGTGGAAATACTTGTGGAGTACCACATTTATCTCGCTTCCGCTCACTATGCCTACGTCAATCCTTGGTTCCATAGGTTTCATGCTTGAGTTTTTTCGATGAGTTTTGCCGCTATCGCTTCGGCTTCAGCTGTACTTAGGCAGAGTTCGCCGATAACTTTGCGTATTGTTTCTTCGTTAAAGCGCTCGAAGTCCACAAGCCGGGGGGTGATGAATACTCCGCCCATATCAACTGCTGCAGGGCTGAGCAACATGCAGTCGTCGCCCTCGGTACCGTAGAACGATGGTCTGTGCTTTTTGCGCGGTACTACTACCAGCCTTGTCCCTGTTGGCGTGGCATAGGCAAGGAGGTTGAGCATGGGTTCCATGTCTTCTTCTGCCTTAGGCATGGCGTGGATTAGCTCGGTAAAGAGCAGGTTGCCCGACTGGGGGGTGTCTGCGTCGATTACGAACATCTTTATCGGTAGGGCGTCTACAAGGTACAGCGTGCTGCCTCGGTGCGAGCTGACTTCTTTCATTTCTATGCCTTCGAGGTTGTCGGCCAAGGGCAGAAAATCGCTGTTGCCGGCTTGGAAGTGAAAGTGGTCGGGTGCTGATGCGCCGCAGCGGGCTCCGTTATAGAATACTGTATAATCGCTGAGTTCCGAGGCAAGCTGCAGCATATCACCTACCGAACCTTCAACTACCTGCGGCACATGCTTGTTGTCGGGTATGGTAAGGTGGCGAGGGAAGATGGGGAATGGGTTTACAAGTATGGTAAACTCGTTTTCCCATGATATGCCGCGCTGAACTTCCGGTCGGTTTTCGGCACATAGAAAGCATTTGCGGGCCTTGATTGAGGCTGCATCTACCTTTGCGCCTGATGATACCGCCCTTGCAGGGTTGAACTGCACCTTGAAATGCATGCCGTCGACATCAAACTCTTTGACTTTCACATCTGCAAGTGCAGCGTAATTGTCGCAAGCTTGTGCCCATTCACCTAATTGTTCGGCTATAAGTGTATTGACTTCGTGGTTAGATGTCATAGTCGGTTGAAATGGCGAAAAGTTAACCTTGCTTGGCGTTCATTGCTACTCGGGCCTGGAGTTCCCATGTGCGGATACGGTCCTTGTAGAGGTTGTTGGCGTTGGTTTTTGTGATATCGAGTGCGTGGTCGGAATTATCTTCCCAGCGGCGGCAGAAATACAGAACATCGTATACGCGGCCTATCTGGTGGTGACGCGAGAATGCGAGGCCAAGGGCATAGTCTTCGCCGTAGCTTGTGTTGGGCACATGGATTTCTCGGAGCAGGGGGGTGTAGAATGCTCGGGGAGCGCCAAGGCCATTGATGCGAAGTGCGTTGTTGCGGCCATTCTCGGGGGTCCATTCTTTGTGGTCGATGATGCCGGGGGGAATGGTATTCATGTTGATGTCGGTCAGCATATATGTACCAACCACCATGGCCGAGTTGTTGTCGTAGAATGCCTTTACAATCTTGGTAAGGGTGTTTTCGTCCGAGTATACATCGTCGCTGTCGAGCTGCACGCAGAATTTGCCTGCCTTGGGGTGGTTTGCGCCAACATTCCAGCAACCGCCGATGCCGAGGTCGTCGCGTTCGGGTACGAGGTGTATCACGCGTGCGTCTTCGGTGAATTCTTCGATTGCTTCCGATGTGCCGTCGGTGCTATGGTTGTCGATTATTATCAGGTTGAATGGGAAGTCGGTCTTCTGGCTGAGTACGCTGCGGATTGCATTGCGGATTGTGCGTACGCGGTTGCGGACAGGTATGATTACCGATGCTTCGAATTCGAAGTTGCCGTGGTTGAATTCAATCGGTTCGAACACCGGTTCGAGGTAGCCGCCAATCGCTTTGAGATGAGCTGTGCAGGCCTGTTCCATTTCGATTTGTACACCGCGGTTCTTGGGGTCTACATAGGCGAAATGTGCCTCGCCGTCGTTGGTGTCGGGTACGGTGATGTCGGTGTAGAGGTATTCGTTGATATGTACCGGCAATGATATGCGGCTCAGGCGCAGACGCAAATCATAGAATCCGGCACTGGTGTAGTCTGTGTCGATGCCTTCGGCGGCGGCCTTGAGTGCCGCGGTATTCATCATAACCAGCGGGCCGAAGCTGAAGTCGTCGCGAAGGGAGCCGAACTGGTAATCGATTACAGGGCTGTTGCTCTTTACACCGTCGACTACTGTATAGTGGTCGGCATAGACCATTGAAGCCTTGCTGTCGTCGGCAATTTTAATCATGCGCTCGAGGGCGAAATAACCCGGTACGAGGCTGTTGTATTTGGTATAGAGCAGGGTATAGTCGGCTTCTGCTGCCTTGGCTATTTGGCGCATTGTTGCCGACGAATTGAGGTTGTCGATATATATGATGTCGCAGTCTTTGTACGCTTTGGTGTCGGTATCGGTACAAAGCAGTGTTATCTTTACTACCGGGCCGGTGGCCTTGAGTGCTTCTATTGTTGCTCCGGCCTGGTTTTCGTTGGCATAGGGTACGAAGCAATGTATGCTTTTCTGCATAGTGTATTATTGTTTAAGATTATTTTTTCAAGAAATTGAGAATCTGTTTCATCAGGTGTTCGCGGGCTTCGGCTTTGTCGACGGTTTCGAAGGGGAAACCGATAATTACTGTGCGGTAGGAGCCTGCATCATAGGCCGATCCGGCGGGAATGTTGTTTTCGCTATAGCGCAGTATTGTTGCTCCGCGGTCTTTGTCGGAGGGCATTACTCCGTCGGGCGATTCAACTGCATAGCATTCTGAACCGAGCTGCTGGTTGAATGCGTAATTGCCTTTGCCGAAGGCTTTGAATTTGGTGGGTACCTGATATGCTCCGCCTTCTACTGCTGCGCGGCTTTCACGCCATGCGTAGCCGAGAACGCTCTTGGCAAAGTCCTGGTCGGCTGCGGCGGTTTCCTTGGTCGAATTGGGGTTGTCCCATAGGTCGGTTGCCACATAAGAGCCGGAGATAAAGAATCCGGTACCTTTGGTTGTTAGGTCTTTGATTCGTGCCTGCATCTCGGGGCTAAATGTTTTGCAATCTGTGCCATAGACTCCGCGTCCGCGTTTGATTTCTTTTTGCTTGCCAAGCATCAGGTCCACTATGGCGGGTGTATCGGTAGATGCGGCAAATGCTTCCGCGCTGCTCGATACAAACGGATGTCCGGCTGCCGCAACTGCAAGGCCGTGGGTGTATACGTAGTCGAATGTGTTACCGGCGATTACTTTGTCTTCATAGTTGGCGCGAGAGTCGCCGAAACCGGTATTGTCGTCATCGACCCAAGGCAATTCACGACGGAATTCGAACTGTTTGCCCGTAAAGGAAATATCTTTGATATATGGTACGCCGTTGTCCTTGTCGCTTTCGAATCCGGCCATAGCGCCGCTGTCGAAACGATCGGGAGCACTGACGCGGGTGAAGCCATTGACTATGGTTACGGGTGTGCCGGGAAGGTTGCATAGGGCGAGGATTTCGCTCGGGAATGATGTGCCGCCTTCGTTTCCGGCGATGATGCGGTAAGAGTGTATGTCGCTGTCGCTAACTGTTGTGGTCCAACTCGGGGTGTCGACTTTTGCAACTTTGCGGAATGCTCCGTCGCCTATACGCTCTTCTACAATATAGTAGGTCGGTTTGGCCGTGGATTCGAGACGGTCAACGTGCTCTGCCCATGTAAGGGTATATTTGTCCTTGGCTGTATTGTTGATAGCGAATGCCCTCACCGGTAGGGGTTGAACTACATAGGCGCGGCCGTCACGGTGTGCAAGGAATTTGAGCATACCCTTGTAGATTGCGCGGGATACTACGAAGCGGAATGCCGGGTCGAGGCCGTAGGACATGTCGGCAAGGTTTTGGTGCGACAGAAGTTCGAGTAGCATAGCGGGGACTTCGGGTGAGCGGGCTTCGAAATATGATTTATCCCACATGCCGCGACGGGCCCAGTCGGGCTCAAAGGTCGCACGGACATCGTCTGTAATGGCCGACATTACAAGGTCGGTGTAATCGCGCGATACACTTCGGTCGCTGCCATTGCCAAGTTTGTCTCCGGCGGTGCTGTATATGCCGAGCGTGCCGATAATCGAATCGTTCATCGTGGTTCCGGCATCGCTGTGGAAGGCGAAACTGAGGTCTACAGGTATCTTAAGGCCTTCCTGCTTTGGCAACATCGACGAGCCTCCGGCGAGCCAGTTGACCCAAAGACCGCGGCTCTTGTAATCATCGGTATAGTCGTTTACATATTCCGACGGAGTGAATACCGAGTCCGGTGCTCCGGCCCACTGAAGGAAGTAGCGGGCACCCTCGGTGAATCGTGGATATCCGCTCACTGTGTATTCGTAGGGTATGTCGGATTTATCGTCCTCTACTATTCGTGCAACATTGCCCATGCCACCGCCTATTTTTACTGCGTCGGCGCTGAGTGTGCTGTGGCTTTTGCCTTCGTTAAATAATTCTACGATAGTATTTTCTTTGTCGGTAGCCTTAAATGGAAAGTGCCCGAGGTAGATCCATGTACCGCCACCCATTTGCTGGTTTACCGTGAAATCATGGCTGCCGTCGGCTGCATTGATGCGGTAATGGGCTGCATCTGTGCTCGTTGGGGTGCTCGCGTAGCTGATATATACGGCGTAGTCGCCGTCAGACGGTATCGCCGCGCTCCAGCTTGCCTTGCCATTCGGTTCGGCGTGCCCCGAGGTGGCAAAGCTAAGGGCTGTGCCTGCTTCGAAGGGGTGCTCTCCGTTTTTGAGTGTGGCGTTTTTATAGCCGAAACCTTTGACCGATCCTGTTTTCTTGCCGTCAAGGTGGAAGGTGCCGCCGGTGAAGTCTGAGTTATCATTGTCGATGATGATTTCGGTGGTGTTGACATCTCTTTCGCGCGGACTCATTACGTATGCTCCGGCGTTCTCGAGCATCGGCATCAAGAAAGGCATTACGTAACTCTGTATGTACAAGTCTTCTACTGTCTGGAACATTCGGGCGCGTTGCCATTCCCAACGGTTGAGCTTTTGCTCGAAATACCAACCGTGACTCTGCCACAAGGCTATATTTGCTCCGTCGAGGCCTGCAGGGGCTGATTCTTTGTCGTGGCGTACGATAAATGGTACACTTTCTTTAGGCCCGACATTCTTTTTTTGCGCAAATAATACCAATTTTTCAAGGTTTTTGTTTTTTGCCAGAACTGTGACCGAATAATTGGCGAACTTTGCACCGAGAGACTTTTTACAATCAGACTTAAACTGGGCAAAACGCTCGGCTGTAAACGGTATATACGCCGCGTTGTCGTTGAGTTTTATTGTGATACGCTTTTTGGCATCGTTAATTGTCACGCCTTTTACCACAACTCGGCCAAAGCCGGTAACTCCGGGCATGTAATTCTCGATTACCTTGTCTACGGCATCCTCTCTTACGCCGGCGAATACAGCTGCCGGCATCACCAACGATGAAAGTGCCAGCATGTATGCTGCTGTTTTTATGCTCTTCATTATTAATTGTTTTAAGTCTTAGGCACTGACTATGGCAGTGGTCACCACAAAATTAAACTAAAGCGATGAATGTCACAAAAATTTTTCTTAAAGAATCACGCGAGTATACATTATTTAATATTTGGATACAAATATTAAATATTGGTTTCCGTGCCCTCAAAAAAATTTTGCAATTTTAGATTTAATGATTAAATTTGGGGGCACAACGCTAAAAAGAACCATGAAACACCTCGCCTTGCCACCGATGGCTATGCGCCGATTGCCCTTCTATCTTGCAATGGAAGAGTGGGCTGCACTTACTTTACCCCCTGATGATTATTTCTTTGCTTGGAGAGTAGCTCCGACAGTTATTTGCGGAAGGCACCAGGATATCGAGCGCGAAGTCGACCTCGCTTACTGCAGCCGCGAAGGAATCGATGTGGTGAGGCGTAAAAGCGGAGGCGGTGCGGTATATGCCGACATGGATAATTTCATGTTTTCGTATATAACCCCCGGTGACGAGATGAGTTCTGTTTTCTCACGCTATACATCGATGATTGCCTCGATGCTGGCCTCGCTTGGTATCGAGGCTAAGCCTACAGGGCGAAATGATATTTTTATCGGCACTTCCAAGGTGGCCGGCAATGCTTTTTATCACCTGCCGGGGCGGTGTATCGCCCACGGCACCATGCTCTATGATTTCGACCCCGGTAGATTGATGAGGGCCATTACTCCTTCGCGTGCCAAGCTCGAATCGAAGTCGGTAACATCCGCCCCGGCAAGGCTGACAACGCTCAAGGCAAGCGGAATTAAGATTGGGATTGAAGACTTCGGCCGATATGCCGTGCATTATTTATGTGGTGATGATTGTATTCTTGTAACAGACGAGGATATAAAGCAAATAGAGCAAATAGAGAAGTCTTATTATGACCCTGCATTTATTTCGGGGAGGGTCAATAGGCTGTCGTCAAAGTCGGTTGATATCACGCGTAAAAACCGTATAGAAGGTGTCGGCGAATTCGAAGTTGCTATTAACCTTGCCCGGGACAATACGATTTCGGGCCTCGGGATATGGGGTGACTTCTTTGTCGGCGGAGATATCAATTCTGAAATTATCGAGCCTCTGACAGGTGTTGCCTACGAGCGTGAGATACTTAAACAAAAAATAGATGCGATAAACACTCAGTCTGTAATCAACGGATTGACACCAAGTATATTACTAAACCTACTGATATAATTAATGGAAACCAAACAAACATGTCTTTACGACCGTCATACGGCACTTGGCGCATCAATGTCGCCATTTGCGGGCTATGACATGCCTATAGAATACGCAGGGCTCGACGCCGAGCATATAGCTGTGCGCACAAAGTGTGGTGTATTTGATGTATCTCATATGGGCGAAGTCGATATCAAAGGCCCTGACGCTCTTAAATTTGTAAATCATATTTTTACCAACGACGCATCGGCTCTTATCGACGGGCAGTGTGCTTATGGCATGATGACACGTGCCGACGGTGGCACAGTAGATGATTTGCTGGTATACCGCCGCAATGCCAATGACTTCATGTTGGTAATCAACGCTTCGAATACCGACAAGGATATTGCTTGGATTCGTGAGCAGGTGCCCGGTTTCGATGTCGAGGTTTGTGACCGCTGCGCAGATTTTGGCCAGCTTGCAGTGCAAGGCCCTGACAGCGAGAAGGTGATGCTCGACGTGCTCGGTATTGATTGCTCGGGTATCGGTTTCTATCATTTTGTTACCTTGCCCGACCTTACTATTGTAAGCCGCACAGGATATACCGGCGAGGACGGATTCGAAATTTATGCCGCACCCGGCAAGATTCTCGAATACTGGGACAAGCTTATGGCTGCAGGTATCGCACCTTGCGGTCTTGGTTGTCGCGATACTCTGCGTTTCGAGGCCGGACTGCCGTTGTATGGCGACGAACTCGATGATGATATCACCCCTATCGAGGCCGGGCTCGGCATGTTTGTCAGGCTCGATAAAGAAGGCGGCTTCATAGGCAGCGACGCCCTCGCCAAGCAAAAAGCAGAAGGCCCGAAGCGTAAACTTGTAGGGCTTGAAATCGACGGCCCTGCAACAGCCCGCCACGGCTTTGAAGTCCTCGATATGGACGGCGCGGTTGTAGGCCACATTACCACGGGCTACAACTCTATAAGCGTAGGCAAAAACATTGCCATGGCATTTGTAGATGCCCGCTATGCGCCATTAGGCTCGAAACTGCAGGTGAAAGTTCGCCGCCGCCTTTTCCCGGCAACAGTGATTAAAAAACGTTTCTATACCCCTAACTATAAAAAATAACGACCATGGAAATCTACTATCTTCCTTCTCACGAATACATTAAAGTCGACGGCAACGTCGGTTATATAGGTGTCTCTGAATACGCTGCCAAGCAGCTCGGAGCTGTAACATACGTTGATATGCCCGAAGAAGGCGACAACCTCGAGGCTGGGGAAGAATTCGGCGCAATTGAGAGCCGTAAGGCTGCGAGCGACCTCTATTCGCCCGTGACCGGCGAAGTTCTTGCTGTGAACGAAGAACTCGAAGACGATCCCAAGCTTATCAACAACGCCCCCCTCGAGGCGTGGATTGTAAAAGTGAGCATCGTAGATCCTACAGAACTCGACGAACTGATGGATCAGGAGGCTTACGACAAATTCCTCGAGCAAGAGAATCATTAAAATATAGGAATCATGCATCCCTATCTACCTCATACACCGGGCGATATCGCTGCCATGCTCGAGCGCTGCCATGTAGGCAGCCTCGACGATCTATACAGCGATGTGCCCGAGTCGTTGCGCCTGAAGCGGCCCTACGACCTGCCAAAGGCTATGAGCGAGCCCGAACTTGGCCGTTATTTCAAGACCGAGATTGGTTCGGCCAACGAGGCCTTGACATGTTTTGCCGGAGCAGGCTGGTACCACCATTACTGCCCGGCTGCAATTCCTGCGCTGATGTCGCGCAGCGAGTTCCTCACGGCATATACACCCTATCAGCCCGAGATTTCGCAGGGCACATTGCAGTATATTTTCGAATATCAGAGCATGATGTGCCAGCTTACAGGTATGGATGTGTCGAACGCATCGATGTACGACGGCGCCACAGCCACTGCCGAGGCCGTGGTAATGGCTGTTAACGCTTCGAAAAAGCGTCGTCGCGTGCTCGTTTCGGCCACCCTCGCACCTGCTGTGGCAAAGGTTATTGCTACATATGCATCGGGTGCAGGTATCATTCTGGAGGTGATAGCCGAAGACCGCGGAGTAACATCTCGAAATGATTTCGAAGAAATGATATGCGCAGGCGATGTAGCCGCGGTTGTCGTTGCTTCGCCCAATTATTACGGCATCATTGAGGATTACGAGGGCTATGCCGAACTATGTCATCAGCACAAGGCACTTTTTATCATCAACAGTCATGCTACAACGCTGAGTGTGCTTCGAACTCCCGGCGAGTGGGGCGCTGATATTGCCTGTGGCGAGGCTCAGTCCTTGGGTATGTCGATGAACTATGGCGGACCGGGCCTTGGTTATCTCTGCTGCCGCCGTTCGCTTATGCGCAAGCTTCCCGGACGTATTGTCGGAGCGACTACCGATGCCAACGGCCGACGATCGTTTGTACTCACTCTTCAGGCTCGCGAGCAACATATCCGCCGCCAGAAGGCTACCTCGAATATATGCTCGAACCAGGGTATAATGACGCTTCATGCCGCGATGTATATGTCGCTAATGGGTGCCAAAGGCCTCCTGAGGGTGAACCGCCTTAGTGCTGACGCAGCGCACAGCCTCGCCGACAAGATGCTTGCAACCGGCAAGGTGAAGATGAAATATCCCGACAGAGTGTTCCTCAACGAGTTTGCAGTAGAGACAGTAGCTCCGCTTACAGCCGACAAATTGCTCGAAGCATTGGCGGCCAAGGGTATACTCGGCGGCGTGAATCTGACAGAGAACTCACTCCTTGTGGCTGCCACAGAGATGTGCGCACCTGCTGATATAGAACTCTATGTATCAACCCTCAACAGCTTGTAGTTATGAACAAAGAATTATACAGTCCACTGATATTCGAGCTGTCGCACGAGGGTGTGCAAGGATTCTCGTTGCCCGAATATGATTATGGAGACAATGCATTTCAGTTGCCCAAAAACCTGAGGCGCGAGGAAGCTCCCGCTTTGCCGCAGGTCGATGAGCCAACTGTTGTTCGCCACTATACAAACAGCAGCGGTAATAATTTCGGCGTAGATACCGGCTTCTACCCTCTTGGATCTTGTACGATGAAATACAATCCCAAGGTAAACGAAGCCATGGTAGGTCTTGCCAACGTTGCCGATCTGCATCCGGCTCAGCCGGCCGAGACGGTGCAAGGCGCACTGCGTGTGTATCGCCGCCTTGAAAAGGCGCTTAGCGAAATCGGCGGTATGGCAGAGTTTACTCTGAATCCCTTTGCCGGTGCTCATGGCGAGTATACGGGCCTTATGGTGATACGCGCGTATCATCTGAGCCGTGCCGACGAAGCCCGCCGCAAGGTGCTTGTGCCTGATTCGGCTCATGGTACCAACCCTGCGTCGGCTGCAATGGCCGGTTTTGAAATCGTAGAGGTAAAAAGTATGCCCGACGGAACAGTTGATATAGAGGATTTGAAATCGAAACTCGACGAGACTATCGCGGCGTTGATGATGACCAACCCCAATACGGTTGGCATGTTCGAAAAAAATATCCCCGAGATTGCCGAAGCCGTACATGCCGCCGGAGCGCTGATGTACTACGACGGAGCCAACCTCAATCCCATGCTCGGCGTTGCCCGTCCCGGCGATATGGGCTTTGATGTGATGCATATCAACCTACACAAGACATTCTCGACACCTCATGGCGGCGGTGGCCCGGGCGCGGGACCTGTGGGCGTACGTGCCGGACTGGAGCAGTTCTTGCCCAATCCGCGCGTGGTAGAAGATGCCGACGGAAAATTGAGGGTAGAGTATAGCGATACCGCATTTGGCAGCGTAAGTGCTTGGCTTGGCAACTTTACCGTGCTTGTCAAGGCTTTGGCCTATATCCTTACTATGGGTCCGGAGCACCTTGCCCAGGTTGGCCCTCTTGCCACACTCAATGCCAATTATATTCTTAACTCGCTCAACGACCTTTACTTGCAGCCCATTCCCGGCCCATGCAAACACGAGTTTGTATTCGACGGATTGCGCGACAAGAGCACCGGAGTTACGACGCTGCATGTAGCCAAGGCACTGCTTGACTACGGCTTCCATGCCCCGACGATTTATTTCCCGCTGCTATTCCATGAATCGTTGATGATAGAGCCTACCGAGACAGAGAGCCGCAGGACACTTGATGCCTTTATCGAGGTAATGCGCAAGATTGGCGAGGCTGCGTCGGCAGAACCTGACAAGGTGAAGAATGCGCCGTACACCACACCGATTTCACATCCCGACGAGGACGAGGCGGCGCTCAATCCGGTTCTAACATATAGTGATTTGACCCAATGCTGAGCCACTACGACATAATAATTATCGGAGCAGGCCCCGGCGGCTATGAAACTGCCGCCGGGGCGGCAGCCCGAGGTCATAAGGTGTTGCTTGTAGAGCGCGAGGCTCTCGGCGGCACCTGCCTCAACCATGGTTGCATACCCACCAAGTGCCTTTGTAGCGCTGCAGAGAAAATAGTAGAATTGAATCATGCCGCGGATTTTGGCGTAAAGGCTGAACTTGCCGGGGCAGACTATGCTTTTGCCGTGCGCAGGGCTGCCGGGGTTATGGATGAGCTTCGTGGCGGCATTGCCGAGCTTCTTGCCGGAGTCGATATTGTAGAGGGCGAGGCCCGCATCGATGCAGGTCCGGCTGTGTGCGTTGGTGATGAGCGCTTTACTGCCGACAAGATTATTATTGCCACCGGGTCGCGCCCGGCTGCGCTGCGTTGCGAGGGTGCTGACGAGGCTATCAACAGTGATGCTTTTTTGAAACTCGAAACGCTGCCCGAACGACTTACTATCGTGGGCGGTGGTGTGATAGGCCTTGAGTTCGCCTCGATAGCAGCTGCTTATGGTACGAAGGTGACTGTGCTGGAGTATTGTCCCGAAATACTGCCTAATTTCGATGCTGATATTGCCAAGCGACTCAACCGTTTCCTTGGCCGTAGGGGAATCGATATTGTTTGCGGAGCTGAGGTTACGAAGATTACAGCCGACAAGACTGTGACGTATCTGAGGAAAGGCAAGGAAAAGAGTGTAGAGGGCGATATGGTTCTTTGCGCTGTTGGCCGCCGACCTGTTGTGCCCGAAGGTTGCGAACTCGTTGGTATCGAGCTTGATAAGCGTGGCTTTATAGTCACAGATGAGGCTATGCAGACCTCTGTGGCAGGCGTTTACGCAATTGGCGATGTTAATGGCCGCTGCTTGTTGGCTCATGCAGCATCGGCACAGGGCAAGATTGTTCTTGGCGAAAAGACGCGCCTTGATATTATGCCCTCGGTAGTGTTTACTTTGCCCGAATGTGCCTCGGTTTCACTTCGATGCGAGAATGTAAAATCGGTAAAGTTGCCTTACGGTGCTAATGGAAAGGCTCTTGCCTCAGGACAGAGCGACGGCTTGTTGAAGCTCGACTATGATGCGGAAACAGGTGTTATCACCGGTTGTCATGCAGTCGGCGCACATGCCGCCGACCTTGTGGCTGTAGCCACGATAGCTATATCGAAGTCGATGACCATGCACGAACTGGCAGAGGAAACAATCTTTGCACATCCAACGCTGAGCGAGCTGATAGCGCAGTGCGCACTTGCGTTTGATGCCCGGTTTAAGGTTTGAGTTTAAGGTTTAGGTTAATACGCAAGGTGCTATTAGAAATGCATAATTGAGAATGCATAATCATTAGTGGTGAAACTTAA
>LUJM01000030.1 GCA_001689415.1 Bacteroidales bacterium M2 | reverse complement strand
ATGGCAATATATTTCACCACTAATGATGCCGGATTGAGAATGGCCAACAGCAACATCTTCGAAACCCAATGGATTCCCCAGGCCGGTTTCGTGATTCATCCTTTCTCGGGTTGGATGCTCAAGGCCTCTATCGCCAAGGGCTACAGAAATCCGTCATTCAGAGAATTATATCTCTACCGCATGGCTAATCCCGACCTGCAGCCCGAGAATATGATGAATTACGAACTTTCGGTCGGTAAACATTTTGGCAAATGGCTCGACATCGACCTGACCGCATATTACAGCAAAGGCTCTGATATGATACAGGTGGTAGATATGAAAAACGTAAATACAGGCAAGTTCATCAACAAGGGCATAGAAGTATCTGCCAAGAGTCATCCGGTCGAGAAGATTAATATATGGGCTTCTTACAGTTATTTGCACACATCATTGTCAAATCTGACCGCTGCGCCAAAGAATCAGTTCTATCTCGGTATAGGCTGGGATGCCTTTCCCCAATTCCATGCCGATGCCGAACTCAAGGCCATTGGCGGCCTCTATGTCGGCGAAGACATCGATAATCAGAATTATGCAACTCTAAATCTAAGACTCAGCTATCAAATTCTGACGCAGTTGCAACTATTCATCAATCTCGATAATGTAACCGACACCCGATATACCATAAACCGCGGTTACGAGATGCCCGGCATCACTGCCTTGGGCGGTTTTAAACTAAGTATTTAAGAATCAAAAAAAATCACACCACATATGGCAAAACAGGAATATATACAAAAGAATCGCGAATGGCTTCAACAAAAGGCAAGCGAGCCCGGAGTCTTAGCTCTCGACAAGGGCATTTTTTACAAAGTGATAAAATCGGGTAATGCCAACGGACGCACGCCCAACCGCAACAGTGTCGTTACCGCTCATTACATCGGCAAGACTATCAACGGCAAAGTATTCGATAGCAGCCGTGGCGGTGTCGCACCGGCATTCAGACTGCGCGACCTCATACCCGGCTGGATTATAGCCCTGCAGCAGATGAAGGTCGGTGATAAATGGGAGTTATACATTCCTGCCGAGCAGGCTTACGGCAGATTCAACCAACCCGGTATACCCGGCGGTTCTACCCTGATATTCGAAATCGAACTTTTAGCAGTCAACTAACCCGGTCGGAAATGGAGAACGTAAAACTTAAAAGCATCGATGCCTACAATAAGCTGTACGGACTCACCACATATCACCCACTTGTAACAGTTATCGATCTCAAAAACGCAACAAAGATCGTAAACCATGTACGTATGGAATATGGCGTATACGCTTTGTTCCTTAAAAACGGCACTAACTGCACTATCAAATATGGCCGACAGGTTTACGACTACCAGGAGGGAACCATTGTCAGTTTTTCGCCGGGGCAGATTATTGATGTCGATCTTGAGGAAGACGAAATATCGCCCGACGTTATCGGTCTGATTTTTCACCCCGACCTTATATACGGTACGCTCCTTGGCGACAAGATCGGCGATTATAGTTTCTTTGAGTATTCCCAGCGCGAAGCACTTCACCTCTCCGAAAGCGAAAGGGCGCTGTTTCTTGAATGTCTTGGCAAAATCGAGCGGGAAATACAACATCCGGTCGACCGACATTCGGCCGACCTTATCGCTGCCAACATACACCTGCTGTTGGAATACCTCAACCGCTTCTACGACCGTCAATATATAACGCGCCACAAAGTCAACTGCGAGATTGCTCAGAAGTTCGAAAAGAATCTCAAGCACTATTTCGATAGCGGCATGTGTCGGCAAGGCCTTCCATCGGTTGCTTACTTTGCAGACCTGGCGCACCTCACACCGGGGTATTTCAGCGACCTTATACGCAAGGAACTCGGTATTTCGCCAAAAGCTATCATCGACAATCATATGATATCTGTCGCCAAGCGTCGCCTATCATCGACACAGGACGATATAAGCATCATAGCCTACGACCTCGGATTTCAATATCCACAGCACTTCACTCGACAATTCAAGCGCATCACAGGCTTCAGTCCGTCGGAATACCGACAACAATCATAAAAGACAAAAAAATGGCAACCCAAACAAATCGGGTTGCCATTTTTTTGCTGTATCTTGAATTACTTTCGAATCTTCAAGTCGTTTATGCCTTGCGGGCTTTGCGGCGAAGCTGGGTTGCAATCCACTTACGGGCATTGATAAATGCATCCAGCCAGATTGTAGCATCATCCTTGCGGTGATCGGCAGGATATGTCGGGCACTGCCAGGGGAAGATTGCACGCTCGAGGTGGGGCATAAGAGCGAGGTGACGGCCATCAGCACTGCAAAGTGCGGCAACTGCGCCTTCGCTGCCATTGGGATTGCCGGGATAGCTGTCGTATGCATAGCGGGCGGCAACCTTGATTCCTGCCTGGGCGGGAGTCATATTGAAATGGAAGCGACCTTCGCCATGAGCCACCCAGATACCTGAGCACAGATGCGACAGATTGCCGAACATCACGCTGTCGTTGGCCTCTACCTGCATTCCGAGGAAGATAGATTCGAACTTGCCCGAGATATTATGCTTCATCTCCACTGCCGGACGGCCATCTTCGGTCGTATTTGCACCGAGGAGGTTGAGCTCGATCATAAGCTGGCAGCCGTTGCAGACACCAAGACTCAGGGTGTCGGGACGGGCATAGAACTTGCGCAATGTTTCTGCAGCACGCTCGTTCCAGCGGAAACCGGCAGCCCAGCCTTTTGCCGAGCCAAGAACGTCGCTGTTGGAGAAACCACCGCAGAATACAATCATATTGATATCCTCGAGAGTTTCGCGACCGCTGGCAAGGTCGGTCATATGCACATCGCGAACATCGAAACCTGCCATAAAGAGCGAGTAGGCCATTTCGCGGTCACCGTTGACACCTTTCTCTCGGATAATGGCCGCACGGATACCCGAGGCCGAACGACGACGTACGCGCAGGTTGCGGCTCTCGAAACTTCCGTCGAAGTTCGCACGGAGACGATAGTTCACAGGCTGCAGGCCGAGGTTGTTGCGACGTTCTGCTGCGCAGGTCGGGTTGGTCTGAAGTGTATCGAGAAGATACGAAGGCTCAAACCATACTCGGCGCATTGCAGGTATCGAAACCATGTGTACGCTGGTTTCGTGGCTGATTGTTATCACCTTCTCGCTTCGGCGCGAGGGCGAAGCGATGGGGAAGTAGCGCACTCCGGCGTTGTCGAGAATGGTCTCTGCTTTGGTGCGGTTGCGGTCGAGAACCTGCACTACAATCGCGGGATTCTCGGCAAACAGTATCTTGGTCAGGTCGGTTTCGCCAATCATGCGGAAGCCTTCGGTAAAGAAGTTCAGACCGCCGTAAGTATTTGCGAAACACATCTCAAGGAGTGTTGTAATCAAACCACCGGCACTTACGTCATGCTGTGCGGCTACCAGACCCGAGTGGATAAGGCTCTGCACAGCGCCGAATGCATTTGCGAAGAAATCAGCCGATTTGATATCGGGAACAGCACCACCTACAACACCCTGTGTCTGGGCAAGAGCCGAGCCACCGAGAGCGAGAGGCATACCGCTGAGGTCGATATAGTAGAGTGTCGACTGAGTGGTGGTAGTCAATGTAACAGGAACAAAGCTCTGCACGTTGTCAACCTCTCCGGCAGCAGAAATAATCACTGTTCCGGGGGCCTTCACGCTCGTACCGTCGCTGTATTTCTGAGTCATCGAAAGGCTGTCCTTACCGGTAGGAATATTGATGCCGAGTGCGCATACAAAATCGCTACAAGCCTCTACTGCGCGATAAAGAGCGGCATCATCACCTGCATTCTTGCAAGGCCACATCCAGTTGGCACTCAACGATATTGCCGACAAACCTTTATCAAGGCTTGCACCGGCGATATTGGTAAGAGCCTCTGCCACAGCAAGACGCGAACCGGCTTCGGGATTGCTAAGAGCAACAGCCGGAGCATGACCAATCGAGGTTGCTATACCGCGGCGACCCTGGTAATCGAGTGCTACGATACCACAGTCATTGAGGGGCAGCTGCAACGGACCGTCGCACTGCTGGCGGGCGATACGGCCTGTAACCGACCTGTCGACTTTGTTTGTAAGCCAGTCTTTACATGCCACAGCCTCAAGCGAGAGAACGCTGCGGATGTACTCGTCGAGTTTGGCAATATCATATTCGCCCTCTGCAAAGTTGGTCTTAACATTGCTGTCGTGCATCACCGTTTTAGGCGGGTTGCCGAGCATATCGGTAACAGCAAGGTCGATAGCGGGCTTCTCACCCTTACGGCCAAAGTTCAGTCGGTGGTCATCGTTGGTATGACCTACAATATATAGAGGTGCACGTTCGCGCTGTGCGATACGCTCTACCAAAGGAATATCATCGGGATTGATGACGAAGCCCATACGCTCCTGGCTTTCGTTGCCGATGATTTCGCGGTCTGAAAGCGTGGGGTCGCCGACAGGCAGGGCATTGATATCGATAAAGCCGCCGGTGCTTTCAATCAGCTCGCTAAGAGCATTGAGGTGACCGCCTGCGCCGTGGTCGTGAATCGATACAATAGGGTTGAATGCGCTCTCTGCAAGCGCACGGATAAGGTTGGCAACACGCTTCTGCATTTCAGGGTTTGCACGCTGAACCGCGTTAAGCTCGATAGCGCCTGCATAACGGCCTGTATCTACCGACGATACAGCGCCACCGCCCATACCGATACGGTAGTTGTCGCCACCCGAGAGGGCTACAGCCTGGCCGGGTTCGGGCTCGCCTTTGATTGCATGGTCGGCATTTGCATAGCCCACACCACCGGCAAGCATGATAACTTTGTCGTAGCCCCATGTGCGGCCGTCCTCTGCATGTTCGAAAGTCAACAGAGAACCACAGATAAGGGGCTGACCGAATTTGTTACCGAAATCCGATGCACCGTTAGATGCTTTAACAAGGATATCGGCCGGTGTATGATAAAGCCAGCGACGTTCGGCAACCTTACCGCCCCAGGTCTTGGCAAGTTCGTTTTCAAGACGGGGATATGAGGTCATATAGACAGCCGTACCTGCAAGGGGCAAACTTGCACGACCACCACCGAGTCGGTCGCGGATCTCACCGCCACTACCTGTTGCAGCACCGTTAAAAGGCTCTACAGTTGTGGGGAAGTTATGGGTTTCGGCTTTAAGCGAAAGCACTGTGCGGATTTTGCGCAATGTGAAATCCGAAGGCACATCTGCCTTAGTAGGTGCAAACTGCAGGATATCGGGGCCTGTTACGAAGGCTACATTATCCTTATATGCCGAAACAAGGCGACCGGGATTGGTCTTACTGGTGCGTTTGATAAGATTGAAAAGCGACGATGGTTTTTCTTCGCCGTCAATCACAAATGTACCGCCAAATATTTTGTGACGGCAGTGCTCAGAGTTAACCTGTGAGAAGCCAAAAACCTCGCTGTCGGTGAGCTTGCGGCCAAGTCGCTTCGAAAGGTCGCGCAGATATTGCTCTTCTTCCTCGCTAAGGGCAAGGCCTTCTCGCTGGTTGTAGTCTGTGATATCATCGATTTCCTCAGGGGCGGCAGGGGTTGCGGTCGAGGCAAACATGTCGGCGCCGGGATTGGTGTAAACGGCCTGAAGCATCGGGTCGAACGAAGGCTCTTCACCTTCGGGCACTTTATGAAGCTCCTCGATACGCAAAATACCGCCGAGACCCATGTTCTGTGTTATCTCTACGGCATTTGTACTCCAAGGAGTTATCATTTCTTTACGAGGGCCTACATAGGTGCCCGACAAAGATGCGTCAGCACTGGCTTCGGCTCCGCCAAAGAGCCACGCCAGGCGTTCGTTTTCAGAAGGAGTAAAAGTGTGGTCGGCATCGACGGCAAAAGCAGCCGTGTCGCCCAATACGAAAAATGTTACCATCTGGAGGGTGTTGAAAATTTTCCGCAAAATTACGAATTATTTCACAATTAGACAAATAATAATATCCTCTCTTGGTTTTCATTTTATATTAACTCAACTTGTTTTTTGCTAACTGATTATCGCTTTTTGTTGACTTTTTAATTATATACATAGATGCTCGGTGCTCATACTATTACCAAAATACCGATAACACTGAGCAACTTACAACTTGCGAAACTTACCTTTTTTGCAAGCTATAGTCATAGTAATTATCGCAACGGCTACGTACTTGGGCTGCCGCTTCGCTTGTTGGGTACTCCTTCATCACGGTCGCGTAGTTCATCATTTCGAGTTGGGCCTGGGCAGCCTTCTCCCGATCGGTAAATTCGGCTAAGGCTTCATTCATTAGAGCATCCACTTTCTTATATGCGCGTTGTGCATAGGGATTATCCTTGAATCCTTCCCGGTCCGACGAATTATGCCGTTCCCAATCTTGAAAGTCATCTCCAGTGATATACACAACCTGGTATCCATAAGCGGTGAGATACCAGCACTGGCCAAACGAATTGCGCAAACCGGTAGCATAGCGTATTTTAGCTTCGGCTTTTCGATTAGTCTCCGTATCCGAATTTATCATTTTACCCAACCGGTCCATTTCTTGAGCAAACCTCAGCTTGTAATCACTTGAATCGGAAATAAAATGCTTTTCGTCGAAATGATAGCGGAAAGGGTCAAGCTT
This sequence comes from Bacteroidales bacterium M2, assembly GCA_001689415.1. Taxonomy (GTDB): domain Bacteria; phylum Bacteroidota; class Bacteroidia; order Bacteroidales; family Muribaculaceae; genus CAG-873. The sequence continues at coordinate 25,305 of LUJM01000030.1, read as the reverse complement.
GAAATAGCCTTCTTTGCCCAGGTTGGTACGACTTTGATAATCTGCCGACACCTTGGCAAGCCAGCCGGAGGCTTTATCATAGTTCATTTCTCGCAGATACAGTGTGCCGACAATATCATTGATATAGTCTGCATCTACATAGCTGCGTTCGTTCAAGAACTTATCAAGGCCGGATTCAGGCTTGCTGATTCTTTGTGCATATCGGGCAGCGTCGTCTGCATTTGAATTATATATTTTTTCGAAGAACTGACTTTGATAATCAAAGTTGTTGTGTCCTGACCAACTTCTTCTATACTCATCGAATGGTAGGAATACGGTATAGTCCTCATTATCTTCAGAATCATAATAACCGTAATGATACGCTTGAAACATGGGTGCAAGCTGATAAATACGGTTCGACGCGTAATTCGCCAACTGCAGTGCCAATGTACTGTTACCGGCTTTTTCCATTTTAGGACACACTACCCCTAAAAGTACTTTTCGCGCCACATCTTGCCAATAACAAACTCTCCAGTTGAGCCTATTATTGTATTGCCAATCATTAGCCGGGTCCAGTTCAACATCTTCGCACAACTTTTCATCAAGCCATTTCAAATCTCTCTGAAGTTTGTTCATGTATGCGCCACTGTTGTTTGCGTATTGTGCATCCATAAGAAACCTGAACGCCTTGATTGATTCTTTAATAAAAGGTGTGCCCTCGGAGTGCTCCGCACGATTTAGATACGCCATGCTCATATTCAAATCACCATCGAGATAATAAAGATAGCTCAGTGCATAGTTCCACATTCCTTTCTGGTGGCATCGTGCAGAAACGGCTGCTTTTTTTGCAAATCGTTTAAGCTCATTATAAAAGACAGGTTCGGCATCTGCAACCAATGAATCACCGACCATACATGTCTTGACCTCTACAGGGTCATGAAATCCACGGTCTTTCCATTCTTCATAGTTATAGACGAACGATTCCCTATCGCGCACATATTTCTGTAACTTCACACTCAATAAGGGAGAATTGGGAAACCGATTAAAGATATATTCCAATTCCTTGACGCGCGTATCGGTATATTCAGATTTATCTTCAACATAATCCCACTCTTTCAGACTTATCAATGAGCCTATATCCTGACTGCGGGTAAAGAGTTCGATTGCCTTGTCGCGATTACCGCCACGCGAATACGCTCCCCCGACATAGCTGGCGATCATATCCGTCACAATATCTCGTGGCAGCTTGCAGGCCGACTTTTCCCAAAGGTCAACGCAACTCGAGAAATCGCCCTTGGCAAAATACAGACGTATCATCTGCAGCGCATACCGGGCCGCATGACGCCTGCCCTTATAATCGCTACATTTTTTCATCAAATCATCCAGTATACCATGCTCTCTATCTCCGTCGTATGCGTAATACCACGGATTGTTCATATACTCGCGTATTTCCTCTATCTCTTTCGCTATCATGATATACTCCAAGTCCTCTTCGTGCCCGGGTTTGCAAAGCCATTGAGCGAATTTGTTATTCGCAAAGCTTCCACCCGGCAATTCACCAAGGTCCGACAAGGTTGCCGTATATACCAGTTTCTTTATATCGTCTGTCGGGATTGACGTGGAAGTAATCTTCTGCCAGAGGAGGCTGTTCTCATCTTTTTCATAGTCCTGAAAACGACACCCTTCATGCCATTGACGTTCCAATTCAGGCGAACAACTACGGAACATCAAAATATAATTGGGATTATCGGGTAAGTCCGGCCCACAAGCTTCAGCACGCCCCATCCCCACGAGAATCAGGGTACTAATTACGAGAATATATTTTAGAGATTTCATTGTCAGTGTAGTGTAAAAGTTGTTCTTCGTCAAGATGATATAATATATTATTGTGATCTTTACCCTCTAATTGAGCATCAATCATTCTCTTTATCTTTAGTATTTCCTCAGCGGTAGGGCGCTCTACCCTCACCCGGTCACCTATAAACACATAGTCATTACCGTCCTCGTATTCCAAGAAGTTTACGTTCGTTGTTACCTCATATAGATTCGGACTGATTTCCTTCAACTCCGGAAATGTCGAGAAGTCGGTCCTACGCATAATTCTATTGAAACTATACGTATCTTCTCTGTGATCAAACACCAAACTCCAGCCGTAGCTCGGATAGGCGACATCAAGAGTCAGAGGGTAATCGGCAAGCCGGTTGTCTCTCAGATACGGCTCTATATCTTTTTGCGAAAATATAGAGTTATCTGCTGACATTTCCATAAGATTTCCGGTATTATAAACCATTAGCACCCCTTTATCGACAGGCGGTGCCGTCTGTGTCAATTGGTGCAATCTTATGGTACTGCTCACTACCTGCGTTGAATCCATACACTGCTTTACTTCCTTGCAGAGTCTGAAAAAATAATCGCGGGTTCGCTTTGTCCAATCGCAATCGAGTTGCAGTTCCCTCAACTCTATATTATTCTGCCTGCAGATTGCACTCACACGATTGAATATTTTACGGGCATACTCTTTCTCCTTCAACTGCATCTCTCTAATTGCATTGACTGTGATATACACAGTCGGCACAATTTCTATTCCCTCTGGAATCGAATCATTGAATAGAATGGTCGCCTCGGGCACAACACTCTCGCCATAGGCCATGTCATACGAAACATCCACATCAAAGAATCGCATATATACCTTATTGACACTATGCTTCTGCAAGAACTCCCTTTCCGCGTCATTTAGCGAAAAAGTCGTCCGCCAATAGTAAATACTATTTTCCCCATCGCATTTCAACGATGCTGATTCAGTACACGAAAGGAGTGTAACCGAGATCAATAGACTGAGTATCAGATAATATTTTCTCATTTATTTTATCTTGATTGTAAAGAATTTTATTCTTTGCTAATAGCCTTCGTGTTGTATTTGGTGTGAATGCATGAAATAAAGTCTATTACACCAAAGTATGTAGCCAATGACCCATATAGGAACCACATTCCGGCAACGGCTCCGGCTTCAAATGACGAATGAAAAAGCATTGTTAAAACAGCGATAATGATGTAGAGTAAACCAAGCAAAGATGCGATAGCGGCGATTACAATGGACAGGATTTGGAAAACTTTATAGTGTTTTGGTTTCGGGGGCAATATATCTGCGTATGAAACTCCATTGTGCGCATTATAATAGGATGTATAGTCGAGTTTGTACGTATCATCGGCAATCTCCATACACTGCTGAGGTGTTGGATTGGATTTAAGCTCGGATTTGGCTCGGCTGAGAGAGATACTTCGAGAGATTGCCCCGAACGCAAAGAATCCGAAAATTGCCAAGGCTATCCAATCGTTTACTCCGGCTTTGAATATGGCGAGTGCGATTACGAATGTTGTAACTATAAAATAGATAGCTGTAACGGCCTGGATTTTTGTCTCTCGTGAAAGACGTTTCATAAATGCTGGGACATTACCGGTATAAACATCTTCAAGTATGGGCGCTATCTCCGCTGCTTTTTCATAAGTCAGAGTGTCGGGCATGATGCGGCTGAGAAGCAATGACAGACCCCAAACAATAGCAAAGGCTACGATAAAGGCATTATTGTTGATAAAGCTATTGTTGAACAGTCCGAGAATTGGATATATCAAAATCCAAAGGACAAAGTAAAAACTCGTTTTCATAATTTTAGTCTCCTTTTTTAATTATTTGCAGAATTTGTTGTAATATCCATTTGAGTCTGACTTCTGCTCTGTGCGGATATGCTGAATCAAAAGCATCAAATGATATTTTTATATAGTCATTTAGGTGATTTTTAAGAGATGTTATCAATTCTGATGTTGAAGTTCGCCATTGAATTAGCGATATAGACTCGTCTCTCCACTCATAAAATTCATTGGATATATAATCATCGAGATACCGAAAAACATCATTAGACAAGTCAGTAACAGTATAATCTGGAGAAACTTGGGTCGAAACGTAGGAATGGTTGGAAATTATACTTTTATCATTAATGAAAAATTCCGTGCCGTTAAACAAAGATTCTAAAAGTATTGCACGTATCGTCTCCAAATTATTTCTACAAGCATCACAGTACGAACTTCCTGCGGTACCCGTCTTCCCGGTTTCCCACTGTTCAGTCATTTTGGCTGACATGAATTGATTAATGTCACTTGATAATTGATCCCAAGCGTATTTTTCTGACCGCCATTTAGACCTGGTATTATCAGAATTAAGTATTATTTGATTGATCATATACAGATTGCGGGCTGCAATCATATCTCTTTTGGCATTATTTATTTCAGATTTCTCCACATTGGACCAAATAGCATTCGAATTGTCCAGTCCATTAAAAGTCTTATTAAACGACACTGAATTAGTAGTATTATTGCTATCACTATTTAGTTCAATGTTACTATTTGTCAATCTTCCGGTTATGAATCCAGCCAAAAGACAAACAGCTAATAGTAAAATGCATCTGATATTTTTCATTGCTATTCGTTTTAGTCCACCATTGTTGTGAGACCTACATGTCGGCAATTCCTTTGCGCCTCCACCTGCTTGGCTTTGATTTGCTGAAAGTTGTTATATATGTCTTTTTAACGACTGTTTCATAAGCGCTTTAAAAGCATCTGATTCCCTAAATTCAAGGGGAAAATAACGTTTATAATTCTCAAAATTATATGGATAATCCGACTCTATTGCTAATCTAAGTTCTTCAATAGCTTTTACTGTATTATTCTGAGAATAATATATTGCGGCATGCAAATGATCACGAAAGAATTTGTCCGGGAATCGCTCGATTAACGACAGTATATAATCAATTATAGACAAGTCGAGCTTCACTTCTACATATTTATTTAGTTTTTGGTCATAATAGTCCGCACTCGGACCGGTAATGCCATCTAATGGTATTTCGAGCCCGACGCATCTACCTTCAATATCCCTGATTCCGAATGTCAAAACTTCATAAGGTTCATAGCCCTTGGCTTTCCAAAATTGAAGTAGGCAATATGGGGAGAGTGGATCGCCATATTCATCTGCGCAACATCATGGCTCATAAAGTAAATCGAGATTATCATAAAAACGATAACTAAATTCGGATAGTTCCTGAATATTGCTGAGCCAAGCCTCTATCTCTTTTTGTTTTATGCTATGTTTCATTTCTTTTTGCCGAATATAGGGTTATTGACTACGTTACCGAATCTTCTCTCGATGCCGTTGCGAGTTGTCGGGATTACTGTGGTTGAGCCCTGCGTGGTTCCGGTAGATTTGGCGAAATCGCGCTTCTGCTTGGAAATGCCAAAAGCACATTTCCAAGAGAAGCTAATATCTAATATTTCTTGATTTCTTTCACGTTACCGGTTGCTTCAAGGCGTACCTTAAAAGCTTCATGGCAATCCAAACAACAGTATTGATGCCATGTGTGTCTATAGCCAATATTGGCTCCAAGTATTCCGGGCACACCGGTAACCATTTGCAGAAGTGCTCCGCCTACAACGGCTCCGGTTTTTGCAAGCGCATCACTCATTTTACCGTTTGTTGTTTTTGTGGTGTTTAGGCTGCCACAGTAAGGACAATTTACAAGAGTTGACATATTTTGCTTTTTTATTTATTTACGCTATATAATACAAAAAGTCGGTAAAGGTAAATCTTATTAAGTAACTCGCAAAAAAGAGTTACTTATAATGCTTCCTCTATTTCTTTTTTAAGAGCGATGAGCGCAGCATAGTTGTGCTTATTGGCTGTAACGCGCTGAACTAGTTCCTTTGCAATATCCGTTTTTCCCGGATGCTTGTCCGGATGAGCAGCCACACACAGCTCTTTGTATAGTTTGCGGGCTTTAACAATGCCGTCGACTACATTTGTGCTCTCATCTTTATTTATTGTCTTACGAAACCGTATTCTATTCAGTAATCTTTTCAAGACTCCCATTGTTATTTGATGTAGTATTGATTGAGATTAGCAAATTTCTTTAGTGCAAAACTCTTTGTAATTCCGGTAGTCTTACCCTTGATAGTGAGTGTGTCAAACCCCATTGCCATAAGTTGACGTACAAAGGCTATATTATCGGTTATGTATGCGGCGATTTCATTTACTTCTGACTCTCGAAGATTACTATCGTTCTCTACTGTGATTTTGAAACCACTACGAATCCAAAGAGAACTCATTTCATGTGCAAAAGCACTATTGCCCTGCGAAATGGATACTTTGCAAAGCCGGTTGAACTCCCCTGTGGTAAAATATTCTTTGAACGCTGTATTCATCTGAGAGATGATTCTCACACGCTCGAACGAACCGTCGAGTAGTGTATTGATTAGATTTGATATAAGAGTCTTGATATTCATAATATGAACTGTTTTTCGGAGTTATCATAGAGCACTTACAAACATGATTGCCCAACCGATTGCTATTGCTTTATCGCCGAGGCCGCCATCTATAAGCATTGTTATGGGCCATAGTAAATTCCAATTGCTGATCCAGCACATGAAAAGATAGATAATAGTTGAGAGTGTTAACATAATTGCTAATTGTTATTGTCCGTCAATAATGTATACCGATATGACCACGAAGGTAAACTACGATGTGTTCTATTTTCATTTTATGTTCAGTTTGATTTACGATGCAAATATCGATTAAAATAAACGCCCGGCAATGTATTTTGCCGGGCGTTGTATGAAGTGTTTATTATACTGTACAAAATCAAAATTGCATCATCGCCATACTATATAATTTACATTGGCTATATCATTATTCCAAGACTTTCCAATGGTAAATGATTCACCCTCGAAATTCTTATATTCGCCATACGAACTGCCACCAACAAGATATATCGCATTTCTTACTCCGGCATCGACCAGGGTCTGAGAAAAGTCATGAAATGTCAACGCTTTCTTACTGATGATTACGCAGAATTTCCCTTCAAATTCTGCAAGAGCCTTGCGGATAGCCCTTCCCTTGGGCTTATTTTCTACTATCTGCCCGCCCACAACCAAGGGATACTGACGGAAGAAATAACCGCCTTTTGTCAACGACTGTTCGAACATCGGCGTGGCATCGGCAACACCGATTACAAGCTCTCCGTCTATTATTGAACAGAATCCGGCCTTGGCTTCACCTTTGCTTAAAAGCTCGCCATTGAGCACAAAACTACCTGCAATCTTACCGTTGTCGCTTCTCACATCCGCTGCTTGAGCCAACAATACTATACTGCTGTCATTTGGCACTTGGCCTACAACCAAGCTTGGCCGGGCATTTTCAGGCGTAAGAATCAACAGTCCTTTGTTATTTATCACTGTATCTACAACCTCGACAAAGCTTTTGAGAGCAGGAGCAATTTCTTCTTGCTCTACAGTTTTATTATAATAAACGACCTCGCTTACCGTAATCTTGCTTTCCCCTTCATATTCTTCATCTTCAGGCAGTATAAAATATACTACCAATGCCGTCAGCACCAATATAGCTGCGGCCAACGGCAGATAAACACGCAGGAATCTCTTGTTTCGCTTTGGTTCTTCAGGTTCGTGTGCTGAGATAACGCGGATTTTATCATCATCCAAGTCATTCGGTATAAGTGTCATAGTGACTCCTCCTTTTCTATCAGTTCCTTAAGTGCCTTCAATGCTTCTTTCGAGGCCGATACTTCGTAGCGGAAACTGCGGCAGTCCGACAGTATCAACTTCTGACGAACTTGATTGATAAACGCTATATAATCACGGTTCACAATCAGGCTCTTACCGATACGGATAAACCTGTGGTCATCTTTGTCGAGCATTTCGGCTATGCGTCTTTCTATTTGTCCCAACTGTAAGGTCAGGATAAAGCTCTCACCGTCGGCCAACTTTATGGCAGAGTAATTGCCGTCGGCTGTAACAACTACGACCGATTCGGGCGGTACACGGACTATCTCCGTTGATGTGGTGAAGATTAGACGCCTATTCATAACTTGTGCACAAAGTTACAACAAATAAGTAACTCGCAAAAATTAGCTGCGAGTGTTTTTTGAGGATTATTCTATCAAAAAGCACCGAATAATACCAAAAAGCGCCGCAGACTCATCGTGATACTGTAAATCTTAATAAGATAAACTATTTTTTAAGAGTTACTTATATTTACCGGACTTATTGTTTATTCAAGTTTCGCAAGTGGTTTATTGCCAAAATCATTAAGGAGAGTTAAATTTAATAGCCATGGCCGGGTATAATGTATTATTATTTCGTAACTTTGTATGTGTTAACAATAAGATTGCTGATGAAAAAATTTATTCTATCGGTTTTAACCATCATTATTTCATTGACAACTATGTCATTACAAGCAGAAAATCCGTTTTACAAACCTTTCGACGGCACTCCGCACGGCACCGCGCCTTTCTCTCAGTTCAACGATAGCCTGTGGTCGAGCGCAATCGACCGTGGCATCGCTTTAGCACAGCAGGAAGTCGATGCAATCACGGCTCAGCGTTCGCGACCCGATTTCGACAATACTATCGTCGCTCTCGAGCGTGTTGGTGAGGACCTCAACCGTGTGCTCAATGTGTTCTATCCCCTCATGTCGGCCAATAGCACACCGGCGATGATGGATATTGCCGTAGAAGCGTCACAAAAGCTCAGCGACTACTCTACTTCACTGATTCTCAATCAGGAGCTCTGGAAAAGAATCAAGGCTGTTTACGATGACCGCAAGCTCTTCAACCTATCTCCGGAAGACGAGATGCTGCTTCAGAAAACTTACGATTCGTTCGCTTTGTCGGGGGCTAACCTCGAGGGCGAAGACCGCGAAAAATTCCGCAAACTTTCGGCTGAGCTTTCAGCACTTACTACTGCTTTCGGCCAGAATGTGCTCAAAGAAATGAACACCTACGAAATCTATCTTACCAAAGATGATCTCGCCGGTCTTCCCGAAAGTTCTGTGTCTGCTGCTGCCGAAGCTGCCGAAGCCAAAGGCCGTAAGGGTGAATTCCTTTTTACCCTCGACCAGCCCGTGTACAGCGCGTTCATGAAGTACTCTGCCCGCCCCGACCTACGCGAGAAAATGTACCGTCTCTACAATGGCCGCAACACTTCAGGCGAGTTCTCTAACTTAGATAATATCAAGCGCATTAGCGAGTTGCGTCTCGAAATCGCCAAACTGCTGGGTAGCAAGTCTTATGCCGACCACAGCCTCAAACGCACCATGGCCGAGAATCCCGGAGCTGTCTACGAGCTCCTTGGCAAGCTGCGCGATGCTTACCGCCCTGCCCTTGATGCCGAAATGGCCGAACTCACCGAATTCGCTACCAAGATCGAAGGCAAACCCGTTAAAATCATGCCTTGGGACTATAGCTACTATTCAAATAAACTCAAAGCTGAGAAATATGCTTTCGACGAGGAAGCTCTCCGTCCATATTTCCAACTCGACAATGTTGTCAAGGGTGTATTCGGCTTAGCTACCAAGTTGTACGGCATCACCTTTACCCCCAACGATAAAATCGAGGTATATCACCCCGACGTAAAGGCTTACGATGTCAACGATGCCGACGGTCGATATATCGGCGTTCTCTACACCGACTTCTTCCCCCGCTCGAGCAAACGCCCCGGTGCTTGGATGACAAACTTCAAAGAGCAGTTTGTAACCGACGAAGGTGCTAACTCTCGTCCTCACGTGACTATTGTGATGAACTTCACAAAACCCACTGCCGAGAAACCCTCGCTCCTTACTCCCTACGAGGTTGAAACATTCCTCCACGAGTTCGGTCATTCGCTCCACGGCCTTCTCGCCGACTCTAAGTACGCGTCTCTCTCGGGCACAAACGTTTACCGCGACTTCGTAGAGCTGCCCTCGCAGTTCAACGAAAACTACCTTACCGAGCGCGAATTCCTCGACAGCTTCGCACGCCACTATCAGACAGGCGAAGCTATCCCCAACGAACTCGTTGACCGTCTGATTCGCTCACAGCAGTATGGCGCTGCATACGCATGTATGCGCCAGCTCGGATTCGGCTACCTCGATATGGCTTGGCACACAATCACCGAGCCGGTTGCTGATCCTGTTGCTTTCGAAAGCAATGCTATCGAGACCGTGCGCGTATTCGACGATGTTCCCGGCACTATGATTTCGCCCCAGTTCAGCCACATCTTCTCAGGCGGTTACGCTGCCGGTTACTACAGCTACAAATGGGCTGAGGTACTCGATGCTGATGCCTTCGCTTTATTCAAAGAAAAAGGCATCTTCAACAAGGAAGCTGCCGACAGTTTCCGCAACAACATCCTGTCGCGCGGCGGCACAGAGCATCCTGCCGAACTCTACCGTCGCTTCCGTGGTCAGAACCCCACTATCGACGCTCTGCTCAATCGCGACGGTATCACAAAAACCGCATCAATCGCTCCTATAAAGAAAGACTAAGTTCTTGTATTCATAAAAAAACACCGCCTCGGTCAATTCCTTGGCGGTGTTTTTTATGAATACAGTATTTATTTCATCAGCGTGAGAGTAACAGGTCCGAGCAATCCCGACGGCACTACATCCCAACCGGAATAATTCGTCCGCTTATAGTGTATATTCAAGATATTGTTTTTCTTGAACTTACGCCATGGCACTCCTGCTCGGTCAAGAGCCGCAATACGGTTGGCGGGCAGATTGGTTACTTCTATGCGGATAGTGTTCTTCCCGGCTTTAAAGGCATTGTCTATATCAAGCACATATGGCACAGACCATAGGTTTGCTATATACTTGTCATTAATATATACGCGGGCACTTTCTCTTACGTCGCCAAGATTCAACTGCCAATGAGCCTTTGCTTCAGCTGCTGTGAGTTTTAATTCTGTGGTATAAACACCGGTACCCATCAGTTGGTCGAGAATACTGTCGCCCATAGCCGTCCAAGGCTTTACTGAATCCAATTTGAATTTCTTCGATACCGCAGGAGTAGATTCAACAAACACCAGATTCCACTTTTGCTTGCCAAGGTCTATCACATTCGAGGCCTTTAGCCTTGGTTTTGCTGCAATATTAATCTTGGCATTGTACGTTCTCAGAATTCTTGATTCACCCGACCGCAAAGCTATATTCACCTTGTCTCCGTTCACATCTGCTTTGTAGATATCGCCATTCAATGGGTCAAACCATGCAGCATCGGCAAATCCGACAGTCAGAGGCACCGAGGCTTCCACATCTTCATCGCTCAGATTGGCTATAAAGTAAATATAACCGTCGTCTACAGCTCGTCTGATGGCTCTCAAACCGAGCTTGCTGCGCATTTGTTCATCCTTGGCGGCAGCCTTTATCTTGTCGCTATTCACACCATATATTATATTCGCTCCTTGCATTTTGAGAGAATCTATATGCGCTGCAAGCGACGGACTCAATTTACCGCTTCCCGGTATAATAAGCCCCTTGTACGGAGTTCCCGCTACCGTAACAAGCTTTCCGCCTTCATACCGTGTGCTCATCAAGTAGCGGTCGCTTATATAATCACAGTCATAGCCAAGGCTGTCGATTTTCATTACGCTCTTGATAAAGTCAGGCGCCATACGGCCCATATTATGGATGCTGAATGTGAGCAACAATCCCTGCTCGCCGGGGGCTTTTCGCTGATGCCAAAGGTCGCGAATCGGTAGGTATACCAGGAAATCATTGTCCGGACGACCCTGCTGAAGCATGCTCTGCGAACGGGTGATATAATCCATAAGCGCCGGGGCATCTCGCCAGATCGAGTTGGTAGGACTCATATCTACCGAGGCATAAAACTTCCAGCCGGGCCACGCATCATCAACCGGCGAGTAGGTAGTGCCGTGGAAAAACATATGGTTCACACCACATGTAAACATCAGGTCGAGGTCGGGTTTCATCTGCGACAAGGACGTGCGAAAATGCTCGGTAAGCCATGTAAATGTCTCGCTCGACGTTAGAGGCTTGCCGGTGATATGTGCTGCCGAAGATGCGTACTTCAACATCGACACATCGCTGTCGTTGCGCCGTGTAAAGCCCGAATCCTTGCGTAGGCCTTTGATTCCGAAATCCGACAGGCCGAAACCTTCTATCTCCGGAACATCAACTGCGGCATAGATATCGATTAGATTAGCAGGCGAACCATGGGCTTGGTTGCGCACCTTGACCCCTCGTTCGTGAGCCCACTTTGTCCATTGCTCGGCAAAATTCTCAAGCAAAAGTTCTCCAAGAGTCTCTCGATAGTCGCTCAGTACCTCATTTCCGTCGTCTACAAGGCCTAACAGTTCGGGCATCTTGTTTTCAAGCCTATAGCCTCGGCGCTTGGCAAACTCATCAAACATCGCCGGTGTCCAGTTTGCTCGGAACACTTCGTAGCTGTCGTTAAAAAAGTTATGAGGCCAAGGTGTATTTGTGCTTCGGAATGCTTTGTCAAACTTGTCGAGGTAACGCGCCACAGCCTCACGATTAAAGTGATCCATTACAAATCCCTCTCCACCGGGGGCGGCGTTCTTCACTTCCTGTCCGGTACGGCTTTGATACGCACGTATTATCTCTTCTTTTTCATCCGGCAGATTCCTGCGAGATTCTGCTATCTGTATAGCAATCGCGGCTTCCTTTGGTGGCAGCTGCTTTATAGCCGCTCCGCCTCGCGCTACAGTATCGACAAGAAAAACAACCTTGCAGGCGGCATCATCAACCGATACTTCCGGGCCTCCGAAAGGCCAGCCCGTACCTTGGTTCATATCCACTAACATACTGTCGTCCTTGGCCACGCCATGCACAAAGCTTAGCATTTCCATCCATTTCGGACTGAGGTACGGTATGTCATTCGATTCGTTGTCTACAACACCATAGATCGGCGTAATCTCTACCGACCCTATGCCTGCTCGCGAATACTCGTCGATATTTTTTCTCAGATTTAATGTATCAACAGCCGACCCGAGCCACCACCACCGTGTGCCGGGGCGCATTTCGGTGGTGACTTCAGGCCATTGCTGTGCTGTTGAGGAGAGTGTGATGAGTGCTGTGACAAATATTGATATAATTCGTTTCATTACAAACGCTCAATGCTCTCTGTTTTTTAAAATTTGAGTTTAAAAGCCTTACCGTCAGCTGTTATGTTGCTGAAATCGAATCCCGATGTGATATAGTCGGCAGATTCGGCATTTTTATAGAACCCTTTTGTAGTTGTGACATCCACATTGCGCACAGTCACATTATCCACTCGGGAGATAGGCATATCGTCGCGGTCGAGTTTATTGTAGAACTGGGTCCAGGCGCTAACCTCGATACCGTTCCGCACATGGCCCTTAATATTCTCCACAAGCACCTGTCGATAGTTCTGAGGGGTATCCGGGCGCATCTTAAACAGTACGATATGGTAGGTGTCTTTGAACTTGCAGTCACGAAGTATCACGTTTTCGCAGTCCCATGCCTCGCTGCCGAAAGTTATGCCTGAATTACATTTTCCAAACGAGCAGTTCTCTACGAGCACACGTGCATTTCCACCGTTGTTGGGGTCTTTTTCCACATAAGTGCCCTTGCCGCCTTTAAGGCATACGGCATCGTCGTTGACATTCATATAGCAGCCATTGACGAGCACATCGGAGCATACATCCAAGTCGAGAGCGTCGGTACTCGGACCCTTGGGATAGCCGTCGGTTTTGGCCCAGATATAGTCATTGAGGTACTTCACATAATTGCATCGGTACAAGTGATTGGTCCAGAAGCCGGAATTCACAAGGCGTACATTGCTGACCTCGATATTATTCGAATTGGCAATATACACAAGGCGAGGGCGCAACGCTTCGAGATTGGTACAATCGGGATTGACCTTGCGACGAAGCCAGAATTCATCCCAGAATCGCCAACCGTTTCCGTCGATCGTACCGGGGCCGGTGATTGTGAATCCGTCGCACTCGATAGCGTTGACCAAAGCCGCAAAGTATTTGATTGTCTGGCCTTCGAGGCGCGTATCAATGATTTTATAATGGGTTATCGCATCGCTACCTTTGAGGCGTCCGTTTTTGGCTACATTGAGGTGTGTGCCGGGCTTGAAGAAAAGCGAACCGCTGAGATAAACACCCTCGGGAATTGTAACTACACCACCGCCGTTAGCGGCAGCAAGATCTATAACTTTCTGTATTGCCTCGGTCTGAATCAGGGTCGAGTCGCCTTTTACAACTCCATAGTCCGTTACCACATACCGCTTACCCAGTGTATCGGGGTTTACCGGTATGGTGTCCGAAAACCATTTGCTCACAGGTGTGCCGTCGGGCCATTTTTCTCCGGCCACTGCACCGGCAGCTGCAAGGAGGCAGACAATTGATAATATTGTTTTTTTCATGATATATCTGATAGTATATAGGATTATTAAGCTTAATAGATTGCAACAAAGGCTTCTACAGTGTAACTCCGGTTTTGAAGATAGCTATCTCTTTAGCCCCGGCTTTTTCATGATGAAGCCTGGTACCGTTGGCTGTATCGATTATAGTGCGTATCAACCTATCGAGGGCATGAGTTGAGGTTTCATCCTCTACGATTGTTCCGGCATTGAAATCTATCCAATTATTCTTCTTGGACGCAAGTGCGCTATTGGTCGAGATTTTCAATGTTGGCACAAATGTTCCGAACGGTGTTCCCCTTCCGGTGGTGAATAAAACCATTTGGCAACCGGACAAGGCAAGAGCCGTAGCGGCCACAAGGTCGTTGCCCGGGGCTTGAAGCAGGTTCAATCCGCACGACACCACAGGCTCGGTATATTTTAGGACATCGACCACAGGCATCTTGCCGCCTTTTTGAACACAGCCAAGCGATTTCTCCTCAAGGGTCGTTATTCCTCCGGCCTTGTTTCCAGGCGACGGATTCTCGTAGACCGGCTGACCGTAGGATTGGAAATAAGCCTTGAAATCATTTATCAGCGATACTGTTTTTTCAAAAACTTCACTGTTGACAGCCCTGTTCATCAATATGGTTTCCGCACCAAACATCTCGGGAACTTCGGTAAGTATCGTTGTTCCGCCATGGCTAACGAGCCAGTCTGAAAACATACCAACCAAGGGATTTGCAGTAATACCCGATAAGCCGTCGGAGCCGCCACACTTAAGGCCGACCCTCAATTTCGACAAAGGCAAAGGCCGGCGCTTATCTTGGCACATACGCTCAATAAGCTCCTTGCATAGGCGCACGCCCTCCTCTACTTCGTCTTCCACATCCTGCGCTATCAGGAACCTCACTCGCTCGGCATCGTAGTCACCCATGGCCTCGCGCATTCCTGACATCTGGTTATTCTCGCAACCAAGCCCTAACACAAGCACACCGCCTGCATTCGGATGCTTGGCAAGGGCTGCAAGTGCCGATCGTGTATTTTCGTGGTCGGCCCCGAGCTGCGAGCATCCGTAATTGTGCGTAAACGCACGTATATCATCAATGCCGTCGAGGGCGCACTCGGCTTGCAACCTCCTGATAATCGAGTTCGCCTGACCGTTGATACAGCCGACTGTAGGCACAATCCACAGTTCGTTCCTTATGCCCATGCTTCCGTCATAGCGAAGATATCCGTCAATCTTAACATTGTCATCTACAAGGCTAAAATCCGACGGAACAGGCTGATATGTATATTCGAGGCAATCGTTCAAACCTGTACGAAGGTTATGGGTGTGAATCCATTCGCCCGGGGCTATCGCGCAAGTAGCAACGCCGATAGGATAGCCGTATTTCACAACTTCCTCACCCTCGGCAATAGGTCTGATAGCAAATTTGTGACCTCGTGCCACATCGGAGACAAGCGTTACTACCTTGCCGTCAATATCTACAGCACAGCCTTTGGCAAGGCCCTCGTCACAAAGAACTACGGCAACATTGTCAGCCTTGTTTATATGAAGATAAGGTTTCATTCGTGTGCAGATAAAAACTTATTGAGTGCGGCATCTATGCCATTATTCCGTATATCTGCAACATATTCGGCGACTTTGGCAGAGAAACCGGGTACGACGCTCTCAAAATTCTGTACAAATATACCGCTATCGCTTACTATTGAGCGGATAGTCGTCTCAAGGTCATTATCATTCCAATGCGACCGTATATACTCTACATGCGCAGCATTGTCATCAGGCTCAAAACCCGATTCAGGCGCATAAAGAGCCATAAGGCATGCAAAGGTAAAGGCCTCATATTCGGCAATAGACGATGCTTTTTGCCAATTATCTTTGAGCGTATCGAAGTTTCGAGCCTCCCACTTCGACAGGGAGTTCAAGGCTATAGATTGCAGACGGTGACGAATAAACGGATTATAGAACCTCTCGAGAATACCTGCGGCAAAATGTTGAAGTTCGGCGCGGTCGCCCTCTATCATCGGTAAAACTTCGCGTTCTACCATTTCATTTATGAATCGGTTTATCGAGGCATTGTCGAATGCATCCATTACAGTTTCACAACCGGCCAGGAGTCCCATTGCCACCATTCCGGTATGCGAGCCGTTGAGTATACGTACTTTCTTGTCGCGGAACGATTTGATAGAGTCCATAAACAGCACATGGAGCCCGGCCTTATCGAGGGGCAGTTCACGGCGAAGGCTTTCTACACCTTTGCCTCCGATAGCCCAAAGATGATATAACTCGCCTTTTACAGCGCACTTATCATCATAACCGGTTTCATTGACCACATATTCGGCACTGTCGGGTGCACCGCTTACGATTCGGTCGACAAGTGTGTCGGCAAACACATTTGCCGATTCAATCCACGATATGAAATCATCGCCCAAATCGGCTTTGCGTGCATGCTCTATCACATACTCGCGTAGCTTGGAGCCATTGTCCTCGATAAGCTCACAACAGATGAAATAAAGCCCCTTGGATTCGTCTCCGCCGAAATGCTTCCAACGACGCCACAATAGATTTGTCACCTTGCCCGGAAAGGTAAGGGGTACATCGGCCTTCACATCATCTTCCTCATAGCGTATTCCGGCCTCGGTAGTATTCGACACCACAAAACGTAGTTCGGGCGAAAGAATATACTTTTCGTAAGATTCTCTATCGTCGGGTGTGAACGCATCCTCAACGACGGTGATAAGTCGGCTCTCCTTCTTAGGCTTTCCGGCCTCCACGCCCTCAAGGCATACGTTGAACAGACAGTCCTGCGATTTCAACGCATCTATTACTTTGCTGTGTCCGGAGCGAGGTTTTACAATTGCAACACCAAGATTTGTGATGCCGGCCGCATTGGCTACATCAAGCTGCCAGTCGACAAACGCACGAAGGAAATTTCCCTCGCCAAACTGAAGAACACGAACCGGACGATGTGTACGTCCGGCCGTGCTGTTATTTAGGTTTTTAGCCATCAGAATTTGAAATACTCTTTAGCGTTACCGTATGAGATTTTTGCAATATACTCACGACCAATGAATTCCAGCTCCGATGCAGGCAGCAAACCGTTCTCGATGTCATTGCCTACAAGGTTACAAAGCGTACGGCGGAAATACTCATGGCGAGGATACGACAGGAACGAGCGAGAGTCGGTCAACATACCTACAAAACGACTCAGAAGACCAAGATTCGAAAGAGCGTTCATCTGGCGCTCCATGCCGTCGCGCTGATCGAGGAACCACCAGCCCGAACCGAACTGAATCTTACCAGCGCCATAGCGACCGTCCTGGAAGTTGCCGAGCATTGTGGCTACAAGTTCGTTGTCGCGGGGGTTGAGGTTATAGATAATCGTCTTGCCAAGCTTATCGCGAGTGGCAAGCATATCAAGGAAACGCGACATTTTTTTTGCCACAGTGAAGTCGCCGATCGAATCGAAACCGGTGTCAGGGCCAAGTCGACGGAACATCTGTGTGTTATTGTTGCGAATAGCGCCGTAGTGGAACTGCTGTGTCCAACCTGCATCGTGGTCCATAATCGCAAATTCCACCAACATTGCGGTTTTGAACTTGCGGATTTCTTCGTCGCCAAGCTGTGTACCGGCATATACTTTATCGAATATAGCCTCGATTTCGGCCGCGCTGTAGTCTTCGGCATAGAACTCTTCAATACCATGGTCCGAGAGGCGGCAGCCTACGCTTGCAAAGAAGTCGTGGCGTACTTTAAGAGCTTCGATAACGTCGGCAAACTTCGATATTTTAACACCCGAAACCTCTGCGAGTTTATCGATATAGAGGCGGTACTCGGCAGGAGATTCCACCGCCATGGCTTTGTCAGGACGCCATGTAGGGAGCATCTTAACCGAAAATCCATCGTTTTTCACCTTTATATGGTGCTCGAGAGAATCAACGGGGTCGTCGGTAGTGCACACAACCTCAACATTATAGTGCTGCATCAGCCCACGAGCGCTACGGTCGGGCTGCTGAAGCATAGCCGAGCAATGCTCATAGATTTTGCGAGCGGTAGTCGGATCAAGCAGCTCGTTCACTCCGAAGGCTGTCTTGAGTTCGAGATGAGTCCAATGGTAGAGAGGATTGCGCATCACATAAGGCACGGTCTCAGCCCATTTCACAAACTTATCCCAATCCGAAGTATCCGCACCGGTGATATATCGTTCGTCTACACCGTTTGTGCGCATGGCACGCCACTTGTAGTGATCGCCTTCAAGCCAGATTTTCGAAAGATTTTCGAAAACATGATCCGATGCAACATATTCCGGATTCAAGTGGCAGTGGTAGTCAATAATAGGCTGCGGAGCGGCATACTCATGATATAGACGCTGAGCGGTCTCTGTCTGCAAGAGAAAATTCTCGTCGTTGAAAGGTTTCATTATATTTTGGTTTTCAATTATATATTTATCAGTGAAGCATAAGCTTTCTTTTGAGTCTACAAAGATAATATATTTTAGAGGCAAAAACAATAAAAACCGCCACGATTATTCTCGCAGCGGTTTCATTATATTACAAACTCAGCACTATTGTGCAGCGGTATCCGAAATATGGGGATGTACGGTGGTGGTTGCATCGGCCATTGGCGGTATGTCTGAGGCTGACTCTACTATATTTACATACATAAATACAACAGCAGTAGCCGGAGACTTGTCAACTGCGAATACCGGACACTCGATATCTATCTGGTGTTTGCCTAAAGGCACATCTTTTGAGATATCAAATTCATATCCGAACGGGGGTTGAATGCTCGTGCCCATGTAATAACCGTCCCAGTAATAGTTGGCCGATGAAATCATGGCGCTCTTGTCAGCCTCGTTGTTTACTACATCGATTGCTGTGATTTTCAGCACTTCGCCCTGAACTACGTAGATTGTTCCGTCAACCTCTACTCCGTTTTCAAAACTGAGGTTGAAATCGACATTCGGCAAGTCGTTGCCATCGTCGTGACACGATACCAGCGTAAGCGCCGGAATAAGCATCAGAATGAGATAGATAAATTTTTTCATTGTACATAAGTGAATTTTGGTGAAGAAAGGAATATCGGGGGCTTGCTCTTGCAAGGTCTACAAGCCACCGACTGAGGATTTTAGTTTGTGAATACGAGGTCGCCGTCTTTCACATCGATTACAATAGGATGTGTACGGTCGACTTTCTGCGCCAATATGTCCTTTGACAACTGGTTGAGCACCAGACGGTGGATAGCACGTTTGACGGGTCGCGCACCGAATTCGGGGTCGAATCCCTCGTCGGCGAGGAAGCTCAGTGCCGCAGGGGTAATCTTGAGTTCGATGCCCGACGAATGTGCAAGCATACGCTGTATCGATTTGATCTGCAGACCAACGATTTCTTCAATCTCAGCTCGATTGAGCGGAGTAAACATTATGATTTCGTCGATTCGGTTGAGGAACTCCGGCCTGATTGTCTGTTTCAGCATATCAAGGACCTGATTCTTGGTCTCCTCTACAATTTCGGTCCTGTTCTCGGGTGTCAGTTTTGCGAAATTATCACGTATGACATTCGAGCCCATATTAGATGTCATGATAATAATGGTATTCTTGAAGTTGACATTTCTACCCTTATTATCGGTAAGACGTCCGTCGTCGAGAACCTGAAGCAGGATATTGAATACGTCGGGGTGAGCTTTCTCAATCTCGTCGAACAGCACAACCGAGTATGGTTTGCGACGTACAGCCTCGGTCAACTGACCGCCTTCGTCATATCCCACATATCCCGGAGGCGCACCGACAAGTCGCGAAACAGAATGCTTCTCCTGATATTCCGACATATCGATACGAGTCATCATATTCTCGTCGTCAAACAGGTATTCGGCAAGCGCCTTAGCAAGCTCTGTTTTGCCCACACCGGTAGTACCGAGGAAGATGAATGATCCGATAGGACGCTTGGGGTCGTTGAGCCCTGCACGGCTGCGACGCACAGCATCGGCAATTGCGCTAATGGCCTCGTCCTGACCTACGACACGGCTATGGAGTTCTTCTTCGAGATGCAGCAGCTTCTCTTTCTCGCTCTGAACCATTTTATTGACAGGGATACCGGTCCAGCGAGAAACAACATCGGCAATATCTTCGGCATCAACCTCTTCTTTAATCAAGGCTTTTTCGCCCTGCATCATCTCGAGCTGTTCCTGAATAGTCTGAATCTCCTTTTGCTTATTGGCAATCGAAGAATATCGAATCTCGGCAACACGCGCATAGTCACCTTCGCGCTCAGCCTTGTCGGCCTCGAAATTGAGTTGCTCAATATCGATTTTATTCTGCTGTATGCGGCTGATAAGGTCTCGTTCGGCCTTCCATTTAGCAGAGAATTCTTTTTCTTCTTCGCGCAATTCCGCTATACTGCGCTCGATAGCCTTGACTTCTTCGTCGCGGCCTTCACGCTTTATAGCCTCACGCTCGATTTCCTTCTGCGCTATCAGGCGGGTTATATCATCAAGTGCCTGCGGAACGGAATCTATCTCAAGCTTAAGCTTCGACGCGGCTTCATCAATGAGGTCGATAGCCTTATCGGGAAGGAAACGGTCGGTAATATAGCGCTCAGAAAGCTGTACGGCTGCGATAATCGCTTCATCGCGGATACGTACCTTGTGGTGGTTTTCGTAGCGTTCCTTAAGTCCTCGGAGAATAGCTATCGCGCTTGTCTCGTCGGGTTCGTTGACCATAACCTTCTGGAAACGACGCTCAAGAGCCTTGTCTTTCTCGAAATATTTCTGATACTCGTCGAGAGTAGTAGCACCTATACTGCGCAATTCGCCACGGGCAAGAGCCGGTTTGAGAATATTGGCAGCATCCATAGCGCCTTCGCCTTTACCGGCACCGACAAGGGTATGTATCTCATCGATAAACAGTATAATCTCTCCGTCGGCCGAAGTGACTTCGTTTACAATCGCTTTTAGACGCTCTTCGAACTCGCCTTTATACTTCGCGCCGGCAACGAGAGCGCCCATATCAAGCGAATAAATCTGCTTGGTGCGCAGGTTTTCGGGCACGTCGCCACGTACGATACGGTGGGCAAGACCTTCGGCAATCGCCGTCTTACCGGTACCGGGCTCGCCAATGAGCATAGGATTATTCTTTGTACGCCTCGAAAGAATCTGCAGAACACGTCGTATTTCCTCGTCGCGTCCGATAACCGGGTCGAGTTTGCCCGCACGTGCACGCTCGTTGAGGTTTATGGCGTACTTCGACAAGGCATTGTATGTTTCTTCCGCACCTTGGTCGGTAGCTTTTTTACCCTTGCGCAGCTCTTCGATAGCCGCTTTGAGTTCTTTTTTGCCAAGACCGGCATCCTTAAGTATAGTTGATGCCGACGAATTAACTTCAAAAATAGCTACCAGCAGGGCCTCGAGAGTCACATACTGGTCTCCCATCTCCTTAGAAACATCGAGAGCTTTCTGCAGCACATCATTAGACGTCCTGCTCAGATAAGGCTCCGAACCTGAGACCTTAGGCAAAGCGGCAATCTCAGCATCGACAGAGCGTGTGACCACAACGGGGTTAGCGCCTACCTTCTGGAAGATGAAATTTACCACTGTCTCGCCTTCTTCGATTATTCCCTTGAGCAGGCACACCGGCTCTATGGCCTGCGTACCGGCGCCGCGTGTAATCTCGACAGCCTTTTGAATGGCTTCCTGCGACTTAATGGTGAAATTGTTGAAATTCATAATATGGAGTAGTGTGTTGAATGTTATGCATTAAGATATATTCAATTAGTTTAACAAGCGGCGATGCATTTTAGTTTGCTCGCGCTATAAAGTATTGAGCAATATTTGTGCCACGCCGTGTTTTATGACAAAATTGTCAGATTTATAAATTTTTTTTGCCAAAACTCTTGCAACATACCGACCTTTGTTATTAATTTCGCAACATGAAACAGCCACGGTGCGGTTTCATCAATAAATAGAAACTACTCCAACAAATTATGATATTCAATTTCAGAATAGTATCCGATGAGGTGGACAACTTCAAGCGCGAAATACAGATCGACTCCACCGCAACATTCCTTGATCTCAAAAAGGCCATATGCAAAAGTGTCGGTTATGACAGCACACAGATGAGTTCCTTCTTCCTCTGCGACCGCAACTGGGAAAAGGAAAAAGAAATAACATTCGAAGACATGGACACCGACGATGACCAGGAGGTATACCTCATGGACGAGTCACCCCTCGACGAGTTTATCGAGGACGAGGGTCAGAAACTGCTCTATGTTTTCGATTACATTACAGAGCGTGCGTTCTTTATCGAAATGACCGATATGATTACGGGTAAATCACTTCGCGAACCCCTCTGCTCTCTTGCCATGGGTACGCCTCCGCCCGAATCGGTTGACCTCGATGAATTCGACGCCCGCATCGATGCCAAGGCGGCATCATCGGCCACAGACCTCGACGAAGATTTCTACGGCGAAGACAGCTTCAACGAAGACGAGTTCGATGCCGAAGGATTCGACGAAATGACTTTCGACGAGTAAAAACATCGCCGAAAGTCTGTCAGCACCATACTCCGGAAGGCCGGGCCTTCCGGGGCTATTATGGTATACTACAATCCTCTTTACCGTGCGGAATCGGTATATATTTCGTAAACCCTCGTAATCTACCCTAAGTGTTCGACTCTCTATCAGCAATCTTCTCAGCCAACAGCTGGCTCTACTCCGTGCTGGCTTTGATTGCTGTGCTGTCAACAATCCTTACCATAATAATAATATTGTCGGAAAACCGCAACCCGGTGAAATCGCTTGCCTGGGTTACGGTTTTGCTTCTGTTGCCGGTCGTAGGCCTTATACTTTACATCTTCTTTGGCCGCAGCATCAAGAACACCCGCATGATTTCGCGGCGCAGCAGGCGCAAACTACGACGCCGGGAAGGACGCACGTTCGCCGACCCCAAAAGCGCCGGGCTGACAGCAGAATCGGTGCAACAGATATTTTTGGGCCGGTCGCTTACCGGTGCGCAGTTCTACAGTAATAATACGGTAGCGGTTTTCACCAACGGTAAAGACAAATTCGAAGCCCTGGAGCACGACCTGCGCAATGCCCGCCATTCCATCAATATGCAGTACTACATATTCGAGGATGACGAAACAGGGCGAAGAATAGCCGGAATACTTGCCGACAGAGCTGCCGCGGGCGTAAAGGTGAGGCTTATCTACGACCATGTAGGTTCATTCCATGTACGGTCACGATTTTTCAAGCATCTGCGCGAAAGCAGCATCGACGCACAGCCGTTTTTCAAGGTGACATTCCCACAATTCGGTACACATGTCAACTGGCGCAACCACCGCAAGCTCTGCATAATTGATCAAAGCGTCGGCTACCTCGGAGGCATGAATGTTGCCAACCGATATATCGACGGTGGCAAAAATTTCGCATCGTGGCGCGATACCCATGTGAGGGTAGAAGGCCCTATAGTACAAGCTTTGCAATACTCGTTTGCCGTAGACTGGAACTTTATGGGCGGCGAACTCATCGAAGACCGGCCACAAGGCATACCAGCACCAACGCCGTTTACACTAAAGCAGTCGATAAGCAATGTGGGCGTACAGATGCTCACGTCCGGGCCGACATCGCAATGGTCTAATATTGCCCTGTCGCTTCACAAAGCCATTTCGAACGCACGCCGCAGAGTTTATATACAGACTCCTTACTTTTTGCCGACCGAGGCGTTGCTCAAAGCGCTACAGTCGGCAGCGCTCGCACACGTAGATGTAAGAATAATGATACCGAGACACAGCGACTCGGCCATGCTGACCTACGCGTCCAACTCATATATCTCGGAGTGTATGCGAGCCGGCATCAAGATATATCAGTATACAGCAGGAATGCTCCATTCGAAAGTTATAATAGTCGACGACGAGTTTGTAACAATCGGGTCGACAAACTTCGATTTCAGGAGCTTTGATTACAATTTCGAGGCAAACCTGTTTTTCTACAGCACCGAGTTCAACCGCATGATGCTCGATATATTTCGTATCGACTTCGGCAAGAGTGAACGCGTAACGCCCGAAGTATGGCACAAACGACCATTGAGTAAACGGATGGCTGAATCGATACTACGCTTGCTCAGCCCTGTCCTCTAATCTATTATATATATGAAAGAAAACAGCAAAACCGAAGCCCGCACACGCTTCGAAAAAATACTTCGCGACACAGGCCGCGAGAACATCGACTACGTACTCGAAGACCTCGACTCATGGGGATTCTTCGATGCACCGGCATCAGCGCAGGGACACGGGGCTTATCCCGGTGGATTGGTGGAACATTCACTCAACGTATACGACGCGGCAATGGAATCGCGCAAGGCAATGCTCGACCTGCGCCCCGACCTCGAAGAGTTCTTCGCCCCAGACAGCATTGCTATCGCCGCCCTGCTCCACGACGTATGCAAAGCCGACTTCTACAAACTTGTAAAAAAGAAGCGCCGCAACGAGGTGGGACAATATGAAGATTTCGAACAATACGAGATTCACGACGAAAATTTCCCGGTCGGCCACGGCGAAAAATCGGTAATTTTACTCCTGCAATCGGGTCTCGATCTCAAAGATGACGAGATTTATGCGATAAGATGGCACATGGGGCCATGGAATTTATCGCGTGATGATGAAAAATTTTATCGTCAGTCAGGAAAAATCACACCCCTCCAACCGCTGATTCACGCCGCCGACACTTTGGCATCGGCAATTATTGAAAGACCGGGCAAAAAAATTTAAACACGCTCAGCATTGCGAATCAAGCACTTACAAGAAGAGGTTAAATTTTTCTCAAAAAAAGTTGTAAAAAAAATTGGACAGTTCAAAAAAAGTACCTAACTTTGCAGCGCAATTGAGAAAAACACCACGCGAAAATAGCTCAGTTGGTAGAGCACGACCTTGCCAAGGTCGGGGTCGCGGGTTCGAGTCCCGTTTTTCGCTCGAAAAGAGAACATTAAAATTTTGACTTAGGCACGCCACGCCGCAGCAACACAATATGCGAAAATAGCTCAGTTGGTAGAGCACGACCTTGCCAAGGTCGGGGTCGCGGGTTCGAGTCCCGTTTTTCGCTC
>LUJM01000029.1 GCA_001689415.1 Bacteroidales bacterium M2 | reverse complement strand
TGAAATAATTAGAGAAGATAATCATGATATAAAGTTAAAAAGGCAGCGGGGATGCGTATTCACCCCCGCTGCCGGGGTTTTAATTATTTATGGTCAATAGTCGACCGTTCTTTACTTGAGGGCTACCTTCTTGCCGTTTACGATATAGATACCGGCAGGGAGGGCTTTGAGCTCGTCGGCTGCCGCATCGCGGAGCACGAGGATGCCCTGGAGGTTATAGACGGTAAAGAGACCGCTCTCGGCGTCAACGCCTTCGATTCCGCTGTAGTTGGGATCTACTACATACTTGGCCTCGATAAAGTCTGAGCCCTGGGCATTGTCTAAGTAGAATGTCTGCATCGAGAAGGTGATTCGATAGTTACCGGCCTCGGTTATAGGATCAATCATAACCTTGAATGTCGGATGCTCTGCACCTGCAACAGCTTCTACACTTGTAGCGCTGGCCACCATGCTGTAACCCTTCCATACGCCGATCCAGCCATTCACGAAGCTGTCGTGGAGAACGGCTGTCGTGGCATTGGTAAACTCGATCGTAAGAGAGCTGAGCTCTTTAACTGTGCTGTCGGGTGCGGGTGTGATGACGTAAGTAAAGTCTTTCTTTGCTACGACAGTCCAGGTATAGTTGATAGCCTCGGGATTAGGCTCGCCCGAGATGAGAAGTGCTCCGGCAGGTATCGATACCGAGAGTTTGCCCTCGGCCTTTTCGTCACCGCCATATACGTTGATAAGCAGTACATTGTAACCTTCGGTCACGACTTCTTTGCCCATAACGTCTTCATTTTCCCAATCATAAGAGGGCAGAACGGCATCGTTGAACTTAACAACGATATCGCGGAAGTTGTCGCCCAATTTCACGGTCTCTGACTCGTCAAAGCCGATAGCGGCATATATGCCGTAACCCTCGTTGACGATATTGCCGGTCGGATCGGGGTTCCATTCGAAGTTGACAGGTGTTGTACGCTTGAGAGTCCACGAACTTGAGATTTCAGGTGAGCGGTTAACGCCGTCAATGATAAAGGTACCTTCGCCGATTCTAAAGGTCAGTGCGCCGGCCTTGGGTGCCGAGCTGCTCACCGGCTTGAGGGTAACAGTGTTGCCGTTGGTTGTAACATCTACATCCATAGTGCCCCACGAATAGCCCTGCATAAATACGAAGTAGGCGTTAGCCTCATCTACAGTAACAGTCTTTGCTTCAGGGAAGGTGAGTGTAAACTCTGTCCAGTCGGTGATTTCTGTATTGGCAGCCGGTGTGAATTCATATGTATATTCTACGGTTTTGCCAAATTTTGCCGAGTAGTTGAGTTCCGGAGATGCCTCGCTGCCGTTAACGGTAAAGGCTCCCTCGTCGGCTGTGATGACGAGTTCTCCGGCAAGTTTGAATATTTCCTTGCTGATTGCGATAGCTATAGCGGGTTTGCCATAGGTGGCCATGGTCATGGTATAATCCCAGCCCGGTTTGGTGTAGAAATCTTCGCTGCGTGCGATGCTTTCGCCGTTATATGTAAGCCAAGGACCGTTTCCGGCTTCGAAGGCCTCGCTGCTGAGGGTCTTCACCTGGGGCAGGCTAAGTGTGATTATCACATCGTCTTCGGGCATATCGTTCTCGCTGCCGGCGGCAGGGGCGATTGTCCACTGGTATACCATATTGGGGTCTACTGTTATAGTGACTTCCATGTCGGGGTTTACACGCGACTGGGCTGTACGGTCATACGACGACCAGTCTGCACTCGGAATGGTCTCGTAAGCCACGCCGGCCGGGATAGTAAGCGTGTATGTTCCGGCTGTTGTCACAGGTTTTGCCAATGTAATGGCTACGGGCACACCGGCCTCGGTGGGTTCGCCGGCTTCGACAGACTTAAGGGCCAAATTGGCGGTGCCGTTGCTTAGGCTAATCCATGTTGCGGCATCGTTGACAAGCATTACACTGCTACCCTGTTCGAAGTTCGACATTTCGAGCACGAAATCTATCGATTCGAGAGTCTTTACAGTAGAGCCGCTTGCAGGTTCGGTTGAGCATGCAAGAGTACCAAATCCTTCTTTTACAAGCTGTATCTTGGTAGTCGAGCCGCCCTGGGCTGTAAAGGTATATTTGCCTGAAGCTACTTCCTTTCCGTTGACCAACACTTTAGTACCGGCCTCGGGGGTGAGGGTATACTCCATATCTCCATAACCAACTATTGGCTTAGAGAAATCGGTAAAGGTGACACCGCCATTCGAGAGGCTTGCTTTGGCATCGCCTGCGGTAAGGAAGGTAATGGTGTGTGCCTTAGGGGTTTCTTCCTGGAAGAAGACATAGATTATCGAATTATCTTTAAATACGATATTCTGGTATACGCCGGGGGCATCGGCTTCGTCGCTGTTGGGAACCAGCACTTTACCGTCGAGACATGCAAAACGCTCGTATTTTGCAGTTGCACCCTCTTTAGGCATAGAAAGTTCGAAGAAGCTGTCATACTCGGGGTCTATCTTGATTTCAGACCAGCCCTGCGACAGGCTTCCGTCGGCATTGGCGCCTTCATAGGTAACGGTATACAGATCGCCGCCACCTGAGTATTTGGCACGGAGACGTGCGGTATTAGCAGGTCCCTGATAGTAGATTTTAACAGGGGTGTCAAAGTTTATCTTGCCGATGTTGAGATATACGGGGGCCTGGTCGACACTGAATGCCGAAGCTCCGGCAAAGTATATCATATCGGGTTCTTCGGGGCGTGCATACACGCCTTCTTTGAGCCAGTAACCTTCTTTTATATCAAAGAATACGTTTCGTGTCTTGCCGGAGATATCGCCAAGAGTATACTCTGTTGTAGGCACTTTGACATTATAGCTGCCAAGGCTAACGGTGTTGGCTGCTCTGTCGGCTACTTTGGTAACAGTGATTTCCTTTGCAGAGGTGTCGTACTGACTGTTTGAGAAGGTCACACCTTCGATATCGGTGATATAAGCTGTGGTCGAGAGCGACGGATATACCTTTGTAGTTGCATCAATCACAAATTCTGTGTTCTCTTCTATTGTGATTTTCTCGTTAAAACGGGCCTCTTTGCCGTTGGCTGTAAACGAGTTGAAGGTATAGTCACCGTTATCTTCCTTGTTTACCTGCAGGATTGTGCCGGAAACAACTTCGAAGCCGGCCGCGAAATCTTCTACAAATTTACCTGATGTCCAGTTACGAACACTTTTTACACAACCGGGGTTGTTGTTGGCAAACTTGAATGTAACATTATACTTGGTAGATACCAAGGCGGGGTCTGTGCCGGCAATATACACAACACAGTCTTTTGTGATAGGCACTGTATATCTAAATGATGCCCATGCGATTACCTCGTTGCCTAACTTAACCTCGTATATAGCCTTGTAGGAAGATGTCTTAATCCATAGGGTTGTTTCGCCCTTGATCAATGGCACAGTTGTTTTGCCATCTTGCGGCGTAATAGTGCGGGTCGCATCTCCGTTGGAGTCATACATAGTCAGGCTAACCATATCGGCACCGTTGGCGATGTCGAGGGTAAAATTGCCGTCATACTCCACCAGCCCGGTTGTAAGGCTAATGGTGAGGCCGTTGAGGTCTTTCCACTTGCTATAGGTAGGGTCGAGCTTGTAGTAGGTATCGGTACCCACCTTGAGTATGCTCGATTTGTTCCTCTCGTTGTAAGATGCATCTTCGAGAGTGTAGCCTTCGGTTGGTTTGAACCAATAAGCCGCGTCTGTTTCCGTGACAGTAAACGAGGTCTGACCGGGGGCCAGAGTCTGCTTAACTGCCGACGACAATGTCGGATTGCCGCCCTTGATGACTTCGATCGAGCCGGGCACGGTCCACGTTACTGTCACCGAGAAGTCCTGGGCTGTGGCCGTAAAGCCTCCGAGAACCACCAGCAACAGCGGCAGAAATGTTAGTAAGAGCTTTTTCATAATAAAAATATTGAGAATTGTGTGAATAGACATAATGTACACCCCGGCCGGAAAATATGGCAAGGCCAATATTTCCGGCTAAATGGGGGTATAACAGAAGGATGGATATGTCAGGCTGTTACTTTACCGCAATCTTCACGGCCGATGTGGCTGTGCGTGCGATATAAATGCCTGATGCAAGGCCCGAGAGGTCGATGCTGTCGTGACCGGTTGCCACTCGGATGCCACACGAATTGTATATCTCGATTGCTCCGGCTGCGCTTACGATGCTACCCGAAACTGTGATATCGCCGTCGTTTGCACCTGCAACGCTCTCGATTCCTGACACTACGTCGAGCGGGAGGTTGTAGTAATATGTGGTGAGTTTTTCACTTCCTACATATGTAACGGCAAGGCGGTTCTGGCTACCAAGCTGGGGCACGATACTCTTAAGCACGCCGGCCTCGCTATTACCCAACAGCAACAGGTCTTTGCCTGCAGGATTCTGCTTGTCGGCCGCCTGGGCTACGAGGAGCTGCTCTTCGGTGGTGCCGTCGGTGTGGGCACGCTTGATGAGCATCATATACTCCTGCTTGCTATCGCTGAGGAAGAAGTCGGGGCGCAACACGATAGAGTTGAGATACAGTGTAGCATAGTTGACATTGCTGCCCATGTTTATATTGTCCATGTGGTTGAACGAGCCATCACGGTTGAGCCATACGACACGCATATAGTTGATATCGTTGATGTCGTCGTAACCGGGGGCACGCATCTCGGCAACGTAGTAGAACGATTTTCCGTCGGCGGTGAGCGCACGGTCGAGATTGGCCATCATATAATCGGGCTCGCCGTCATCGCCTTCGAGCATCAAGCCGTAGTCGAGCGACAGCTCGGTCTCAAAGGTGCGCATGTTGACAAAATTAAAGATATAGCTGTCGTCGGACTTGCTGATAAAGAGCTCCATGGGGTCGAATCCGTCGAGGTTCGACAACGGTGTGTGGCTGTCTGTGTTTGCGAATATATCGCGTTTGAGAGTTCCGTCGGCGTTGTAGGCAAAGAAGCTCTGACGCTCGTTGTCGCCGGCAAGATAATCGCGACGGGTCACAAAAAAGTCTGCTTTGTCGCCGTTAAAGACAACATCGTCGCGATAGCGGAACGAGCCTATTGCATAATAAGAGTATACAACATCCGACTCTGTTCCTTTGACAACCGGTATACGAGTGGTTTGTTTGAGCACAAACTTCTCACCTACGGCAGGCTGCTCGTAAACTTCTACCACAAGGTTGTTGGGCTGACGCTGCACCATGTCTTCGGTCTGAGAGTAGAACGGTTCGTACACAAGGTCTTCGTAATAAGGATATACGATAACCGGCTTGCCGTTGTGCACCATTGTGATTGACAGCAGGTCGTCTTGCTGGTTGCCCTGTGCCTGATAGAGCCTGGTAGTTTTAGTAAAGACTTCGGTAAATTCGCCTTTGTCGTCAACTCGGGCATACGAGGTCATGCCGATTTTGTTGCCGAGGTTGTAATTCCAGAAATTCTCGCGAAAGATTGGATCGCCGGTATCCTCAGAGTCATATATATCCTCTTCAGTGAGGCCGGAGTCGTTATACTCGTGCATAAAGGTCATGATCACATTCTCTCCGTTGGCATCTGACGCATCAAGCACGTCGCTGACCATACCGTTGATAACACGTACCGGTACATCGTCGCCGTTGGCGTCTTTTTCATTGTCGATCGAATACACATATGTATACGGACGAACGCCATAGGGCTTGGGATTGACAATCACTGTCATTGCAATTTCCAATCGGTCATCCTGGTTGAAGTATTTCCTGGTAACGATAGGAAGCAGGTCGGCAAGGCGTACGCGGGCCTCGTCGTCTTTCAACTCGAATGTGTCTTTGATAACGCCTTGCAGCTGCATGCGTCCGTCGTATATCGATACCTCGAACGATTTGGGCAGGGCCTCGGTCCAATAATCATTATGCTTCACATAATCATAATGAATCTCACCATGATAATACCACAAATCTCCGTCAGGGCCATCGAGGTCGCCATAGAGGTCGCGGCTTTCTACGATCAAGTCCGGTTCATAAGTCCCATCAGGATTTACCGCCTGCAGCTCGCCTGCAAAACGAGGAGTGCGACCCGACTCCATGCGGGCAACGGCTGATTCGACAAGCTGGCGGCGTTCTCCGCCAAAGACGGCGCTCTGGGCAGACTGGTGATTGCCGCGCCAAAGGTAGCGGGTTATATCCTGCCCTGGAATAGACGTAGCCGATGCTGCCGCACTACAGAGTAAAAGTGCTGCGACAGCTGCTGAAGAAGTAAAGGTTTTCAAGACAATAATATTTAATTGTGAATAATAAACAAATCGGATAAAATAATCTGGACTAAGCGAAATCCAAGAATAGATCTTTGCGAGTGCAAAGATAGAGCATTTTTTACACTTTGCAAAATCTTTTGACAACTATCGGAACAATTTTGCTGTCATAACGCTACCGATTTAACATCCGTTAACTCATTTTATTCATCCGATCCTATTAAGCAAACGAATTTGAGCCGTCGAATATAGCAATACACATGTCGCCGCCTTATGCTCCACACCGGCTATAATCACTTGAGGGATAAGATGCACAAAACTGACGTGCTGATTCCCACAGTCATCCCCCACTCTCGTAGGGTCGCGGCACAATGCTGTTTACTTAAGGGTTTATAATGCAAAAGGACGGCAACGATAGGAGCTTGGCTCTC
>LUJM01000028.1 GCA_001689415.1 Bacteroidales bacterium M2 | reverse complement strand
ACCACGTCCATTTTTAGTGGACAGTAGTGGACTAATATATATGATGCACCTCCGGCAAGCAACGATGATAGTCCGGTTACGAGATCGCTGAAATTGGCGGCACTCATTATTATCATTGTTGCTATCATTATCGTAAGCGGCAATACAAATAGCAGTATTGTAGCGAGTTCGGTACTTCGTTGGTCGGGAATCAGACTAACCTTATCGCCAACCGACGGAAATAAATTCTTGTCCGACAAAGCATCGACTGTAATGCTGCTGTCGCTTCCACCACCGCAAACACCGGCCATGCGGCAACCGGCACAGTCATGAGAACCGGTCGATGATATGTCAACCGAATATACTGAGCCATAGATATACTTTACCCGGCCTGTGTGAATGTTGTGATGATGACTGCTTACCATAATAATCCGTCGCAAAATTAAGGAAATATTTCCGTAATTAAATATTTTTGTTTGCAAATATTTGTTAATAAAACTCGATATTCCAATTTATTCATCCTTTGCATCTCCCCAGTTGATATTATGGGCAAGGAGTTGGTTGAAATCTGATTCGCGCATACCGCTTGTCGAAAGGGGTGTAGCTTCGTTGTAGTCATCCAGAAATACACGGGTAGGGGCGGTATATGCAAGCGAGGACAAATCGGCTGAGGCATCATAGTAAGGGGTGGTGATACCGGCAAGTGAAACCATTGTGTGGAAAGCGCTACGGCTCGACGATACATCGCTGTCGGCGTTGGTTGTCATATAGGTCAATGCGTCCGGATTTTCGGATTTATAGCTTTCGCTTACCCATGCCAGCATCGGCACATGTAATTGCCAATAAGTTGGTGTCGGCGATGCGTGCAGGAATCGCTCGCGCTCATCGTCGAAAATATCCTCACCATGGTCGGCGAGGTATATCATTGCCGATGGCCGGTTACTTGATGAAAGAATTTCAATCACGCTATCGATGAATGTGTCGGTGTAGAGTATAGCATTGTCATAGGCGTTGATTAGTCCTTGGCGGTTTGATGCTTTGGCTTC
The DNA here is from genome assembly GCA_001689415.1 of Bacteroidales bacterium M2. Lineage (GTDB taxonomy): Bacteria > Bacteroidota > Bacteroidia > Bacteroidales > Muribaculaceae > CAG-873. The sequence continues at coordinate 16,390 of LUJM01000028.1, read as the reverse complement.
GGCACTGTTGTCGGGGCTGAATCGGTTGAATTCAGCCGGATAGCGTTCGTGATAGTTGAAATGGCTGCCGTAAGTATGTAGCACTATAAGCAAAGGTTTGCCGGGATTTTGGGCTATAAATTCACCAAGCAATGGACACAGGTCTGCATCGTAGTGCAGAGCGCCGTCATCGGTAATGAACTTAACGGTATCGGCTTGCTCACCGAAGAAGTCGATAAGCGCACCGTTGCGCTGCTGATTTGAAAGCCATGCGGTAGTAAAGCCAGCCTCTCGAAAAGCGTCGATTATCCCTTTGCTGTAATAGATAGAATCGGCGAAGGTGCAAGATTCGAGGTGTGACATCAGCAAAGGCACGCTTTTGTGTGTCGTGTTGCTTTCGCTCATGGCCTTTGTAAAATATACCAAATTTTTGCGTTTCGATAATTCCGGATTGGTGGGTCGTTTATAGCCGCCGAGCTGCCAATTGTCGGCACGTGACGTTTCTCCAATTATCATTACATATATCCCGGCAGTATCGTTGTCACATCGCGCAGAGTGAAATCTAAAACTGTCGGATGTCTCAAAATAGCTGTCAGACATTTCGGTACGTTTGAAGGCATCGACCATATTTGATATAACATTGACAGGGAATAATCGTCGTGAGGCATTGTAATCATCGGCACAAAGCCAGCATGCCGCCCCGGCGACTATCAGTGCTGTTCCACAGAGTCGTGCCATACGCCTTGGCCGCTCTGCCGTGTCGACTTTGTTGATAATCAGTATTATGGCGATAATAATCGGCGGCAGATAAACGAGGCATACCACTACAATCGCCACCGAAAGGTTGCTAAGCAACTCGGAAGCTTCGTGAACGTTGGTAGTAGCCACGTTCAGAAACATATCGATTGCTATTATAGACTCTCCGTAGAGAAAGAGCAGCACAATTTGAAAAGCACAAAGAATCATTATCGGCAACAAGCATAAAGTAGCTATGCCGATACGGCGTATGAATGAGCATACAAGTAGATACACGCCCAATGGGAGCAGAATGTTGATTGCCCGCTCAAGACCTGTGTAATGTAGTTCTGTTACATCCAGACAGACATTTGGAATCAGCAGGAGTAACGGAACAATACACAGCATACTATTTGCCGCGGTTGTCCAATATGAAGATATGTTGTCAGAATGCTTCATTGATACTGAAAATAAAACCGGTTTGTTTTCGCCCGAATCCGAGGTCGAGTCGAACGTTTACTCTACGTTTGAATTCCCAGCGATAACCAATGCCGTAGTTTGGTAGAATGCGGTTGAATCGCAAGGCAGAGAATTTAGGGAATACCGTGCCGGCCCCGACCCATACCACAATGCCGTTGCGCCGCCATACATGCTGCCGGAGTTCGATACACATATCAATTTCCGATTTGTCGCGGTAACGCCCCTCGAAATAACCGCGCATATTGTCGCTGCCACCAAGTGTCGACAGCAAGCCCCACGGTGTGTTGCCATAAGTAAGGCGTGAGTGCAACTGCATAGCTATAGTGGCTGATTTCCAAAGAGGATGGTAATAAGATATATAGAACTCCGTGAGCGAAAATGCACGTTTGTTGGCAAGGAAACGCGGACTGAAACGCTGGTCGAGTCTAAGGTAAAGACCTCGCGAGGCATTAGTGAGGAAGTCGCGGTTATCGAACTGAACGGTAAAACCGACACCGATGTTAAAAGACTTGTCGCTTTGTCCTTCCCACAGTTCGGGTTTTTCCATATCTCTGGCGTTGATGTAGTCTACATTGAGCATTGGCCCGAGATAGAAATTACGGGCGAGCCTCCATACGTAGTTGACCTCGGCCTGAGAGGTGAAATATTTATACTTGGACTCGTTGTCGTTGTTTCGAGCCATTTCGTAACCTATTCCCCAGAATTTAGTCGCAATCTGGGCAACATTGAGGTCGTAGTTCAGCCTGGCTCTGTCGAAGGGGAATATATGAGTTCCGCGGACACCGAGCTTGAAAAACATGCTTGTGGTTGCATCGGCATAAACAGCCACGTTTGACAAAGGCGAAACGGTGTCTTTTTTCGACGGACGGTACAATCCGGATCCGACAAGGCCGATGCCGAATTTAGTATCCGACGAATAATGCGGTCCGCCGATAATGCTGAAATCAAATTTCTTGTTTCTGCGTACTTTGTTTGAATCGTCGAAATATGCAATAATCTTATTTATTAGCCCTTTTGGCTTTTTTACGACAGTCGACGAGTCAGATAAAGTGCTATCTACAACAGACTCAATCGCCGACGCAGGTATGCTATTATCGTCGTTGGATGCGTAACACCCTGTAATGACGATAAATATGGAGCAAGTGATGAATGTTATAAATCTCTTCATAGTAGAAACGCTTTGCAATATTAACAAATAAGTGCTAATTTTGTTAGCTGAAAAATCACAGACTTTGATTTTAGCAAATCACGGTCGGATTGATTTAGATGACAAAACTTAAATCATCATACATCGTTAATGTCGATAAAAGCAAAGCCCACCGCAACGCAGCTGTCCGTACTCTTGTATGAGTATGGAGTTCGTCATGTCGTATTGTCGCCCGGTTCGCGCAACGCACCTATCATTATAGCGCTTGCAGCTTCGGATCGCTATATACTGCATTATGTTGTAGATGAGCGTGTGGCGGCTTTCGTCGCACTTGGAATCGCGGTATCTACCGGGCAGGCAGTTGCCATGGTCTGCACATCGGGGACGGCGATACTCGATTATGCCCCGGCAATTGCAGAGGCTTACTATAGCAGTATTCCGCTTATTGCGATAAGTGCCGACCGTCCTTATTACGATATAGATCAAAACAAGCCTCAGACTTTACGCCAATATGGAATTCTCGATAATATCGTAAGAAAAAGCGTAGATATAAGAGACGGGGAAAAACCGGACTATTCCAATCGCCTTCTCAACGAGGCATTGCAGGCAGCAGTTGGTTTGATGCCGGGTCCAGTGCATATCAATATGCAGTTTGAGATGCCTCTTACGCCAATAGGAGAGACAGATCCGGTAGTAGCATATAAGTCGCAAGTTGTAAGAGCGCGAGAGTTACCGGTCTTCAAACTTGAAGCGGCACTTAAATACCTGATTTATATCGGCGGATTACCCCCGGGTGAAGATGTGGAGAAGTGCAGGAGATTGCTCAATACACTTCCGTGTAATGTAGCTGTCGTCGCAGAGGCACAGTCGAATTTATCGAGCTGTTCGACGGTTACGGCTGCTGATTTCGACAATGGCATAGAATACATAGAGAAGCCGGATATTGTTGTTATGGCGGGTTCGTCGCCTGTGTCTGCGAGAATCGGAGCATGGATAGGCGAGTCTTCTCTGACAAGTATTCATATCGACCCGATGTCGCGCTGTTACAGTGGAAAGACTATAGCTGCAAACTTGTCGGATTTTCTTGAAAGCATTGCTTTTGATAACGAAGCGCAGCCTTCTGTTTATCATATTGACGCAGCCCCGGCGCAGCCCAGCCAGGTGTCAAGGCTTATTGAGAAACTATCCGGACAGGATATTATGTTGCATCTAAGTAACGGAATGACAGTACGCGAGGCTCAAAAAGTAAAGATTTTACGCCCGACTGATGTATGGTCTAATCGAGGAGTAAGCGGCATCGACGGAGCGACCTCGACAGCAATAGGGTCGGCACTCGTGAGCGAGAAACCGGTAGTCCTTGTTACCGGCGATATGTCGGCTGCATATGATGTTGGCGCTCTTGCCGTAGAGGGAGTTGGTGGAAATTTTACAATGGTTGTGGTCAATAATCACGGTGGCGAGATATTCCGCCGCGTGGCTACGACAAGAGATTTGCCCGAGCGAGAATTGTACTTTACTGCAATGCCCAAATTCCCGCTTGCCAAGCTTGCCGATGCATACGGATTTGATTATTCGCTTATAACTACTCCTGAAGAATTCGAGCCAGCCACGGGTGACAAACCTAAAATAGTAGAACTAATAATACAATAATAAATATGCGCAACTGGAAAACAATCAAGGAATATACCGATATCCTTTTCGATTTTTATGAAGGAATCGCAAAGATAACAATCAACCGCCCCGAAGTATATAATGCGTTCAGGCCCCAGACCAATCACGAGATTCTCGACGCGCTGAACTATTGTCGCGATACCCCCGAGGTGCGCGTGGTAGTGCTCACCGGAGCCGGAGACAAAGCTTTCTGTAGCGGTGGTGACCAGCATTACAAATCGAGAGGCGGATATCGCGACTCGGACGGTACTCCGCGACTGAATGTTCTTGAGATTCACAAGGCCATACGTTCGCTTGTCAAACCTGTAATTGCCATGGTCAATGGATATGCAATCGGTGGCGGTAACGTACTGCAGGTTGTGTGTGACCTGTCGATAGCGTCGGAAAACGCCCGCTTCGGACAGACAGGCCCCAAGGTCGGCAGCTTCGACGCCGGATTCGGCTCAAGCTATCTGGCTCGTTGCGTTGGTCAGAAAAAGGCACGTGAGATATGGTTCCTGTGCCGTCAGTACACAGCAGCGGAGGCTCTTGAAATGGGAATGGTAAATAAAGTCGTGCCATTCGATAAGCTCGAAGACGAAGTTGTGGACTGGTGCAAAACTATCATTAAGCGAAGCCCATTTGCGATTCGCATGATCAAACGCGCCCTCAATGCAGAGCTCGACGGTCAGCATGGTCTTATGGAGTTTGCCGGAGACGCAACATTGATGTACTATCTAATGGATGAGGCTCAGGAAGGTGCGCAGGCATTCCTCGAGAAGCGTGATCCGGATTTTGACCAGTACCCCCAGTTCCCCGGCTGATGACATTTGTCGGATATAAGGCAGAGTGGTGCAAATATACACTCGATTTTATATTTGATGCCCGCACCTCACGCGGGTCGATGCGTAGTAAAGATACGTATTTGTTGCGTATTACTGCTCCGGATGGACGTCGCGGTATAGGCGAAGTGCCATTATTCAGAGGACTTTCGGCTGAGGACACGCCCGAATTCGAGACAATACTGTCGGAAAGATGCCGTAATTTGGCTGAGGCTTTTGATGCACCCGGTGCAAGTTCGATAGCATTTGGCCTGTATAGCGCCCTTGAAACCCTTGGCGGAGAGACACCTTCGGCATGGGAACAAGGGCAATGCGGCATACCTATCAACGGATTGATATGGATGGGCGACAAGCAATTGATGCAAGCTCGTATCCGAGAAAAACTCGATGCCGGATTCCGTGTAATCAAAATCAAGATTGGCGGTATCAATTTCGAAGACGAACTCGATTTGATATCGAATATTCGCAGACACTTCGATGCCTCCGATCTGGAGTTGCGTCTTGATGCCAATGGCTCATTCACGCCTGATAATGCACTCGGTTATCTCGCCAGGCTTTCGAAGTATGGAATACATTCGATAGAGCAACCAATAAAGGCCGGTCAGATAGATGAAATGGCGGCATTATGTAGTAAATCACCAATTCCGATAGCCCTTGACGAAGAGCTGATCGGTATGCGAAATTTTGCGGAAAAGAAGGCTTTGTTAGAGGCTATACAGCCCCATTATATCATATTGAAACCTGCGCTTTGCGGTGGCTTTAAAGATGCCGACGAGTATATCAGTCTTGTCGGTCCGAGCCGCTGGTGGGCAACCTCTGCGTTGGAGTCAAATGTGGGACTTTATGCTATAGCCTCGTGGCTGACAAGGCATCACCAAATCGATATACCTCAAGGACTTGGGACCGGTATGCTATATTCGAATAATTTTGCCTCACCATTGTCGATGCACGATGCACGGTTGTGGTATGACCCGGCAAAGAAATGGCAGAATCTTGATTCTTTGGCATGGCGACAGTAGAAGATTTCACGCAAGAGTGGCTTTCGGACAGCACGGTCATAAAGGCTCATACTTCGGGGTCGACCGGGAAGCCTAAGGATATTTTGCTGAACAAGGCAGATATGCGGGCATCGGCTCGGGCTACAAATGCTTATTTCGGAATTGAAGCCTCATCGGTGCTTGCATCGCCTCTATCGGTAGATTACATTGCCGGAAAGATGATGGTAGTGCGTGCCTGTGAGGCCGGGTGCAGGCTGATAGAATTGCCGGTGAGTAATGAAATTAAGATTCCTCACGGCATAGACCGAATAGACTTGCTGCCAATTGTGCCAAGCCAGATAAATTCATTGCTCGAGCAAGCACACTTGTCGGACGTTATCCGCAACGTACTTATCGGCGGGGCTCCGCCGTCGGCAGAAGATTGCCACCGGTTGACATTGGCCGGATATAAGGCATTTGTCAGTTATGGCATGACAGAAACGTGTAGTCATGTGGCACTTGCACGAGCAGATGAACCACGGCGTATATTTCATGCCATGCCAGGTGTCAGTTTTGATGTAGACCTGGACAATCGTCTTATAATCAAAGCTTCCGGTTTTACATTCAAGAGCCTTTTGACTAACGATGTTGTGACCCTACTGTCTCCGACTGCTATGGAATGGAGAGGTAGGGCAGACGGTATCATAAATACCGGCGGTTTGAAATTGCTGCCTGAAGAACTCGAAACACTATATTCTGAAGTATTGAGCGGACGAGAGTATTATGTGAAGGGTGTAGACGATCGACAGTGGGGTACAGCTGTAGCCCTGGTGATTGTGGCTCGGGAAAGCGAAACAGAGGAACTGAAGATGAGGCTCCGCTCATCAATAGCAGAGCACCGCTTGCTGCCTAAATATATAATTGCAGTCGACAATTTGCCTCGGACCTCGAATGGTAAAATTAAACGGCACTGAACCGGCCGATTGTATATTGTGGAAGTATAATATAATAGCTATCTTTGCGGATAGTATTAACCCTGAATTATGAAAATGAAAAGAGTATTTATATTGCTTTCGTCATTGGCACTTGCATTCGGTTCGTTTGCGCAAACGAAATCGTGGAGTGCCGATAATGGCAATGGGACTTACACCAACCCTCTGACCTATGATGAGTTTTCCGATCCTGATGTAATACGAGTAGGAGACGATTACTACCTTGCAGGCACCACGATGCATACAGTCCCCGGTCTTGTGATTTTACATTCTAAAGACCTTGTGAACTGGGAGAATGTATCGTACTGTTTCGATCGTTTCGATTTTGACGATGATGCCTTTTCACTCAAAAACGGCAAGGAAATCTACGGCCAAGGAATCTGGGCGCCGTGTATCAGATATAATGACGGTAAGTTTTATCTATATAGCAACGTGAACGGCAAGGGCCTGCAATGTTTTGTAAGCGACAAAATCGAAGGCCCTTGGAAGCACATCAATATGAAAGGCCGCATTTACGACCTGAGTGTACTATTTGATGATGACGGAAAAGTATATGCTATTCATGGCTATGGCGAGGTGGAATGTACCGAACTTAAGCCTGATATGAGCGGTCCGATTGAAGGAACGGAAAGAGTGATAATTCCCGAAGGTAGTGCAGTTGGCGAAGGCCACCATATGTATAAAATCGGTGATATGTATTATCTGATTTCTACCGATTATATCCCCAACGGACGAACTCTCTGTTCGCGCTCCAAGAGTATTTGGGGCCCATATGAGACCTGTGTGATAACAGCGGACGAAACATTTGGCTACCATGCCGCGCCTATGACCAAGATCAAGGGGCGTATCATGCCCGACGGTCATCCGGTGAGCATTACACCGGCCGACCCCGACAAGGTAGTGGCTTCCAATATTCACCAAGGCGGTATAGTTTCTACGCCCGACGGCCAATGGTGGGCATTGCTGATGATGGATTTTCATTCTCTTGGCCGCACGGTAACTTTGGCTCCAATAACCTGGCACGACGGCTGGCCTATGATCGGCCTCGAAGGGAATCTTGGTCGAGCTCCCCGAACCTGGACCAAGCCTAATACCGCGGCCCGCGATACCGAACCCATTCATGCTCCGTACGAACGTAATGAAAGTTTCGACGGAAAGACCCTTGGACGTGTGTGGCAGTGGAACCACAACCCCGATGACAGAATGTGGAGCCTGACCAAAGGTAAACTGAGACTTAAAACCATGCCTGCCGAGCAATTGATGTGGGCCCGCAACACCCTTACCCAGCGAGCAATCGGCCCGGAATCGGTAGTAACTGTAGAGCTTGATGCATCGCATCTTAAAGACGGTGATGTGTGCGGACTCGGCAATATCAATGTGCCATGTTCATGGGCCGGAATCGTAAAGCAGGACGGCAAGTTGATACTGCGTCGTTTCGAGCAGCTTGATAATGATACTCTTGATGTGCCGGTAACACTCAATAAAGGCAGGATTTGGCTTCGTTTTATCGGCGATTTCGACAATGATAAAGGACGCTACGCATATTCTACCGACGGAAAGACATTTGTCGACCTTGGCGGAGAGATGATACTGAGCTATCAGCTCATAACATTCCAAGGAGCGCGAATGTCGTTGTTTGCATTCAACACCCTTGGGAAAAACGGCGGTTACGCCGAGTTCGATAACTTTACGGTTGACGAACCCAAGGCCGACCGCACGGGTTATATACCGTTCGATAAAACCTTCCGTATAATAAACCTTGCGACAGGTCTGCCAATGGATGCGACCAAGCACGGATTGATGTACGATACCAAAGCAGACGCCGATACTCCGCATACACGTTTCCGCGTGTTAGACCGCGGCAATGGCAAGGTGATATTGCAGTGCGCCGATGGCCGCTATGTATTTGTTTCGGGCTTAGGCCTACCCGGCGATGTTCGTCTGACCGATGATATCAACCTTGCTGAAGAGTTTATGTGGCAGGATTATCTCGACCGCGAGTTTATGCTCATGTCGACCCGAACACACAAATATATCGGCAAGAGCCCGACAACAGGCAGCCCATATTCAATGGATTTTCCCGGAGCCGACCCGGCCCGACGCAACGGTGCAGTATTCCGCTGGGAAGAATGAAAAGAACAAGTATAATATAAATAGAAAGCGCTTGACCATGGTCAAGCGCTTTCTTATAAGAGCCACATCAAAGGATGCGATGAAACTCCGAAAAGACAGGATTTGAGTGCTCGCCGCCCTTTGTAATCCTCCGGCACAAAGGCATCGGCACCGAAGTGCCGCTGAGGCCCGCCATCGGTCAGCTAAGCTTGTTCTCGGTATTTCATGAAAAATTTGAAGAGTTTCCCAATCTACTTTGATGTGGTATTTCATTAACAACTCTTGCGGCTCTCTTGCCTTTGATTTTATAACACAAAATTAGTACATAGAGTTTAATCGTGCAAATTTTTTCCTCAAAAAATATACATAAAAATAGGGCGTGAAATATCGCTGTAAAAGTTTTGGAAGGAATGGGATTTTTTGATTATATTTGCATTCTGCATACTTGAATAAGCGATCGGTTAAACGGATAAATAGAATAGTGAATAGGTCTTGTAGGTGTAAGTTTACTGCACGAATGTATGCGGAATCTCAATCTTGTATTGTTTAGACTCGCAGGCTATCTCAACTGTCTTTGTTAGTGCAATGAATAAGGTTGAGGTTGATGAACTGAATCGTTTACGAGCTTATAATGCCATGCTTTGGTTTTTGTTGCGCTAATGGTATTTCGCTGCGCAAACCGGAGTTGCTCGTAGAAAATGTTGCGCTTTTTCGTATCCTTTTTTGTGGTAGAGAGGATTCCTTTTAATATATGATAGGAAGTGTCTTCGACTTTAATTGACACTCTTCTGCTAACATGTTAAGATTGTTTTTTCTAATTGGTATAAGTAACTCTTAAGAATTAGTTTATATTATTAAGATTCACTGTGTCTCGATGTGGCAGCGGCGCTTTTTGGTATTATTCGGCGCTTTTTGTTTTCATACTCAGTCGTGTAGCTCGCTACACTCCTTCGTGTTCAATCAAAAATCGCTCGAATAATCCTCAAAAATCACTCGCAGCTAATTTTTACGAGTTACTTATAAAACAAGGCGCGGCTCAGGGAGTCGCGCCTTGAATATTATTTGACTAATTATTATTAGTTGAGAGCCTTCGAAAGGTTGTAGTTGGCGAATTCGAGGTCTTCAACTGCACGTTTTGCAAGTGAGTTGTCGAGACGGATTGCCTGACGAAGGTTTGTGTTGAGCATCGACTCGTTGTTTGTGCGAGCTCCGAGTACTGCCATGAGGTAGTATGTTGTAGCATCGGGACGGTCGATAGCAGCGAGAGTAGATTTTGCTTTGCTGTAGTCTTTTGTGAGAATCTGAGCAAGAGCGGCATTGTTGCTCTTAGTGTCGCCAAAAGCTTTCACAGCAGCAGTGGCATCACCTTGTTTGAGGTAGTAAACGCCCATAGCATCGCCGAGTTCTTTAACGCCTGCAGCAGAACCGAAGAACTGGTTGGCTTTGTTGTAGTTGCCCTGCAGAAGTTCGATAAGACCGAGGTTCATCTGGGGTTCGCCATTCTTGGTGAGCTGAGCAGCTTTAGCAAATGAAGCTTTTGCAGCGTCGTAGTCGCCATCGATATACTGAGCCATACCGAGGTCGTTCCAAGTACGATAGTCGTTGGGGTAGAGTCGGGCAGCCTGGTCGTAGATTTTGAGACGCTGGCTGTTGTCGTCGGTAAGGGTAGCGGCGTAGAGGATTTCTTCGACGTTGAGAGCTTTGGGGTTGTTGTTTACGAGAGCTTTGATTTCGCTGTCGCTTTTGCCGATAACATCAATAGAAGCAGTGATGCGGCTGTAGCGGAGCTGGGGAAGAATCTGGTCTGCGAGCTGCTCGAAAACAGAAGAAAGGTTGCGGATTTCGCGTTCACGCTGCTCGGGATCTTTGTACATCGAAAGAACACTCAGGATAAGGTCTTTGTCCTGGATGTTGCTCTGGGCAACGAGTTTCTGGAAACCTTCCCAATCCTGTGCGGTGAACTGTGCGGTAAGTTCGCCGAATTCGGTAATTTTGTCTTTCTTGAGCTGTTTTTCTACGTAACCTTTGGTGTTTTTCTCGCGGTTCTCAGCCAGCTTGGTGTTGAGTTTTACACCACCGTCGGGCGAAGCGTAAGATTGGATGTTGATTTCCTGAAGTACGCGAGCGGTGTCGCCGTTTGCTTCTTTGATTTCCTTCTGGAGTTCAAGCATAGCATCGCTGTTGAGCTGGCCGGCGCGGATGTTTGCCTGATTGATAAGGAACATAATGTCGGCAGCATATTTTTCGTTGATGATACGCTGGAATGCATCGGGAGCGATAGCCGGAGTAACACCGGCAGCTGATGCAAGAGCTGCAGTGGCAACAACGCCGTTAGCAACTTTTACGCGGGGAAGAACGTATTTTTTATTGCCTTGTGTAACGGTGAAGTCGAGCATGAGTTCGCTCTTTGCCATTTCGGGCTGGTATTTGAAGTCAACGGGTATTGTCTGTGTACCACCGTATTCGTAAGAAATAACGGGATTATTGCCGCGAACTTTTTCGCCCTGGAATGAGTAGGACTGCGATGCAACTTCTTGTCCGTTGAAAGTCAGGACGGGAGTTACGGTAACTTCTGCATTTTTAACAAAGAATTTAGCAGGAATTTTAGCGCTGACGCTTGCAGGTACATTTTCGCCCACAACTTCGAGGGGGTTGGGATTTACACTGAAGTAATCAGAGCTGAACTGTCCGAGTTTCTTACCACAAGAACTCAGTGTCAGAGCAACGCCCAGACCCAGTACATAGCACAATTTACGGTTCATAATTGATGTGTTATAAAGTTGAATGTCTTATTTATGCAAAATTACGATTTTATTTTGTAATTGGCAAAATTATTTCACGCCGCCTTTGCAGCCTTTAGCCCCTTTGACACCTCCGCCCATGGCAAAGATATTGGAGTCGAAGCTTGTAGTTTTGGTTTCTTGCTGGCGTTTGCGTTTGAATGCAAGTCGAACAAGACGGTCCATGAGTTCGGTAAATCCAACCCCGGCCGCTTCCCAGAGATAGAATGAGAGCGAGCCCGGTATGGTGTTGATTTCGTTGACGTATATTTCGCGAGTGTCGGCATCGATCATCACATCTACTCGGCTTACACCGTGGCAGCCAAGAACGCGGAAAGTTTCACCGGCGAGGTGCTGAATGCGTTTGGTTTCATCTTCGGGCAGGTCGGCCGGAATTCGTTTTTTCGAAGCCTGCATGCCACGCTCGTTCTTACTACCGCCCATGTATTTCTGTCCGTAGTCAAGGAAGTCGCCGCTTTTGATAGGTTCTTCGAGAACGGATGTCTGATATTCGTCGGCATCGCCAAGGACAGAGCAGTTGATTTCCTGAAGGTTGCGTACCATTTTTTCGACAATGATGCGCATTGAATAGCGCGAAGCATCGTCGATACGCGATATTAGTTCTTCGCGGTTGTGTGCGCTACCGATACCGATGCTTGATCCGAGGTTGGCGGGCTTGATAATGACGGGATAGCCGAGCTCTTTTTCGATACGGTCGATGAGGGCGTCTTTGTCGCATCCCCATTGGCGGTCGGTAAACCAAACATAGTCGACAACCGGAATACCGTCGGCCGCGAGTATCATTTTCATTGTAATTTTGTCCATGCCATTTGCCGATGCAAGGGTGTTGCATCCGGCATACGGTATGCCTATGGTCTCGAGTACACCCTCGAAAATGCCGTCTTCGACATTAGAGCCGTGTAATACGGGTATAACGACATCGAGAGTCGCAACCGGTTTGCCTTTGTCGAAGAATCCTGATCGCTTGGCAGGGTAGAGGTTGTAGTCGCCGTAGACCGGACGCATGTATACTTCGGTACATGCGGCCAGCAATTCTTTTATTCCTTTTTTGTAATTGCTGACATCGGTGAGAGCATCGCCGGTGTACCAGTGGCCGTCTTTGGCTATATAGATAGGCACAATATTATATTTGTCGGCATCGATGGCAGCCATTGCCTGATTTGCAGAAATCACCGAAATCTCATGTTCGGTGGAGCGTCCGCCGAAAAACACGCCTACTGTTGTTTTCATTAAAAGATGTATTTTTTATTATTTGGTTCCTGTTGTTGATAGGAACTTATCTGAGTTTATAAATGTAGTTATTATTTGAATGTGTCGGGAAGGTCGTTTTCATATAATATGATATCAACCTTGAAAGCTCCGCTGTTAAGACGCTGTTGTGCGTCGGCAAAGCTGTCGGCGAGGACAATTGATTCGTCGGCCATTCCACCGCGCTTCAAGCCTTCGACTATAGCGTCGCGGTTGTAGTGTCCAACAACAATAACCGTGTCGGCTGAAGATGCAGCTTTCGCACCGAATTCCTCGTTCAGTTCGTACTGGCGATCGCCGAGTTCGATCATGCCGGGTGTGACAAGTACGCGCCCTCCGGGCTTCATCGCGGCAAGGACATCGAGTGCCATTGCGGCTCCGGCCGGGTTGCTGTTGAAAGCATCGTCGATTATGGTGAGACCATTGGGGAGGTGTTTTACTGCAAGGCGATGTTCTACATGCTCGATCTGGCTTACGGCGTAGATAATCCTGTCGTCGGAAACACCCATTGCGATAGACATCGCTACAGCTCCGAGAATGTTGGAAACATTGCATTCGCCAACGAGGCGAGTGTGAAGTCGGAGTTCTTTGCCGTCGCTTACGCGAATAACGGTAAAATCTGTACCGCCTGCGCTGTATTTGATGTCGCGGGCGATGTAGTCGGCATGTTCGGTGTTTTTGACGCCGTAGCGAAGGCATGGCACATTTTCGACCGCACGGTTGGCAATCATTTCGAAATCATTGTTGATTACGATGAGTCCGTCGGAAGGCAGTGAGTCGGCGAGCTCGAATTTGGTTGCCTGTACTCTTTCGATTGTTTTGAAAGATTCGAGATGCTGAGGTCCTACGGCAGTGATGATGCCACGCCGGGGGTGGACGATGCGGCATATTTCGGCAATGTCGTCGGGCTGTTTTGCGCCCATTTCCACGATGAATACTTCGTGGTACGGCTTAAGCATTTCCCTGACAGTACGTACAACTCCGAGGGTCGTATTGTAGCTGCCGGGGGTCATGAGTGTTTCGTAACGCTCTGATAATATGCGGTAGAGGTAGTGCTTGGTGCTTGTTTTGCCATAACTTCCTGTGATGCCGATGATTTTGAGGTCGGGCATCTGGGCGAGTATTTTCTGAGCGTCGCGTATGTAGGCATTGTTGATTGACTTTTCAACCGGCGACAGAACAGCTCCGGCAAAGAGTATAATCATGTGTGATATGCAGTAGCAGAGCAAAAGCGCCTCGCTAAGTGCGAATAGGCGACTCTCTATGCCAGCTCCGCCAAATAGCAGAACTCCGGCACCGCAAACAAGTGCAGATGCGAAAAGTGATGTGGCATATATACGCTTTGCTCTCGGAGTCATCACGAGGGGCTTTTTGTATTTGCGTTTGAATAGTGTCAAACCGCTTATTGCTGAGAATATCGCAACAAGGATAGCCCCGGGCATCAGGTGCACCAGCGGCATGAGGACAAGCAGGAAAACCATAATGCCGCATAGGCGCCAGGCCGAAGTTGTGTCGCCTGAAGCCTTGAGCCAGCGGCGATAGCGCTCGCTGCGGTAGCTATTCTGCTGAAACATCATAAGGTCGCGGCGCAGCTCGGCTCCGAGATTGAAAAGGGCAAATGCTGCTGCGACTGATATAATAATACTTGTCATGATTGTTTGAAATTTAAAAAGCTGGCAATGACAGCCTTGGTTTGAGCCGGACGGTCGAGGAACGAATAATGTCCTGCGCCTTCGTAAGCAACAAGTCCGGCATCGGGAATCAAGCGTTCCATAGTTTTGGCATCTGTTATCGGGGTTGCTGTATCTTCTGTACCCCATATAAGCAGGGTGGGGGATTTGATAAGCGAAAGACGGTCGGTAAGGTCCTCGTTGACCACGCGGCTCATTATGGCACGCATCTTTGGTGTGGCATTGTTGTAGTCGCTCGACCCGGCTTTACCCCTCATGCGGTCGATGAGCTTGTTGGCACGGTTGCGGCCTAAGAAGATTGGGGCCAGACGCTTGGCAAGCTTGAATGAATATACCTTGAAGTAATATTTTATGCTGCGGCGAGGTTTGATTCCTGCTGCGTCGACAAGAATTACTCTTTCGACGTCATTTCGCGATGCAAAAAGGATAGCAATGCGTCCTCCGAAAGAATGCCCTACAAGTATAGGCCGTTCGATGCCGGACTGACGGCAAAAATCCTCAATGAGAGAAGTGTATTGCTCGACGCCCCATATTTCATCGGGCTCGGAAGATAAGCCAAACCCCGGAAGGTCAAGGTTATAGACGGTGGTTGAAGAGTCGGCGCACGCATCGGCGAGTACGGCCACAGTGGCCGAAGTACAACCCCAGCCATGCATGACGATTACCGGACGAGCACCGTCGCCGACAACACTGTATCCTATATCAACCCCGTGTATTTCTATTGTTTTACTCATATTTTGTCAAATACCTTGCAAAATTAGCGAATCCAAATCGCATATAGAAACGATTGAGCCAAAAAAATTATCAATACGCATAAATTTAAGAATTAGCAATTTTTAACCTATCGATAGTGTGCATAATAAAAACAAATTACTATCTTTGTAAACTTTTTCCACCATTTGGAACCAAAGAATCGGGGCTGACCGGTTTTGACAGCGTGTAGAAGTGGTGTGTAAGCGTGCAGAGCTTTAAGACATATGCTCTATAATATCAGGTCTTGACCAATTTAAATGGCGAAAATAACTACGCTCTTGCTGCGTAACCGAAGTACAGTAGGTAACGCTTAATCGCCGCAACAGTTGCAGCGACAAGACATCGCCCGATTGTCCTTTTTCCGAGACCAATCGACCCGGCGGTGCTAATATATCGGAAATAGGGAGGCCTGTTCCCCGGAAGCCGCCCGAAATTTAAGGGGATAAGGCCGTGGTTGGTAGTTTCAGGCCTGCCACAGCTCGACAATTAACTTGAGACTACGCACGTAGAAAGCTCATTAGTTCCGCGTTTGGACGAGGGTTCAAGTCCCTCCAGCTCCACAACCCATACTGATTGTCAGGCGCTTGCAAAAGTGTGGGGCAAAAAGTGGGGCAAAAATTCAAGGAAGATGCCTTTTGGGGTGTCTTCCTTTGTTTATACAACCATAGGCCCGTTTCACAACGAGCCTATGACCGAATAAACCAAATTTATCTAAGAAAACCTACTTTCGCTTTAATTTTCGGATTAACCATACTATAATAAAGATTATGGCTGCGAATCCAATGCCGAGGGCTACGCTTCCGACATCTTGCCGGAACTGCTGCCATTTTGTTATGGGCTTCTCAACAACCACCGGGGTTTGCTCAAGTCGATTTATGATGGCGTTGTATTCCTCACGTTGGGCATTGAAGATGCTGTCGTATTTTTGCTGCAGTCGCTCCACCAATTCCTCTTGATAGTGACTTTTATTGGTATCGCGGAAT
>LUJM01000027.1 GCA_001689415.1 Bacteroidales bacterium M2 | reverse complement strand
TCAAGCCATTAACTGAATATCCCTACTTAGTGATTCGTTGTCGGAAATTTCTTTCCACGCCTCGGCTTCGAGGACTGAGTTTAGAAACTCATTGTTTGTAATAGGTTCCATATCTTGTCAATTAATGATTACACCGCAAAAGTACAGCCACGGTGTACCAAACTGCGATACAGAATGAAAAATTTTTAATAACAGCATTTTTCCCATTGCCGGTGTCAAAATTCTCTAATTCGACGTTCTTGTCAAAGGGGTTGAAGAGATTTTATTTTGTCTTACCTATATATTTTGTCTTACCTATATTATAATAATTAGCACGTCAAAGTAATGGTTCAATTATTAGGGTAGAATATTGGAATGTATAGTATTACATCCAGAATCTACTATTATGCGAATAGTGATACCAATGGCAGAGTTTGTTTTCGCTTGAGCCGGTGGTGCAAGCATATAAAAACTGAACATTTCAAAAGGTCTTAGCAATGCCTCGCGACACCGTCAAAGTATAAATAATGTTAAATATCGCACATCGAAGTATCAGGATGATTATCGGGAGAGTAATATTGGAGAGAACGGCTTATTTGTCACCGCCCCGGTATTTATCTATATACCTGCATATTACAGCACATAAATTAGCTATTTAGATGAATCTTAAAGTCCGCGAATTGTGTTCATAAACGAGCGTGAAATGAAATCGATACTTCCTCGAGTCGAAAAATATCATTAAAAAATACCACATATCGTAAAAATTTCGTATCTTTGCGCCTGATTTTAGCCCGGGTGCGCCCATACAGGACGAATTAAGGCATCAATGTTAACAGATAAAGCATGATCAAAATCACATTTCCCGACAATAGCGTAAAGGAATTTGAAGCAGGCGTAACACCGCTCCAGATAGCCCAATCCATATCTCCCCGCCTCGCCCGCGAGGTGCTTGCAGCAAGTGTAAATGATCAGGAATGGGATATTTCCCGTCCAATCGACACTGATGCTACTATTAAACTTTTCAAGTGGGAAGACGCAGAAGGCAAACATGCTTTCTGGCACAGTTCTGCCCACCTGTTTGCAGAAGCAATGCAGGAGTTATATCCGGGCGTACGCTTCGGCATCGGCCCGGCTATCGAAAACGGTTTTTACTACGACATTGACCCGGGCGAAAACAAGCTTACAAGCGACGATTTTGCAAAAATCGAAGCTAAGATGCTCGAACTCGCCAAGCAGGATCAGGAAATTGTACGCCGCGACATTTCGAAAGACGACGCTCTCAAATTCTTTGGCGACAAGAACGAAGAGTACAAGTGCGAGCTCATCTCCGAACTTGAAGACGGCCACATTACCACATACACACAAGGTAATTTCACCGACCTCTGCCGCGGCCCGCACATCCCCTCTACCTCACCTATTAAAGCCGTAAAAATCACATCGCTCGCCGGCGCATTCTGGCGTGGTGATGAAAAGCGCAAACAGCTGGTACGTGTCTACGGCATCACCTTCCCCAAGAAAGCGATGCTCGACGAGTACCTTGCACTCCTCGAAGAGGCTAAAAAGCGCGACCACCGCAAACTTGGCAAAGAAATGGAGCTTTTCGCATTTTCGAGCAAAGTTGGCGCAGGCCTCCCCTTATGGCTTCCCAAAGGTGCTGCTCTCCGCGACCGCCTCGAGCAGTTCCTTCGCAAAATTCAGAAACGCTACGGTTACCAGCAGGTAATCACTCCGCATATCGGCAACAAGCAACTCTACGTAACCTCGGGCCACTATGCCAAATACGGCAAGGATTCATTCCAGCCTATCCATACCCCCGAAGAAGGCGAAGAGTACCTGCTCAAGCCTATGAACTGCCCTCACCACTGCGAGATATTCCGCGCCCTACCCCGCTCATATCGCGAATTACCGCTGCGATTGGCCGAGTTTGGCACTGTTTACCGCTACGAACAGAGTGGCGAGCTCCACGGTCTGACACGAGTACGTGGCTTTACGCAGGACGATGCCCACATCTTCTGCGCTCCCGAGCAGATTAAAGACGAATTCCTCAAGGTAATGGATATCATCCTTTATATATTCAAGGCTCTGAAATTCGAAAACTACGAGGCCCAGATTTCTCTGCGCGACCCGGCTCACAAAGAAAAATATATCGGCAGTGACGAAAACTGGCAAAAGGCCGAACAAGCTATCATCGAAGCATGTGCAGAAAAAGGCATCAATGCCCGCACCGAACTTGGCGAAGCAGCCTTCTACGGCCCCAAGCTCGACTTCATGGTAAAAGACGCTATCGGTCGTCGCTGGCAGCTCGGCACAATACAGGTAGACTACAACCTGCCCGAGCGCTTCGAACTGGAGTATACCGGTGCTGACAACGCCAAGCATCGCCCTGTGATGATACACCGTGCGCCTTTCGGTTCAATGGAGCGCTTTGTCGCAGTACTTCTCGAGCATACCGCAGGCCACTTCCCCTTGTGGCTCGCACCCGAGCAGGTAGTAATCATCCCCGTAAGCGACAAATATCTCGACTATGCACGCAAGGTAGCCACCGATCTCGAGGCAGCAGATATCCGCCTTGAAATCGATGACCGCAATGAGACTCTCGGACGCAAAATCCGCGACAACCAGCTTCGCAGAATACCATATATGCTCATCGTTGGTGAAAAAGAAGCACAAAATGATGAAGTTTCGGTAAGAAAATCAGGCGAAGGCGACTTAGGTTCGATGAAAATTGCTAACTTTGCAGCGCATCTGACCAATTAAGTCAACCAAATGATCAACCAATAACCCCACTGAATGGAGAAAAAACCTTTTAACCCCGGGGCACCCCGCCCCACCGGCGGACAAGGCCCACGCAATAACGGACCTCGCCGCGACCCCCGCCAGGCCAAGCAGGCACCCAATAATATCAACGAGCACATCCGTGCTCGCGAAGTACGACTCGTTGGTGACAACGTTACGCCCGGCATCTACTCCATTCAGGAAGCACGCAAGATCGCAGATGATCTCGAGCTTGACCTTGTAGAGATTTCCGCACAGGCAGACCCTCCTGTATGCAAGATACTCGACTATCAGAAGTACCTGTATCAGCAGAAGAAGAAAGCCAAAGAAATCAAAGCAAAATCTACCAAGGTTGTAGTAAAGGAAATCCGTTTCGGTCCCCAGACTGACGACCACGACTACAACTTCAAACTCAAGCACGCCCAAGGCTTCCTTCAGGAAGGCGCCAAGGTAAAGGCATATGTATTCTTCAAAGGCCGCTCTATCCTCTTCAAAGAGCAAGGCGAGGTATTACTGCTTCGTTTCGCCAACGACCTCGAAGACTACGGCAAGGTAGAACAGATGCCCGTGCTCGAAGGCAAGCGCATGATTATCATGATCTCGCCCAAGAAGAAATAAAAAAACAAAGCTCGTGTAGCTTAACATACAACTCACCAATTAACAAACAAACAAATGCCCAAGGTTAAAACTAACTCCGGCGCCAAAAAGAGGTTCGCCCTTACCGGATCAGGAAAGATCAAAAGAAAACACGCGTTCAAGAGCCACATCTTGACAAAAAAGACCAAAAAGCAGAAACGCAACCTTACCCACAGCGGTCTCGTATCGCGCGTGGACACAGGCGCAGTGAAAGCCCTTCTCGGTCTGAAGTAAAACGAGTGTATTTACTTTCGACACCCCAACATTAGAATTTGTGATATTGTAACATTATTAACCGAGTGATTAGCCAACAAGAGTCGACGCACAGTCGCCGACCGCTAACATTCAAAAACATCTGAAACAATGCCAAGATCAGTCAACCACGTCGCATCGCGAGCACGCCGCAAAAAAATCCTCAAACTCACACGAGGCTACTATGGCTGCCGCCGTAACGTATGGACCGTAGCCAAAAACACATGGGAAAAAGGTCTTACCTACGCATACCGCGACCGCAAAGACAAAAAACGCAACTTCCGTGCCCTTTGGATTCAGCGTATCAACGCTGCCGCCCGTATGCACGACCTCAGCTACTCTAAGCTGATGGGTCTTCTCCACAAGAGCGGCATCGAAATGAACCGCAAAGTCCTCGCCGACCTCGCCCTCAACAACCCCGCAGCATTCGCAGCCGTAGTTGAGAAAGTGAAGAACGCATAAGCACTCGCGTAAGCATTCTAAAGCGCGTTGCCCCGTGATTGGGGCAACGCGCTGGTATTTTGAGGCAATTAGGCCATGCTATTTTAACGGTACGTATTTTGCATTAAATTTGCATTATTTAGGCACTTTTTTTGCTTAGTTTTTTGCCCTCGTTTAAGCAAATTTTATTACCTTTGCATCGGCATAAAAAATGCCCTAATACTGAAAATACAGATAAATCCGTAAATAACCACGATTACAAACGTTATGAGTAAAGAAAAAAAATTCTTGACCTGCGACGGTAATCAGGCTGCAGCTCATGTGAGCTACATGTTCTCAGAGGTAGCTGCCATCTACCCGATTACCCCTTCGTCGACAATGGCTGAATATGTTGACGAATGGTCTGCCGCCGGTCGCAAGAACATCTTTGGTGAAACAGTACTGGTACAGGAAATGCAGTCTGAAGGCGGCGCAGCTGGTGCTGTGCACGGTTCACTTCAGGCCGGCGCACTTACTTCTACCTATACTGCTTCGCAGGGTCTTCTTCTGATGATCCCCAACATGTACAAGATTGCGGGCGAACTTCTCCCCACAGTCTTCCATGTATCTGCCCGTACCCTGGCATCTCACGCACTGTCGATCTTCGGTGATCACCAGGACGTGATGTCTGTACGTCAGACCGGTTTTGCCATGCTTGCAGAGGGTTCAGTACAGGAAGTAATGGACCTCGCCGGTGTAGCACACCTTTCGACAATCAAATCGAGCGTGCCCTTCGTTAACTTCTTCGACGGTTTCCGTACATCACACGAAATCCAGAAGATCGAAGTAATGGAGCAGGACGACCTTGCCCCGCTGCTCGACCGCGAAGCTCTCGCAGCATTCCGCAAACGCGCCCTTACCCCCGACGCACCCGTTGCACGCGGTATGGCAGAAAACGGCGACGTATTCTTCCAGCACCGTGAAGCTTGCAACGAACACTATAATGCAGTACCCGAAATCGTAGAGAACTACATGGCCGAGATTAGCAAAATCTGCGGTCGCGAGTACCACCTCTTCAACTACTATGGCGCACCCGATGCCGAGCGTGTAATCATCGCTATGGGTTCGGTAACCCAGGCTATTGAGGAAGCTATCGACAGCCTCGTAGCAAAAGGCGAGAAAGTAGGTCTTGTAGCAGTTCACCTCTACCGTCCCTTCTCGGCAAAGCATTTCCTCGCTGCCGTACCTGCAACAGCAAAACGCATTGCAGTCCTCGACCGCACCAAAGAGCCCGGTGCTAATGGCGAACCCTTGTTCCTCGACGTAAAAGAGTGCTTCTACGGCAAAGAGAACGCCCCCCTTATCATCGGTGGTCGCTACGGTCTGGCATCGAAAGATACCACTCCCGCACAGATTCTCTCAGTATACGAGAACCTTGCCCTTCCCCAACCCAAGGATCACTTCACACTGGGTATCGTAGACGATGTAACCTTCACATCGCTTCCCCTTCTTCCCGAAGTTGCCCTTGGCGATCCCAGCACTTTCGAAGCTAAATTCTTCGGTCTTGGTGCTGACGGTACCGTAGGTGCAAACAAGAACTCAGTTAAGATTATCGGTGACAACACCAATAAATACTGCCAGGCATACTTCGCATACGACTCGAAGAAATCGGGCGGCTTCACCTGCTCACACCTTCGTTTCGGCGACAAGCCTATCCGCTCTACCTACCTGGTAAATACACCTAACTTCGTGGCTTGCCACGTACAGGCGTACCTGCGTATGTATGATGTAATCCGTGGTCTTCGCGACGGTGGCACATTCCTTCTCAATACAATCTGGAATGACGAGGAACTTGTAAAGAACCTCCCCAACAACATCAAACGCTACTTTGCAGAGCACAACATCACCGTTTACTACATCAACGCTACAAAGATTGCACAGGAAATCGGTCTTGGTAACCGTACCAACACCATTCTCCAGAGCGCATTCTTCCGTATCACCGAAGTAATTCCCGTAGACCTCGCAATCGAGCAGATGAAGAAATTCATCGTTAAGAGCTACGGTAAGAAGGGTCAGGACGTTGTCGACAAGAACAACCAGGCCGTTGACCGCGGTGGCGAATACCACAAGCTGGCAGTAGACCCCGCATGGGCTCAGCTTCCCGACGATCCCAAGGCAGAGAACAACGATTCCGCGTTCATCAACGAGATCGTACGTCCTATCAACGCTCAGAACGGCGACCTTCTCCATGTAAGCGCCTTCAAAGCTAACCCCGACGGCACATGGGAACAGGGTACTGCAGCTTACGAAAAACGCGGCGTTGCAGCATTCGTTCCCGAATGGCTCGAAGAAAACTGTATCCAGTGTAACAAGTGTGCATACGTTTGCCCCCACGCTTCTATCCGTCCGTTCGTACTTGACGAGGCTGAAGTTGCCGCATCACCCATGGGCGAAGCCGGCACTATCCCCGCACTCGGTCCTACATTCAAGGGTATGCGCTTCATCCAGGCTGTCGACGTACTCGACTGTCTCGGTTGCGGCAACTGCGTTGATGTTTGCCCCGGCAAGAAGGGCGTGAAGGCTCTCCAGATGAAGCCCCTCGAAACACAGCTCGAGCACCAGGCTGAATGGACATACTGTGTTGACAAAGTTGCTTCTAAGCAGCACCTCGTTGACATCAAGCAGAATGTCAAGAACAGCCAGTTCGCTCAGCCCCTCTTCGAGTTCTCAGGCGCTTGCTCCGGTTGCGGTGAAACACCTTATGTAAAACTGATCAGCCAGCTCTTCGGCGACCACGAAATGGTAGCCAACGCAACAGGTTGCTCGTCAATTTACTCAGGTTCAGTACCTTCGACCCCCTACACCACCAACGCAGCCGGTCACGGTCCCGCTTGGGCTAACTCACTCTTCGAAGACTTCGCAGAGTTCGGCCTCGGCATGAAGATCGCCACCAAGAAGATGCGCGAACGCGTAGGTGCCGTTATGCAGCAGATGCTCGCATGCGACAAGTGCTCAGCCGAGATGAAGGCTCTTGCACAGCAGTGGCTCGACAACTCGATGAACCCTGCCGCTACACGCGAAGTAGCCGACAAACTCGTCCCCATGTGCGAAGCATGCGGTTGCGATACCTGCAAGGCTCTCCTTGAGCTCAAGGGCTTTATCGCTGCTCGCTCGCAGTGGATCATCGCCGGTGACGGTGCTGCATACGATATCGGCTTCGGTGGTCTCGACCACGTACTTGCAAGCGGTGAGAATGTAAACGTACTCGTACTCGATACCGAGGTTTACTCTAACACCGGTGGCCAGTCGTCGAAGGCTACTCCTATCGGCGCTATCGCTAAATTTGCTTCAGCCGGCAAACGTATCCGCAAGAAAGACCTCGGTCTTATCGCTTCGACCTACGGCTATGTATATGTAGCACAGGTAGCTATGGGTGCTGACCAGGCTCAGACCCTCAAGGCTATCCGCGAGGCAGAAGCTTACGACGGACCGTCGCTCATCATTGCATACTCGCCCTGTATCAACCACGGCATCAAGTCGGGTATGGGTCACAGCCAGGACGAAGAAATGCGTGCAGTAGAATGCGGTTACTGGCACCTGTGGCGTTACAACCCCGATGCAGAAACCAAGGGCGAAAACCCCTTCACTCTCGACAGCAAGGCTCCCAACTGGGACAACTTCGAGAAGTTCCTGCTTGGCGAAGTTCGTTACGCTACCGTACAGAAACAGTATCCAGCCGAAGCAGCCGAACTATTCGCAGCTGCAAAAGCAAACGCACAGTGGCGCTACAACAACTACCTCCGTCTGTCACAGCAGCAGTGGGGCGCAGATCCTATCATCAAACCTCTTGAGGAAAAGAACGAAACGCTCTAAAAATAAACCTCTAATATAAGAAACGTCCGGCCTAATCAGGTCGGACGTTTTTTGTATTACAAATTTTCAAGTCTTATAAAGTTAGCGGCTTTAGAATCTTATTTTCGATTCTAAAGCCGCTATTATAATTGCTAAAACCAACCGTGGTAAGATTTATCGAGTCTCGATGGCTTCGTAAGCTTCGTCGCTGACCGGTTCAAGCCAGATATTATCGGATTTTTCACCAGGCACCTCGAATGCAAGATGAGCAAACCAAGAGTCCTTAGCAGCTCCATGCCAGTGCTTTACATTTGCAGGGATATGAATTACAGTACCGGGTAGAATCTCTACAGCCTCTCTACCTTCTTCTTGATACCATCCGCGACCGGCAACTCCGACCAACATCTGTCCCCCACCCTTTTCAGCCTTGTGGATATGCCAGTGATTACGGCAGCCCGGCTCGAAGGTAACATTAACAAAAGGTATCTGCTCCGACGAAATAGGTGCGAGGTAGCTGTTGCCTGTAAAATATTTGGCGTAGGCAGTGTTAGGTTCTCCGATCGGAAAAATCATCGAACGTGCAAAATCGGCTTTAGCATCATCACCCATAATGTCGTCGTTCCATACCTCTTTGGCGAGATTGAAGGTAGCCCAAGCCTTGGGCCAACCGGCATAAAATGCTATATGAGTGATTATTTCTGCAATCTCAGTACGCGAGATACCGTTTTGCTTGGCTGTCTGTAGGTGGTATTTGAGCGAATTGTCGGTAATACCCATGGAAATCAGCGAAGTAATAGTAACAAGGCTGCGGTCGCGAAGCGATAGCAGG
Source organism: Bacteroidales bacterium M2 (assembly GCA_001689415.1). Classification (GTDB taxonomy): domain Bacteria; phylum Bacteroidota; class Bacteroidia; order Bacteroidales; family Muribaculaceae; genus CAG-873. Next base: position 1,542 of record LUJM01000027.1, on the reverse strand, counting down.
TCATTACGGCTCCACACTTCGCCAAAGAGGATGTCATCGTTGAGGTGCGCAAACTCGGGAGCAAACTCACCAAGCTGCTCTCGACCTGCAGTCTGAACTATTTTTATCTTCTCTCCACTTTTTGTGGGATTTGCGCTTTGATGTGCCATAATAGGTGCGAGTGTTATTATGCTTAAAAAAAGTGTAATAAAAATGCGTTTCATAAATCGGAATAATGATAGGTACACTTACATTTGTGTTCGATTCTCATCGATTGCAAAAATAAGCGATATCCGGCACTTCAGCCTACCATATTACAGCTTTTACTTACCAATTTTACGCATAATTGCAATGCAGCCAATCGGATATAATCAGTTGATATTGGCGTTGATTGCATCGACCATGGCCGGAGCGTCCTCACACCCCAGCATATATTTCTTACCGTTCTTGAGAGTTACGAGGAAGCAGTCGGAGGACTTACCATAATAGGCAAAATACTTACCAATATCCGACTCTTTGAACCAGCCGAACCAACCAAACCAACCACCACTGCCACAGAGCCTTATCGCGCCCATAGTGGGACTGCAAAGTCGGGCTTCGGCTATGTCAGACAGTCGGATGCTCTTTTTAAGCAAGGGGCGGTTTATACTCAGCTTGTCTCTGTCAATCGATATCGACAAGGGCATGAACAATAGCGCTGATAAAAACAATATCGCTATAGCTATACCCCAAATAGAGATTGCCAACACACTACCGGATTCTTTAAATACATACACCGATGCCCCGCACAACAGCGCGGTAGACACAGACGATATAAACCAGCAATATGAACTGAGTTCGACATTCTTCTTCATTTCTTTTTGCATCTAATTGCGATAACAACGTGAGCTATAATCCCATATACAAGCGTAGCCAATAGAGCCATGCTTTCGTTGGCTATGATAATACCCGATAGAGGCATGGAATACTCCGTACGGGCTTGATGAAAAGCAGCAACTACGGCACACACCGAAAGCAGTATAAAAACCACAATCATCGACACCTGTGCGAAACCCAATCTAAAACGCCCTAAGCTTATCATTCTTGATCAGTGGCTTTTCGAAGCTCGAATAAAACGTTAGAATCTTTTCCGAGAAGGGTCAATATGCTGTCGTCCTGCAACTTGAACGACTCAACAGCCGGGAGCTGACTTTTTACACAACGCTCTACAATCTCTCTGTCGCATGCCATTTCGGTTGCATACATGTTGAGGAAATGAAGCTTATCTCCCTCAGATTTATATTCACCCGAAACGGTGTTACAGTCAGTCGAAAATGAAAAATTGCCGTCGTCGTTGAATCTCAGAATGTATTTTTCGCCCGGAGAAACTATTGTAGGCTCCATAGTTGCCTTGAACGGGTCGGCGTAAGAAACGACTATCCAAGATGCTTGAAATGAATTATCTATGTCGGACTTGCACGATGATAATGATACAAGGGTGAGCAAAGACACTGAAATATAAAGCAGGAACTTCTTCACGAGTCAAATATTTATGTTTATATTAGGGATACTCAGTTAATCGCC
>LUJM01000026.1 GCA_001689415.1 Bacteroidales bacterium M2 | reverse complement strand
TTGCATATCCCAGAGTAAACGAGACAAGCTCCTATTGCAAGCACTCTTTTGCCTTAAGTTAATAGCATTGGGTTGCTGCTGTCCCGGCTGTCCCAACTGTCCCACATTGGGAAGAGTGGGACAAATGGGACACTTGGGACAAGCCGGTATGACTAAAACGGATAACCTATGGCGAGGTGGAAGGCGAGGGATTTGCCGAAATTCTGCATGTTGTAGTAGCCGCGTTTGCCGGTATCGTAGGGGGCGTGGATGCCTATACCGAGGTCGCCGCGAATCACAAGCATGCTTATATCGAGCCTGAGGCCGACACCTGTGCCCAAGGCAAGGTCTTTGAAGAACGTCTTGCCACTGAGTTTGCCACCGGGTCGCAAGGGGTCGTCCTTGAGCAGCCACACATTGCCCGAATCGATGAACAGCGCACCGTGCAAGGGGCCGAATATCGGGAAACGGTACTCTACATTGGCCTCGAATTTAAACGTACCTGTGCGGTCGAAATAATCCTCGGGCTGCCCCGGGGCTGAGCGGTAACTGCCCGGGCCTATCGAACGGACGGTAAAGGCACGTATCGAGTTGGCACCGCCGACATAGAATTGCTCGGCATAAGGCACTTGCGAACTATTGCCGTAGGCATGTGCCGCACCCACTGCGACACGGCTCACGAGCCAGTTGTCGCCACCGAGTCGCCGTCCCCATACAAGCTGCGTCTGACCCTTGATGAACTGCGAGAACGGCGTGCCGAACAGCTCTTTTTCGCCCTTTTTGCCACAAGCCCTGTAGATAGCCCAGAACACGTTGCCGGCCTCTTGGACTGAGAACTGCCAGTTGAGGGTATTGTTACGGCCAAAAGCCCTGTCGTAGACGTAGGAGTACATCATCTGGGGAATAAACTGACTCATAAAGCTCTGTGCAACAGCCGGGTTTGCAGCCATTATCGAGTCGAACTCGTGGGTGGTGTGCATCAGGTTGGTATAGGTGAGCTTGAATAGTGTCAGTGTATTCGACACATGCCTGCGCAGACGCCAGTCGTAGTTGATCGAGGCGTTGAACTGCGCCATTTTGAAGTAGTGCGGACGGTTGAGCAGATCTACATTTAGCTGGAAGCGCGTCCAGTTGAGGTTGTAGCGGCTGCGCGGAATCCACTTTGGCGCAAGCAGGCGCGGGAATGCCAACGAGCCGGTGAGGCCAACCTCGTAGGAGTTGAAAATATTGCCTCGACGGCCACGACCGGTCTGCCACTCATATGTGCCTGTGAGCTTGACCGACAGCTGCTCGCCGCCTCCGAAGATATTCTTGTTCGTCACACCGAAAGTGAGACCCGGGCCGATATAGCTGTTTGATTTCGACGAGGCATTCACCTCGAGCGATGTTTCGAGCGGGGTGTCGAAAGTGGCGTAGACATCTACGTTGAGCTTATGCGCGGCCAAGTCGTTGGTATCGGGCACGGCCTCGATATTGATGTTGTTGAATATGCCGAGGCGGGCAAGATTAGCCTGTGTGCGGTCCATACTGCGCACCGAGAAGCGCCGTCCGGGGCGGAAGGTCACGTTCTCGTCGATCAGTTTGCGGCGCAGGCGCGAAGGCATCATCTGTATCAGGGTCGCACGCTGCATCTCTACAGTATCGGCCCGACCGCCGCCCTGGTTACGGGCTACATGCACGGTAACTTTGCCGGTAGTATAGGGTTGGAGGGCAAACGAAGGGGTGTTCGAAGCCAGCATCATCTTCAGCTCGATTTCGCCCGGGTATGCGATACTGTCGGCGAGATACTCGATAAACTCGGGGCGGAAGAAATAGTAGCCGCGGTTACGGAGCGAGTTGGTGATACGTGTTCGGGCTATCGACAGCGAGTCGGTAGAATAGCGCGGACGCTCCGAAGCGAGGTATGAATCCTTACGAGCCAGGGAGTCAATAAGGCCGCCCAGCACAGTGGTATCGGGTATGAGCTGTATATTCCTCACCGGGTATTCGGGGCCGGGGATGATGTCGTAGAGTATCTTGGCCTTCTTGCGGTTCTTGCCCTGCACGAGGCTGTAGGTCGCCGTGCCGCGGAAGTAACCGTTGTTGTCGAGAATCTGCTCTATCATATGAGTGCGCACCTCGGGACGTACATCCGACACGAGCACCGGTTCTTCTACAAGCTTTTCGTAGAGCCAGTGGCGCAATCCCTTGGGCGGATTGGGCCAGTTGTTATAGACCCACAGGCCGAGGGGGAACGGATAGCGCCAGCCTATGAGCTTGATGTAGTTGTTGGGCGCCACGTCTACCGCCGACTTTATCGACGAAGCCATTTCGGAAGGCACAGCCGAACTATCCGAGCGTGCAATCTTGATGCCCTTGATGCCGGTATAGAGAATCTCATCGTCGGGAATACGCCTTGTGGTCGAGCACGACGATACCATAAGTGCCGCCACAGTGGCGACAATGGCGAGTATATAAGTCTTAGTCCTTGTCATGGCTCATTTCTACTTTTTGGTTTTCGCGCTGGATACGACGCTCTACCGCCTTGGGCGACAGGAACATATCGCCTAACCTGCGCAGTTTGCGACGATATACAAAACCTACACCTGTCTGGGTAATCTCACCCTCGAGAATACTCTCGTAGCCGGTATGCCTGAATAGGCGCACATACATAGTTCGCTGGGCATTGATGAAGTATTCAAACGATATATCGTTGATAAGGTTCTGCGAGAAATTCTCGTCGGCATTGGCATCTGTAGAGTAGTTGCCGCCGACCACGATTTTGAAGCGGTCGTTGAATAGCGACTTCGATACTTGGTACGAATAGCTCATCGTCTGCGAGGTGCTGCCGTTGACGGTGCGGTCATACTGGTCGATACCAAATGATATATCCACGCCCTTGATATTGTTTGCAGCCCACGAGTTTATCTGCGATTCAAGGAATGAGAACAAAGGATTGCCTGCCAGCGAAGCGTCGCCCTTAGTGCCCGGGCCTGTGTATACGTTGTAGAGCAACATGTTCATGGCCTGGTTGGCACGCTGCTGCGGACTCATACTCTCGAGTTCGTTGGCTACGGTGATATCGTCGTTTGTCGACAGGTCCAAGGCAACATCCATTTGATTTAGCGTGCCTGTCACTGCCAGGCCCACGTCGAAGTTGACAAGGCGCGAATTCTGACCCGTCTGCGTCACGTTGGCCTTGATAACGTCGGTGGCATGGATATTGAGTGTAGGATTCATCATTGCGCCGTTGAAAGCCACGTAGCTGCCACGCTCGAAGTTGAACAGCTTCTCACTCATAAAGGGCGGCGAGTAGCGCACAAAGCCTTTGTCGATATTGAGACGGCCTATGAGACGGCCGTCGTCGAGAGGTGTCATGGTGTAGGTAAGGCGGCCGTTGCTCTCGATCTGAGCGCGGTTCTTGCCGTCGGCCGACAGATACACGTTGATGATATTGCCGTCCTGCAACTCGAGGTTGGCATCGAGCATAATCGCCATGCCCGAACGTGCAAGGGTGTCGGCTGCCGCAACGGCTGCGGAATCGGAAAAGTTGACAAATTTCACCATGTCGCCTGTAGAGCGATTGGCAAGTGCCGTGGTTGCGTCGGGGATGACATAGGTGATATTGGTACCCGAATTGACGCTGAGGTCGGCATTGACGGTCATAAAGGCCATTGACCCTCGCGCTGTGGCATCGAGGCTGACGTAGCCCTTGCCGAATATGTCGGCGCCTTTCTGCAACTTGTTGCTGTTGACGATCATCATATTGTCGGCCTTGAGCGAGAGGTTGAACTTCATATCCTCGAGCTTGGAAATATCTACCGTGCCGTCGATTACGAGCGGATTGTCGTTGCAGCCGGTGATTTTGAACTGGTCGAAATCAACAAGGCCGTTGACCACATTGATAGGTGTGGGGCTGAATCGGTACTGCGTGCCGGTCATGCCCAGGCGCACTGCCGTGGAGTCGAAATCGAGCGTACCGTTGAATATGGGTGCTTCTTGTGTGCCCGAAATCTTGATACTGCCATTGAGCATACCCGACACCTTGGCCATGTTATCAGGCAAGAATGGATTTACTGTCGCCAATGGGAAGCGTATCATCGAGAAATCAAGGGCGAGGGGCGACACGGCAGTGCTGTCGTTGAGCGCTCCCGACAAGGTCATGGTCTTGATGCCGTCGACAAGCACGTCGGCATCGGCTCGGATAGTACCCGAGGGTGTCGCTGCGATGTCGAAGTCGGCCCGCAGGTCGGCAACCTTCTGTTTGCCATATACGAAGTTTGTAACCCCGGCGCTGCCATGGCCTATGAGCAGGCCGTCGTGGCGGTTGAGACGCATATCGGCATTGACATCACCCTTGATTGGCGGCGCAAAGGGATTAACGGCAATCCAGTCGTTCAGGTGGATATCGGTGAGCTTTATCACAAGGTCTTCCTGATGAGCCGATTTATGGGTGGTGCTGTCGGGATGTACGGTATAGATAGCCAAGGCACTGTTGCCGCCGTTCATATGCAGGTCGGCATCGATATGCCCTGTGGGGATGTTGTAGCTGATGAAGTTGTCGTGGTTGACACTCCAGTTCTGATAAGCAATCACCGGCGAATATGGGCGTACGTGTACTGTCAGGGTTGAGTCGGAGACATCGCTCTCGGCGGCTATGCCGAGTTCGTAGCCCGTTGCGCCTTTGAGATTCTGCTGCTTCAGGCCGATATGGGCATACTTGCCCTTGATAATGCTCTTGAGGTCGACGCGGTGCCACTGGTCAAGGTTGCCGGGACGGTTCTGTACACCGGCATTGAGGTGGAAATGTCCGCGATGCTCGCCGCCGTCGATAAATATCGAATCAAGCAACATACTGCCTGTATCGAATCGCTTCACAGTACCATTGACGGCGAGCGTGCTGTCGTTGTCGACACTGAGGTTGAACGAACGCACCGACATCTTCGACGTGGCAAGGATATCGTTAACCAAATTTGAGCGTCCGCCATTGAGTGTCAGGGCAAAGGGTGGCAGCACCTTGCACAATGTATCGGCATCGAGTGTATAAATCGCCAATTGCTGCGACAGAAGCTCGGAGAATGCCGAGAACTTCGACGTGAGGCTGTCGAGTGCAACCGGTGATGTGAAGTTGGCCGTCAGGTCGCGGTTATTCATGTCGAGGTTGGTCAGGCTGTCGTTGGCATTGAAATGCGCCTTGATATTGTCGAGTGCAATTGTGCCCGAGGTGCGGCGGAAGAATACGTCGCGTATGCTCACATTAGCCTGCATATCGTTTTTGCCCGGACCTATAACAGCGTCACCGTCGAGACTAATCTCGAGCGAGGCCGGTTCTTGCATGAACTTGAGGGCGTAGAGGTCGATATAGTTGCCGTCGAGCGTAGCATGCCAGCGGTACACATCGCCGTCGAGATTGCCTTGGGCCTTGAGGGCAAGGTCGGCCGAGGGATTCGCTGATTTGAGGTCGACAGTGGCCTGGCCTTTGTCGAGTCCGGCCTTGGCTGTGATATCCGTATAGGCAACGCCGTCGTACACAGCTTTTGCAACATCGATGTCGGCATCGATTGTGGTTGTGGTCACGAAGGGGTTATAGCCTTTGCCTTTGACATGCGCCTTTGCCGTAACCTGCTCCACTCCAAGAAGGGGCATGAAAGCCTGCACAGGGAATGTATTCGTTGTCAAATCGGCGGTATAGCTCTCGCTGTTGGCATTCCAACGCGCATCGAGGCCGAGGCGTCCGCCACGAGTGACTGCGGCAAGCCGTCCGGCAATGGTGCCCGAATTCATCTTCACATGGCCGTTGAGTGTCATGGGCGGTATTCGCAACATCGCCGCTGTCTCCTTGGCAAGGAATTTATTCTTGAAACTGTTTACGTTGATTATGTTGCCCTTCAGGCTTATGTCGCCGCCGAGACGGTCGGGATTCATCATATTCTCCACATTGCCCGAGGCCTCCAAGGTAACACAGTGATTGAGTTTGAGCTTGGCGCGGTCGATTGCGAGATTTCCGGTTGTGCCCGAGGCGTTTACGTTGAGCAGGATATCATCGGCAGCCGGTATGGCGGCAAGGTATGGCGAAAACGCCGGGAACATTGCACCCATGTCCTCGGGAGCGAACGCGCCGTCGAGATTCAGGCCAAGGGGCAGCATGGGGTCGGATGCAAAATCACCCATGCCGAGTTTACCGTCAAACGACGCACGTGTGCCTCGCGGCGTAGAGAGCTCTACCTGCCTGAATGTCAATGCCACGGAATCGATATCGAGTGTACCGTCGACATCGAGAGTCACACCGCAGCGTTCGCGGCCATGTATCTTTACCGGTAGTTTTACAGTTGTTGCCTGATTATAGAAATTGCGAAGTTGAAGGTCGAGGCTGTCGAGCTGTATGTAGGCAAAGTCGAGCCCTGGCAGCGGCTCTACTCCGGCGGTGGCATAGAGGGCGTCGCCGCCATGGAAGCCTATGCTGTCGATTTCAATAGTCCATGGAGCAGAAACAACCGTATCAGACTGTGTTGCCACCGGATATGGGCCTGAGGCTGCAATCATTGCCGAATCAGGAGCTATATATTTGGCACTTAAACCGTTGCCTGAAAACGCCCGTAGATTTATCTTTTGGTTATACAGGTCCACCAAGCCGTTGCGCAGCTCGGATGCCTCGATATGCGCCGTGAGGCTGTCGATAGTCGGCATCATGCGCATGGTGTATGTGAAGTCGTTGAGAGCGATGTGCTCAAGGGCTATGCTCATGCGTGTAGGCGGAGCCGGAGGCGTAGGCGGCGTGGTGTCGGGATTCATCACCATGCTCATTCGGCCACCCTTGATGATTCCGTCTTCTATCTTTATAGCCATGTCGGCAAGAACGACAGAGGCCGGCGACAAGGCAAGGCTGTCGGCGGCGATAGTGAGGAACATGGCCGAGTCGGGCGCTCCCATGCGATACCGGGCATCGCGTATTTCGGCAATGGCGATGTTGGCCCGGCCCATCAATATCGGCAACACGTCGATTTCGGCATGCAGCGACGATGCGGCCATGATAGTATCGCCATAACTCGTCAGGGCAAGACCGCCGGCTGTGATATCAAGCGGAAAATCGAGCCGGAATGAATCAAGCGTCAGATGCGCCGACGGTGTACTGAGTTTACTTATAATTGCCTTACGCGCATTCTCCTGAGCCCAATTCGAATAAAGCAGCGCTACGACACCACATAATAGCAGTACGACTGCCAGAAGTGTAAATCCCAGCAGACGTACGGTACTTTTGATTATGCTCCAAGCTTTCACTTTAAAAATAAACTGTGTGATGAATTTAACTTAAAACGGCTCGGAGAGGGTAAAAGTTCGACAGCCTACTTATTTTTTAGCTGCGTCACCCTCACTCGCGTATTCTTAATCTTGTGAGGGGCTACATTCTCTACCGTCGTACGAGCTTTCTCGGCTGGCACGGCCACGTAGGCACTGTGGTCTTTTACATCTATACGCCCTACTTCGCCCGGTGCAAGCCCGCCCTTGGAGATGAGGAATCCGGCTATGTCGCCACGCGATATCTTCTCTTTCTTGCCCGCGTTGAAGTAAAGTGTGGCCATTCGTGGCGACTTCACCGGCATGAGGGTGGCGGGGTCGAATGCTTCGAGGTCGATATACGACGGTGATGATTCTTTAGTTGAGATAATCACGTATACGCTGCCGTTGATACCGCCCAAGCGACCTGTACGCCCATTGCGGTGAGTCCATGCTTCGGGCGACGACGGCAGGTGATAATGAACAACGGCTTCGACCGATTCCATATCGAGTCCCCTTGCGGCAAGATCGGTCGCAACCATTACAGGGCACGTACCGTTTTCAAATAATATCAAGGCTCGTTCGCGTATATCCTGGTCGAGACCGCCGTGATAGAGACACGAGGGCACACCCTCTCGTTGCAAATGATTGTATACGCGTTCGGCTGCATCGCGGTGATTGACAAATACAATCGTCTTGCGGCCTTGCAAGCCTTTTAGTAATTCGATGAGTGTATCGAGTTTATCTGCTGCAGGGCTTTCTATCCTGTAGGCTGTAATATGCTTGTCCTCATCGCTTTCATCGCCACGGTAATCGAGCGTATGCTCTACCGTACCAACAAAATCGGGGATGTCGCCACTCGTAGCTGACGTAAGTACGAGCCCGGTCACATGCCTCATCGATGCTACAACGCGCCTCATATCCGCGGCAAAGCCAAGCTCGAGAGCCTTGTCGTATTCGTCGATTACGAGTGTTGCTGTCTGCGACAGGTCGAGGCGGCGGCGGTTGATATGGTCGAGTAACCTGCCGGGGGTGCCCACCACAATATCGGGCTTTCCGGCAAGGCTCTTGGCCTCGGTCTCGAACGAATGACCGCCATACACGGCAGTAGTCTTGTATTCGGGAGCGGCCAAAGGCCGGATAGTATCATAAATCTGAAGCACCAGCTCTCGTGTGGGGGCTATCACGAGGGCCTTCACACCCTCTCGCCCGGTATTTAGCGAGCGCAGCAACGCAATGGTAAAGGCAAGTGTTTTGCCACTCCCGGTGGGAGCCTGCAACAATACTCGTGCAGGCAGGCCGATTTTCGCCATTTCATCCTGCATAGGCAAGAGCGTGGCAATACCGAGCGTACGTCGGGCACGCTCGATTATGGTCTTCAGATTCATAGTATTTTAGAGATTATCGTTGATGATTTTCTCGAAGTTCTCGGCAGGAAGGAGTTCGCCTGTACCGATTTTCTTGAACGAAGTTCCGTCGGGCTTGAGGAACAATACGGCAGGGATGCTTTCGCCCATGTTGTAGGCTTCGAAAAGTGCGCCGAATTTATCTACATCTACCGAGATAAAAGTCACTTTGCCCTGGTATTTGGCAGCAAGGTCTTCGAGCACCGGTGTAAGCTGTCGGCAGGGTCCGCACCATACGGCGTTGAAGTCGACTACAGTCAGCTGCTCTACCTTCACACCGGGTGTGAGGGCTGCGGCATCTTCGAGTTCGATTACTTTGCCGTCCTGTGCTACAGGGGCATTAAGTGCCACGGCGGGCTGCTCTACGGCTGCCTCTTCGGTTTCGGTGGTCTGGGTTGACTGGTTTCCGCCACACGATGCAAGAGCCAGCGCGGCAATTGCTATTACAAATATTTTTTTCATATTACGATATATTATAAACCGTGCCGGTATGGTCCGGCACGGTTATATATTCAACGCTTAGCGAAGCGTTAATGTTCTAATTAAGCAAGAGCTGCGTTTGTTTTGTGAACGGCAGCTGCGCTGGCAGCGAAGAGTGCTTTTTCTTCCTCGTTGAGGTCGAATTCTACAATCTTCTCGATACCGTTGCGGCCAAGGATGCAGGGAACACCGATGCAGAGGTCTTTCTCGCCGTATTCGCCTTCGAGCAGAGCCGAGCAGGGAAGCATCTTCTTCTGGTCGCCAAGAACTGCAGCAACTACCTGTGCAGCAGCAGCACCCGGTGCATACCATGCCGATGTGCCGAGGAGTTTGGTAAGGGTTGCACCACCTACCATGGTGTCGGCTGCTACTTTGTCGAGCTGCTCGGCGGGCAGGATAGAGCTTGCAGGAATACCGCGGTAAGCAGCATAGCGCTTCAGAGGAATCATGGTGGTATCACCGTGGCCACCGATTACGATACCTTCTACCTCGTTGATGTTGGCGTTGAGGGCTTCGCTCAGGAAATATTTAAAACGAGCACTGTCGAGGGCGCCGCCCATACCGATGATGCGGTTGCGCGGAAGCTTGGTAACACGGTGAATCAGGTATGTCATGGTATCCATGGGGTTAGATACGCATACGATGATTGCGTTGGGCGAATGTGCAAGGATATTCTCGGTTACAGATTTTACGATACCTGCATTAACTCCGATTAGCTCCTCACGGGTCATACCGGGCTTGCGGGGAATACCTGATGTGATTACAACAACATCCGAACCCTCGGTGCGGGCATAGTCGTTGGTTACACCTACAAGACGGCTGTTGAGACCGAGAATATTAGCGGCCTGCATGATATCCATGGCTTTGCCTTCTGATACGCCTTCTTTGATATCGAGGAGTACAACCTCATCAGCAACCTGGCTTGTTACAAGCACATTAGCACATGTAGCGCCTACGTTACCGGCGCCTACGACTGTTACTTTTGACATAGTTAATTTGTGTTTTATTTAGAGTAGTCTGTTGAAACGTTAGCAGTGCCGCAACACCGCTGTGTTACGACACTGCAAAGATAAGTAATTAAATCTAATTTAAGAATAACAAACTCGTAAAATTTAGTAACAATATCTCTTATTCTCAAAGACTGATAATTGTCCCTAAATTCACTTATTCAAGAAATTATCAATAATCAACTGCGTATTTTTGGGTAAATCCGTTTCCTGAATTGAATAGTTTTCTTTAGACAATCCCATATTTTTAAACCAATCGTTAAGAACATCAAAAAGCCTATCGCGTATTTTAGGTGAATTTGGTGCTACTTCAAGCATAAGAACCTCAATATTTTCCAAATCGCTTCGCTTGACTATCAATGAAGATTCAGGTACAGCAAGCATTTGATCAAGAACATACGAATAAGCGTTTCCGTCTTTTACTTTATTCTTTGTGTGGAACAAGTATCCGTCTGTCAGAATTATTAGCACATTTCTATAGCCTGGTTTTATACAGAAATTATCGACTTTCTTATCCGAAAAGAATGACCAAATATCACATCCTTGCCAATTCTTTGACATAATTGTTTTGTCATATATTGCTTCCAACGAATTATTGACATTAGTTCCCAAAGATTGCATCGCCAACTTTTTTTCACCGGCTTTCATCTTAGATAAGTCCGCACTCATAGTCTGAGCCAATTCATTCACATTGGGGTCGTCAGGAGCAGGATAAAACAGTACCTGAAAATTATTCTTACTCATAAGGACCCCTCTATTTGCAGTTATGTTTACGAACTGCTCAACGAGATAGTTTATAATTTTTATATCTATCGACTTTTGAGACATGCCGGAATGCTGCCTATTGATTCTATCTGATAAATCAATATAAATTGACATATTTAAAGGCAAGTTCTCTACAGTAGACACATTTGTTGTATTTTGAACAGTTGATGCCTTTTCTCCTGAGTCACCCGACGAACATGCGCACTGCAAAAAAAACAATACGCCCATTGTTATCGTTACAATTATACTTTGAACTTTCATATTCACTTTTCAATCAATTGGTTTACAGTATTTGAATATGCGTCACGAGCTTTTTGCAATTCTTCATTAACTGTCGTATATGCAGCAAGCATACTCATCCAGCCAGCAAAAAACTGATTTAAACTGGTCTCTATCAGATGTTCATTCACAAATACCTTGTTAGCTGCTTTCTGTTCCAGACTATGTTTTTTAGCTAACAAATTCTGCAAAGAAGCATCTAACGAAGCTATTTTATTAGTGTCAACAGCTATTGCGTTTTTCCAATTATCGATTTGGCTTTGAAGCTTCACAATCTCAGCTTTATTAGACCTTAGACCATTATATGCAGTCATAGTCATATCAAACACAATGCCCCAAATTACATAGACAATAAAACCACAAAATATAACTACCCAAGTATTAACATCCAAAATAGCAAGGTTCAAGTTGAATGGAGGGTAATCAGCAATGCTGTTAAGAGCATTAATATTATACATCTGTTCAGCGATTTTATACGCTAAAAGACAGTCAAAGCTCAGGGTTATAATAAGCAGTGATGCACACTTTACCCACTTTGTCCAATGATCTTGAACCATAAAATAATGCAACGAGTAACCAAGAGCCATAAATATAACCGGCGCAGTAACAACAAACACAAATGACCCAAATCCATGAGCATATGCTTCGGCTAAAGCCGAGGCATTGAACATTGCAGTACTCAATGACATTAAACCTTCTGAAGATAACGCAGACTGGACATCATAGAGAAAGCCTGAATAGAATGTTGAGCTATAAAATATGAAAAGATATACGGTCAACAAAGCCAAAATGACACAACCAATCCAAAGCTTTACTTTTGCCTCTTTATTTATTGAACCTTCACGCGCTTTAATTTCTTTTATCTGGCTATCGACATCATTAATTTTATCATTTAATGTCTGAACATTGTTCTCGCATATTGTCTTCTGCGTGTTTGCATCAACTATTTTCGTAGAGACTATATCAATTTGAGAATTTACTTCGTTACGTTTCTTTTCTTGAAGCTCTCTATCATTTATCTGCTTATTACGCTCATCATGATAGATTCTCTGGAGAAAAACAACCAAAGCATCATTGCTATACTGAGATGCGCCACTCATTCTCACTCCATAGTGATTATAGGTTTCGCCTTTATTCATCGCATCATGTGACTGCGTAGGAATACTCACATCAGCAGGCGAAAATAATCCTTTTAATGTACCAATTGGATCGCTCATAACGCTATTGCTTTCTGTGCAACTTCTTCATATGTAGCACCTTGTTTAATATTATCGAAAATAAAGTCAGCAATCTTGGTTGCGTTTTCCTCTTTGAAACCCATCCTTACAATATACTTGTTCATCAGCTTGCGCTCTGTATCGTCGAGCACACCATCTGCCAATGCAATATTGGCCATATTACAAAGGAATTCAATCTTGCCTTCGAATGAGTTTGGGACTTGAAAAGATACTCCTGATTGTTTTACAGCGGAGATTACTTCTTCTTGAGTCAGATTATATTGATTCAAGCCAATTTTATAAAGTGCCTGAAGTTCAGAAGCTTCTATCACACCGTCGGCAAGAACCATACAGTACAGACTCAAAAAATGAGATTGGAGTATAGGATCCATTATTCTAATAATAAACTGTCGATTCTCCTAAAACAGTATGCCTTAAAAAAGAATAGCGAGAGAATCCATATCCGTGTCTCTTTCTATCACTTGGGGCTCTGGCGTGCCTTCATCGTAGAAAGAGCAACGCAGAAGCCTCTCGCTGATATGATAATTCTCACATCGCCACACGATAACGCATGACGAAACGCAAGGATATACATATCCGACGGGCATCTATCGATGCTCTATTCCTGACGATGATATTGAAACTGCCAGATTCCAAGTGATCAGAAATAAAACGTAGATAAACGCTTTCTATTTATTATGTCTGCTTACCCACCCTCTTACCCCGGGGGCTTCTGGGGGATATGCGTGACAAATTTAAGATAAATATTTTATGTGTGCAAATTACAATAGTTCGTTAAAAAATTATTC
>LUJM01000025.1:8971-34399 GCA_001689415.1 Bacteroidales bacterium M2 | reverse complement strand
TTTCTCCTTAAGTAAACAGCATTGGGTCGTGGCATGCCTCGACCGGGTGTCAAAAGCATTTTCTCCTTGATAATCAAATAAATAAATGTACTTCTGCCCGGTCGCGGCATGCCGCAATGTCACTAAGTTAAGCATAAAAATCATTTTTTTTCAATCCACCCACTCGTAGGGTCGCGGCATGCCGCGACCGGGTGTCAAAAACATTTATAGTTGATTATCAAAGAGATAGTATCGCCTACCCGGTCGCGGCATGCCGCGACCCTACGAGAGAGCGGGCTTTGGAATTATTCAAAAAGACAACTCATCTCCTTAAGTAAACAGCATTGTGCCGCGACCCTACGGGAGGTTGTGTTGCTGGGAGTGGCCTGTATCGGTTATGCGTTGGTATTCATGATGTTAGCGACACTGACCGAGGCTTGTCTCGGTTAGTGTCGCTGATATACTTTTGACTTAAGGAAACGGCATGGGTTCTAAGCATGCCCGACCGACAGATGGTTGTTTTTTTGCCTTTAAGTTTAATGAGAAGTGTCTTCGACACTAATCTGCTGAGGAGAGAGACACACCCCAGCAAACTGCGTAATGCTGTGGTTAGGTAAAGTAATGCTCTTCGAGCATGTTTGTCTAATAGACTGGTTTGAATAGGACGTGAGTTGATAAGCAGTGATTTCGTATTTCTTAACCGAGGCTCGGAGAGTGAAACTCCTATCGCAAATAAGTTTTTGTCCAACGTATACAGTATTGTTTGCTCGTCAGGTCGTAATCGGTTATGGTTATAATGGCTGGTGGGGGAAATAAAAAAGCGAACAGTATCACTGTCCGCTTTTTTGTGATTCGGCCGGGATTCGAACCCGGGACCCACAGCTTAGAAGGCTGTTGCTCTATCCAGCTGAGCTACCGAACCGTCCTAATTGCAGAGGCCGGAGAGGCCTCTGCAGTATGAGGTTTAGTCCTGGTTGAGGTTTACGCGTTTGAAGCTTACTACAGAGAGGCCTTTAGCGTTCTGCTCGAGGTACTGGCCAATGGTAAGGTTGCCGTCTTTAACGAATTCCTGTTCCATGAGGCAGTTTTCTTTGTAGAACTTGTTAACACGTCCGTTAGCGATGTTTGCAATCATCTGTTCGGGCAGGTTAGTAGCTTTTTCGGCAGCTGTAGCAGCCATGATTTCGCGGCCACGGGCAGCGTCTTCTTCTGTGATCCAGCCTTTAGAGATGTTAGATTCGATGTGCTCTTCGCTGTCGAAGTGGTTGGGGTTGAGGCCGGCTTTCTTAAGGGCGTTTTCTACAGCCTTGCGAACCTGCTCTTCTTTTGTCTTTTCAACGGCGATGTTGTATTCAGACTCAACAACTTCTTTAGCAACGCTTTCGCGGTTAACAGCAACGGGGTTCATCGAAGCTACCTGCATAGCAACGTCGCGACCTACGTGGAATTCAACGCCTTCCTGGTTGAAGCCGCAGATTGTAGAGAGCTTGTTGCCGAGGTGGTTGTAAGAAGTGGTAGAGGGAGCAACGAGGCATTCGTATGCGCCGAGTTCTACCTTCTCGCCTGTTTTACCGCTCTCGTCGGTGATGAGGTCGGCAACTTTCTGGCCGTCGATAGTCATTTCTTTGAGCTCGTCGAGAGTCTGGATGCGAGCTGCGATAGCAGCGTCGAGGAGTTTCTGAGTGAGTTCAACGAAACCGGCGTTTTTGGCAACGAAGTCTGTTTCGCAGCAGAGAGCTACGATAGCAGCGAAGTCGCCTTCGTTTTTAGCGAGAACGCAGCCTTCCGAAGCCTGACGGTCTTCGCGTTTAGCTGCTACGGCTTTGCCTTTCTGGCGGAGGAGTTCGACGGCGGCGTCGATGTCGCCGTTGGTCTCGGCGAGAGCTTTTTTGCAGTCCATCAGGCCGGCGCTTGTGAGGTTGCGCAGCTTGGTGATTTCTGCCATTGATACTGCCATATGTGGAGTGGTATTATTCTTAGTTTGACTGATATGCTAAATTTCCCTGCAGCAGGCCACGGTATAGTGGTCCGCGGCAGGGTATATTTGTTGCTGAATTATTCAGCAGCGGGAGCTTCGGCTACGGGAGCTTCTTCGGCAGCAGCTTCTTCGCCTTCAGCGGCGGGAGCGTCGTTGCGGCGTACGCGGCGACGTTCGCGACGGGGAGCGGCAGCAGCTTCGCCTTCGGCAGCTTCGTTGTCGAGTTTCTCAGCTTTGCGCTCTTCGAGACCTTCGGCCATAGCGGCTACGAGTGCGCCTGCGATGAGTTCGATAGATTTCGAAGCGTCGTCGTTGGCGGGGATGATGTAGTCGATGTTCGAGGGATCGCTGTTAGTGTCGACCATAGCGAATACGGGGATACCGAGGCGGTTTGCTTCGGCAACTGCGATACGCTCTTTGAGTACGTCAACTACGAAGAGTGCAGAGGGAAGACGGTTGAGGTCGGCGATAGAGCCGAGAGTCTTCTCAAGTTTAGCACGCTGACGTGTGATCTGGAGGCGCTCACGCTTCGAAAGGTTGTCGAAAGTGCCGTCTTTTGTCATCTTGTCGATGGTGGTCATCTTGCGAACAGCCTTGCGGATAGTGGGGAAGTTTGTGAGCATACCGCCGGGCCAGCGCTCGATAACGTAGGGCATGCCTACGCTTGAAGCGAGGTCAGCGATAACTTGTTTGGCCTGTTTTTTAGTAGCTACGAAGAGTACTTTTTTGCCGGCCTTGGCCATGCCGCGGAGAACGTTAGCAGCCTCTGCGAGTTTGGCTTCGGTCTTATAGAGGTCGATTATGTGGATACCGTTGCGCTCCATGAAGATGTAGGGTGCCATTGCGGGGTTCCATTTGCGTTTGAGGTGGCCGAAGTGGCAGCCGGCTTCGAGGAGCTGGTCAAATGTGGGATTTGCCATTTTTTTGTTTTGTTTGTTTACGTTCTTTTGAGTTATGCAACCGTGGGGTAGGGAACGCAGGTCCATCTCCGCGGTTTAGATTCTAAACACATGTCAGACAACCGCGTCAAGCGGCGGCCTGTATAGGGGAAAAAACGATTAACGTTTTGAGAACTGGAAGCGCTTGCGAGCTTTGGGCTGACCGGGTTTCTTGCGTTCTACGGCGCGAGGGTCGCGGGTCATGAAGCCTTGCTTGCGGAGTACAGCCTTGTCGTCGGGGTTGATTTTCACGAGAGCGCGGGCGATACCGAGGCGGAGAGCTTCGGCCTGGCCTTTGTAGCCACCACCGTCGAGGTTGACGTGGATGTCGTACTTTTCGGCGCAATCGAGAGTTGTGAGGGGCTGCTTAACGATGAACTGAAGAATCGACGAGGGGAAGTATACCTCGAGGGGGCGCTTGTTGATGGTAATGACGCCGGTGCCTTCTTTGATGATAACGCGGGCTACGGCGGCTTTACGGCGGCCTACTGCATTTACTGTTTCCATTCTTGCGATTATTTCAGTTTGTTAATATCAATTACGGTAGGGTTCTGAGCAGCGTGGGGGTGCTCGGGACCATTGTACACGTGCATGTTTTCAATCAGGCGACGGCCGATGCGGTTTTTGGGAAGCATGCCTTTCATAACGCGGATGAAGAGGGGGTGCATGCCGGGTTTGATGTGCTTGTTGAAAGATTTGCGCATCAGAACTTCGGGGGTGAGTTCTTTCTGACCGCCGGGATAGCCCGAGTATGTAAGGTAGATGTGGTCGGTCATCTTTTTGCCGGTGAGGCGCACTTTGTCAGCGTTGATGATGATCACGTTGTCGCCACATTCCATGTTGGGCGAGTAAGAAGGTTTGTATTTGCCGCGGAGCAATTTTGCCACTTTGGCGCAAAGACGGCCAAGAACTTGGTCGGTTGCATCGATAACAACCCATTCGTGTTTTACTTCCTGGGCGTTGGGAAATTCGGTGCGATAGCTAATGGTATCCACTGTTTAATTCGTTGATTAATAATTACATAATTCGGCCGTCGCTCACCCTGCGCTCGGCCAAAAGCGCATTGCTACGACTGCCTGTCAATGATTTGGACATAATCGGTGCTGCAAAATTACTACTTTTGCGCGACATGGCCAAATATTTATTTTGAAAATTTTGAAAACTGCCAATTCAGAGCTTCGGTAGCGATACCGGTCGAGGCTTTGTCGCGAGAGCCAAGCTCCTATTGTTGCCGTCCTTTTGCTTGAGGGTTAGATGCACGATGCAGACCGACTAATTGTGTCCAGCTAACACGCCCTCTCGTAGGGTCGCGGCATGCCGCGACCGGGTAGGCGATACTATCTCTTTGATAATCAACTACAAATGTTTTTATCACCCGGCCTCGGCATGCCGCGACCCTACGAGAGTGGGGGATGCAGATGCCCTTAAGTAAACAGCATTGTGTCGCGGCCCTACGAGAGGGAGGGGTGCTGAATCCTTAAGCAAACAGCATTGCCTAAAATGGTGGAGTTAAATGTATTCCCCAAAATGGTCGTTTGGTCACTTTTAGGGAATGTGGTGGGCGGGATGCCTTATTTATGAGTGTTTTATTTGCCGAGGGTTTGTCGGATTGCCTGCGAGAGCTGGTCGGGGCATGATGTGGGGCGTATTCCGCATTGTGTGCCTTCGAGCAGCGATGCAACCTCGGCTGCGTCGCGACCTTCGCATAGGCGAGCTACGCCGCGGGTGTTGCCGGAGCAACCTTTAGTAAATACAAGGTTGCGGATTTTGCCTTCGTCGTCGAGGTCGAAGTCGATTTGGCTTGAGCATGTGCCCATAGGGGTGTATGTGATGTGCTGCATAGGTCTATTTCTTATATTTTCGGTATGCTGCAGCCAGGCGGGTATGGTATCCTCGGCTGGCGTAGGATGGTCCGTTGTAAATTCGGGCAAATGCTGCCCAGTTTTTGCTTTTGAGGTGCTTGAGCAAGCCTGTGTTGCGTATGAAGTTGGCAAATAGGCTCAGTTGGTCGTATTCCGACCGTTTCATGCGCTCTACAAATTCTTCGCGGGAAGCGGCTCCGCAAAGCTTCCAGTTGAATCCGCCAATCTGGAACATGCCCCAGAAGGTGCTTTCGATCGCTGCCACTGAGTCGATGGCAATAGCGGCGTTGAGCCTTGCGTGCTGCGCTGCCTGTTGCGAGCCGTATTTCGATATATTGACCGGCTTGAGGGCTTCGCTGCCTGAGTGGCGTGCGAGGTTGATGCCTCGCCGTGCAGCGGCACGGCGGAATACCGGCAGGTCGAAGTTGATAATCGCCGAGCCGTCGGAGTTGAAACCTTTGTGGAGCTTTCCTGTTTCGATTTCTACCACTGCGCGTATGGCGGCGGTCTCGATGCCGAGATCCTTGGCAATTTCTTCGTAGTCGCTCTCGTGCAGCGGTCCGGTGTGCATGAGTTCGGGCTGTGGCAGGAATGCGGTGTGCAGAGTGTCGTTGTCGATAACTATAAAAGTGCGGCCGAGCGAGTCGACTTCAACGCCCATAGTGTCGTATACATATATAGTATCGGGCAGGAAGCGAGTTCCCTGCCAGCGTGCATCTGCCGCGAGGGCTGCGATGATTAGTAATAGTATTGCGCAGCAGTATCTCAAAATAGTAGATAAAGAATCACCCGGCCGGGCCTTAGATGGCTTCGGCCGGGTGTAGGTTGTTGTTTAAAGGTTGGCAACCTTTTCGAGAGTGCGAGTGAGCTGGCCGTAGAAGCGTTCAACGGCAGGTATATGCATGCGTTCGCTGGGCGAGTGCACGTCGCGCAGTGTCGGGCCGAACGAAACCATGTCGAGGTGCGGGTACTTCTGTAGGAAGAGACCACACTCGAGGCCTGCGTGGATAGCCTTGATAGCGGGTTTTACACCGTAGAGTTCTTCGTAAGCCTCGCTTGCAAGGTGCATTATGCGGCTGTTCATGTTGGGAGCCCAGCCGGGGTATCCGTCGCCGTGGTTTACTTCTGCGCCGGCAAGTGTGAAGAGGGCTTCGACCTGACGGGCGATGTCCCATTTGCGCGATTCAACCGACGAGCGCTGGCTGGTGGTAACGAGTACGCCGTTTTCGCCCTGCATTTTTACCGAAGCAAGGTTGGTAGATGTCTCTACGAGGCCTTCGAGGTCGCGGCTCATAGAAATCACACCGTGAGGAGCGCAGTAGAGGGCTTTGATCAGAGCCGATGTTGTGGCGTGGTCGATAGCGTATTCGGGACGGTCGATGCTCGAAAGGTCGAGTTTGAGAGTTGTCTCGAGGCCTGCGTATTCATTCTCGATGTCGGCAACGTATTTGTTGAAAGCTACGCGCACCTGTTCCTTGCGAGAGGTGTCGATGCCGAACACGGCGTGTGCCGCGCGGGGTATTGCGTTGCGGAGATTGCCGCCGTCGATTTCGCAAAGTGCGATTTCGTGCTCGAGGCTCAGGTTGTAGAGGAAGCGTGCGAGGAGCTTGTTGGCATTGGCACGGCCCAGGTGTATGTCGCCGCCCGAGTGGCCGCCGAGGCCTCCCGAGATGTCTAATTTGAAGTAGTGGAAGTCGGTTGGGGCGAAAGAGCGGTTGTAGGTAAACAGGCAGGTTGTGTCAACGCCGCCTGCGCAGCCTACGAAAATCTCAGCATCGTCTTCGCTGTCGAGGTTGAGCAGCATCGAGGCGTTGAGCATGCCTTCGCCGAGGTTGTTGGCGCCGGTGAGGCCGGTTTCTTCGTCTACGGTAAAGAGAGCCTCGAGGGGGCCGTGTACGAGCGACTTGTCGGTGAGCACGGCCATTGCGGCAGCCATACCGATGCCGTTGTCGGCACCGAGTGTTGTGCCGTCGGCGCGAAGCCATTCGCCGTAGACGATTGTGGTGATGGGAGAGTTGGCGAAGTCAAAATCCTTATTGTTGCTTTCGCATACCATATCCATATGAGCCTGCATTGCAACAACGGGAGCGTTTTCGTGTCCGGGAGTTGCAGGTACGCGCATCACGACATTGCCGATTTTGTCGGTGGCAACTTCGATGTCGTGCTTTGCAGCAAAGTCGAGCAGGTACTGGCGGATTTTCTCTTCGTGTTTCGAGGGGCGTGGCACATGGTTGATCTCGTCGAAAATCGAGAATACGTTGGCCGGCTTGAGGTCTTTTATAGTCATCGCTTATTACGTTTTATAGTCCGGGAATAAGTTCTAAATAAAAATTTCATAATTAGAAAGAATGTTAAAAACATTCATAATCGCCCTCTAAATTACAAAATAAAATTGAGATGACGAAAAAAAGCAGCAATTTTCGCTATATTTGCAGCGTCAAAGCGAAGTACTCGCGAAATGGAAACAGTTATTTTAACCATAATCCTTGTGCTACTGTCGGTAGTATTGCTCGGTGTGAAGGTTCTTTTTGTCAAAGGAGGCCGCTTCCCGTCGGGGCATGCTCACGACATACCCGCTTTGCGCAACAAAGGCATCGGCTGTGCCTCCGGGCATCACGATGCAGCGCAAACAAACCGTCGTAAAACCTTACAATAAACCAATATAATGAAAAAACTGTACGTAACAGTAAAGACATTTGCAGCGCTTGCAATCATGGCTGGCGTTTGCTCATGTGGCAATAAGGAAGCCGTAGCTCCGGAAGCCGCTCCCGCAACCGAAGACCAGCCCGCAGCAACCATCAATATCAGATATATCGATGCCGACTCTGTGATCGGTTCGTATACTCTTGCCCAGCAGCTTATGGGCGAGCAGCAGCGCGAACTCAACAAACTGCAGCAGTGGCACGAAAACAAGCAGCGCGAGCTTCAGGGCCTTGCAAATACCATAAGCCAGAAACAGCAGAACAATGTGTATCTGTCGCAGGCATCGATGCAGGAAGATGTAAACAACCTGCAGAAAAAGAGCGAGGAGGCCGAGCGTTACTTCGGCACCCAGCAGCAGCGCCTTGCTATCGCCGGTGAGCAGATGCAGCGCCGTCTCAATGACTCGATCAACAACTTTATCAAGGATTACAACGCCGTACACGGCTACGATGCAATCCTTCTTCGCGAGGCCGGTGTTTATTTCAAACCCGAACTCAATATCTCGGCCGAGGTTATCGAGGGTCTCAACGCCCGCTTCGCAGCCTCTCAGCCCGCTTCTGCAAAATAAGCCAAATCTCATTTGACCCCATACGTAGCCGTGGCCGGATTGCCGGTCGCGGCTACGCTGTTTCAGATATTTGGGGCATTTAGCGTGTTTCTCAGCATATTGAACCAATCAGCTCATTGATTTTTTGTATCTTTGCAAATTATAATAAAAAGACCCATAAACAATGACGCAACCCATAAGATTGCTCCTATATATCTTAGCTATTCTCCTGACATCTTGTATTCAGGAGAATGAATCACATACTGACTATAACGAGACTTTTCTCACTATTCATGGAGTAACTGAATGTGATTCCACACTTGGCATCTATAGTTATCGAGATACAATGTACTATTATGATTCAACAACTAAGATGCTTTTCAAAATTCCAGAAGGATTTGAAGCTAACAATAAAGATACTTACTGGGGAGCCGGATTACGGTTGAACAATCCAGATTCCAGTATAACAATATATCTCGATAGCTTCGAAGGAGGTTGGAAAGATTTAGTAGATGACGAAGAGGATGGGATTTACTCATGGTGGGGTTACTGTTGGGATAATAAGGATGTTAAAACATCTGTTGAGGAATCCAAGTATGGCTACACTAAAATAGGGTTCGATGAAAATAAGAACTTCAAACCCATATATGAAAAGTGTGTAATGTACCACGACATAGATTCTGGCTGGCGTCCGCATCTTATACGTATTGAGTATCCTGATACATTATCTCAAGAAGCTGCAAGCATAATCTGGGAATATATCCAACCTTATCCCAATATTTTCTACCGTAATACTACAGAGAAATGATTTTCGTAGTTAATAAAAAAAGAAAAAGAAGAAAATATCCTCAGAGATTATCCGGGGGCTATTATTCTTGATATTACATCTAAATCATCATACGCTCAGAAGTTGAGCCCATTTTATCCTCATGGTAATATTCCAATTCCATTCTCAAACGGGGCAACCTCAATGAGTGTAGAAGGCATCTGGCAGGGATTGAAAGTATTCGAGCATGAGGATGTGTGCATGGATTCGTTTGCTAACGATACCATGAAAAATTTGAAACGTACAGTCAGACGACTGGGCTACCCTAAGGGACACCGCAAAGGAATACATGGGTCGGAATTGCTGGACTATCTTTCAGCAAGAATACTAATTTATCTCCCTTCTTATAAATGGGTATTGGAAAATGTTCCTGATGTCAGAAATATAGTCGATAAGATAAAGAAAAAATCAGAAGAAACAGACATAGTCCTGCTTGACTACAACACCAATTTGGACTTTCGTAATCTTTCGACACCTCTGTCTCATGCCGGATTAGTGAAACTTTACATTGAAGGGAATTACCCTCATCTAAATCTGGAAGAAGAGCTTGCTCTTCATTCTGCCATTTCTACTTCTGACGAAAAGCCTAAAAACTCGCGGATAAAATCGAAAGCAAAGAAGAATGCTGTAAAAGATGATTCTCCTTCACTCTTTGACTAATCAGATATTGACCTGATTAAGGACATTCATAACAAACCAGGCGTCAAAGCCTTGAAAGACTGTACGCTTAGGTTTGGCCTCCTCTTTATGGACTTCAAGCCCATCTGAATAAGGTGTTACCCCTACAAGCTTCTTATAGGGAATCTTAACGCTCGCAGCAGGGCAATGAAAGAACAGGTTTTTATTTGTTACAACCAGTTAGCCTATGCCGATAGTCTCCATGAAGCTTCTTTCAACAGAATGCCCTTTGAAAGAGCCGGTTCGATAAGTTAGTCCTTTACAGATTCTATAACTCATACCACGGCTGCAGCGGCTACGCTGTTTGTACGGATACCCAAACCTATGGACGGTTGAATTTGTTGTTTGTGTAATTTTGATTAATTTTGCAGTTTGATAAACATATAGAACACAAGAATGTATTCCTCTAGACCACCTTTTTTCCAGACAATCCCCCCTGTTGTCAAGAATCTATTGATAATCAATGTGCTTGTGTGGCTGTTAATGGCCATGCTCCCGGCAGCCGATGCCTTCTTCGACCGTAACCTGGCGCTGTATTATTTCTCGTCGCCGGCGTTCCGTCCGTATCAGCTGTTTACCTACATGTTTCTTCATGGCAACTTCATGCATCTCTTTTTCAATATGTTTGCCCTCGTAATGTTTGGCCGAACGATTGAGATGACCATGGGTTCAGCGCGATTCCTGTTTTATTATATTACCTGCGGTATCTGTGCTGCCTTAGTGCAGATGGGTGTGTTTGCTCTCTATATCAATAATCTCGAGAGCCTTCTCCCGCCGGATGTGGTGACACGCGCAATCCACGAGGGCTTCGACGTGATACAGCGAGGCTACAACTTTTCCGATCCCGACCTTGCCCAGCTCAATGCTTTTGTCAATACTCCTATGGTCGGAGCTTCGGGCGCGATATACGGCGTGCTGCTTGCATTCGGATTCCTTTTCCCAAATCTGCCGGTATATATCTTCTTTATCCCCGTGCCTGTCAAGGCCAAGTGGCTTATTATCGGATACTTTGTACTCGAGCTCGTATCGGGTATCTCGAGCACAGCCGACGGCGTGGCCCATTTCGCACACCTTGGCGGTATGATATTTGGCTTCCTGCTGCTGCTGTATTGGAAAAAGAAAGGAGTATTCAATAATCACTGGTTCTTTTAATATACCGGCCGGGTCGTGTAGGTGCATGTCCGGCCAATGGTTAATAAAATTGTAGAAAAATGAGTCCACGAGGTCAGCGTAAAACAGATACCTCCTTGCCCAAAGCACCCAAACGATCGCTTTTACAGCGATTCTTGCGTGGCTTTGCGCTGATTGTCGACCTTGTGGCTGTGGCTGCGCTGCTTGTTTCCGGTTATGCCGGATGCGTGTCGCCTCTGAGCCACAGTTCGTGGTGGGGGGCATTCCCCCTCGCTTTCCCGATATGTTTTTGGGTTGTAATAGTGTTGCTGCTAATGCAGTTGTTGTGGCATCGCCGTGGCGCACTTCTACTTGCCTTGGGACTTGTGGCCTGCGGAGGCCCTGTACTGACATATTTCCCATTGCATATACTGTCGCCCGAAGCGCCCGACGGGGCCGAGCGCTTTTCGCTGATGACATACAATACCTATTCGCGAGCCCTGGTCAAAAACAAAGATACCGGTCTGGCTGAATTCATACTCAAGGAAAACGCCGATATCGTGTGCACGCAAGAGGCATTCCGCCTTGCCCAGCCGCGCCGCAGTGCCGAGGCCCAGCGTTGTGCCGACAGCCTCAAAGCGCGTTATCCCCACATAGTATTCGGAGGCCGGACGGGCACCCAGGCCATTTTGTCGAAATACCCGGTAGAGAATATCCACCTCGATGTGAAGGTGCGTGATTTCCCAAGCGGGGATGTCGCCGCCTACCGGGTGACATTGCCTTCGGGTAGAAAACTAGCCGTTTTCAACGTTCACCTGTATTCATTCGGCCTCTCCAACACTCCGCTGCGAGAAGCCGCCGAGAATGTAAGAGAGGGCAGAATCGTATTCAACAAACTGCGCACCGCTGCCGAAGGGCGGGCACGCGAGGTTAACAAACTGATACAGTGGCTGCGACTATATGGCGGCCCCGATGTGATAATCTGCGGCGATTTCAACGATGTGCAAGGCAGCCATGCCATACGCACCTTTGCCGACGTCGGCTTCCGCTCGGTATATCCCGAAATCGGCTTCGGCCCGATTAACACCTATAATGCGCGGTATCTGTATTTCTGCATCGACCATGTGCTTTATCGCGGCGATTTAGAGCCTCTGTCGATAAGGAAAGGCCGCCTCAAGAACTCCGACCACTATCCACTCACAGTCGACTTCGCCCTCAACGAGCGATAACCCAGCCTTGAGTATTTGAGGTACAATCGGATGCTATATCGATAATGATTTGTAATTATGGCAGAGGAGTTGGCGGTAGTTTTCACAATCTTTAAATTGTCGCACCAGTGGCGCGACAATTGCCATGATCTCATTTTCTGCAAGTTATGCCACTTGATGATGATTTAGCCCGAAGTTCCGGCAAATTGTTTATTTGTCCTGATTGGAGAAAAAGTTGTACTTCATGTTATGGGATTAGTCGGTGGACTGGTGCGGTGACTGTAGATTGTGGCGTGTTGAGGGGTGTGGATTTTGCCATGTCGCAGAAATTTTGTAATTTAGCAGATTGATAATACAGTCACTACGATGGAAGAAATGCAACACCGTTATTGCGTGATAATGTGCGGCGGAATCGGTAGTCGATTCTGGCCCTATAGCCGCGCTCGACTTCCCAAGCAGTTTATCGATTTCTTGGGTACAGGGCGTACGCTGCTCCAGATGAGCTACGACCGCATTTGCAGCCTTATCCCCGCATCCAATATATTGATAATGACCAACGAGCGCTATGCCGACCTTGTGAAGGCGCAGCTGCCCGAGATTCCCGATAATCAGATACTTTTCGAGCCTGCCCGCCGCAATACTGCTCCCTGCATAGCATGGGCGGCATGGCATATCGCCGCCCGCGACCCCAAGGCATCGATGATCGTTACGCCTGCCGACCATGTGATTACGCGCGAATCGCTGTTCGAATCGAGCGTGCTGGCCGGTTTTGACTTTATCGAGCACAACGATGCCCTGCTTACCTTCGGCATCACTCCCACAAGGCCTGAAACCGGCTACGGTTATATCCAGATTGGCGATACTGTAGAGGGTGACATAAGCAAGGTAAAGACCTTTACCGAAAAGCCCGACCTCGAACTTGCCAAGGTATTCGTTGCCTCGGGCGAGTTTTTTTGGAATTCGGGCATCTTCCTTTGGCGTGCCGATGTGATATGCAATGCTATCCGTCGTTATGTGCCCGATATCGCGTCGGCATTCGACGCTGCCGATGCCAATGTGTATCTCGATTTCGAGGCCGAGAAGTCGTTTATAGCTACGGCTTTCCCCTCGTGCATGAGCATATCGATAGACTACTCGGTAATGGAAAAGGCCGACAATGTGTATGTAGAGACCGTGACATTCGGCTGGAACGACCTCGGCACTTGGAGCGCACTCTACGACCTTTCGCCCAAAAACAGCGAGGCCAATGTGACTCAGAACTGCAACGTGCTGGCCTACAACAGCCGAGGAAATATCTTCGCTATCCGTGGCGAGAAGCTCGTAGTGGTCGACGGTCTCGAAGACTATATTGTTAGCGATGCCGACGGGGTGTTGCTGATATGCCCCAAAGCCCACGAGCAGGAAATAAAGCGAATGGTCAATGATGCCAAGGTGAAATTTGGCGACCGCTTTGAATAGGGTGAAATTTTTTTGAAAATACGTAAATAGAAAAAACATATATGTCGATTGATAAAGTAATATCCGCATCAGTCAGCAAAGCTGTAAAAGAGCTCTACGGTATCGATACACCGGCAGAGAGCATAGTTCCCCAGGCTACCCGCAAGGAGTTTGAGGGTAACCTCACCGTCATGGTGTTTCCCTGGGTCAAGGCAGCCCGCAAGGCTCCCGAGGCTGTAGGCACCGAGATTGGTGAATGGCTGGTGGCAAACGAGCCCGCAGTGTCGGGTTTTAATGTCGTTAAGGGGTTCCTCAATATTGTCATCACTCCCACATACTGGAACGGTGTGCTGGCCAATATCGCCGCCGACGAGTCGTGGGGTATACGTCCGGTGACCGACCGGAGCCCCTTGGTAATGGTAGAATATTCATCGCCCAATACCAACAAGCCTCTTCACCTGGGCCACCTCCGCAATATTCTCCTTGGTAGCTCGCTGTCGAAGATTCTCGAAGCATGCGGCAACAAGGTGGTGAAGACCAATATTGTCAACGACCGTGGCATCCATATCTGCAAATCAATGCTCGCATGGCAGCGCTGGTTCGACGGTGCTACCCCCGAAAGCGCCAATGTTAAGGGCGACCACCTTGTGGGCGATTGCTATGTGGCTTTCGACAAGAATTACAAGGCCGAGCTCAAAGCCCTGAAAGAGCAGGGTATGACCGACGAGGAGGCCGAGGCTGCCTCTACAGTAATGGCCGACGCCCGTGCGATGCTCCGTAAATGGGAAGACGGCGATGCCGACGTGCGTGCGCTGTGGTCGAAAATGAACGAATGGGTATATGCCGGTTTCGACGAGACTTACAAGCGTATGGGCGTAGGTTTCGACAAGATATATTACGAATCGCAGACCTATCTCGACGGCAAGGCAAAGGTGCTCGAAGGACTCGAAAAAGGTGTTCTCTATCGCCGCGAGGACGGCTCGGTATGGGCTGACCTGCGCGAGAATGGTCTCGACGAAAAGCTGCTGCTCCGTAGCGACGGCACTTCGGTATACATGACCCAGGATATCGGCACCGCCAAGCAGCGCTTCGACGACTATCCCATCGACAAGATGATCTATGTTGTTGGCAACGAACAGAACTACCACTTCCAGGTGCTTGCTATAATCCTCGACCGTCTCGGTTTCAAATGGGGCAAAGACCTGGTACACTTCAGCTACGGCATGGTAGAGCTGCCCGAGGGCAAGATGAAGAGCCGCGAAGGCACTGTGGTCGACGCCGATGACCTTATGGCAGAGATGGTTGCTTCGGCCAAAGAGGTAGCCACTCAGCTTGGCAAGACCGACGGTATGACCGAGGCGGAAATCGACAATATCGCCGAAACCGTGGGCATGGGTGCTCTGAAGTACTTCCTGCTCAAGGTCGACCCTCGCAAGAATATGACATTCAATCCTAAGGAATCGATTGATTTCAACGGCAATACAGGTCCCTTTATCCAGTATACCTACGCCCGTATCCGCTCGGTGCTCCGCAAGGCAGCCGAAGCCGGCTTGCAGGCAGTAGACTATAGCAATGTTGAGCCTAACGAGCGCGAGATTGCACTGATTCAGCGTCTTGGCGATTTCCCCGGCGTTGTTGCCGAGGCAGGTCGCAGCTACTCGCCTGCGCTCATTGCCAACTATGCCTACGACCTTACCAAGGAGTACAATCAGTTCTACCACGACTGTTCGATTCTGAAAGATACCCCCGAGGTATGCTCGCTGCGCATGGCGCTTTCGGGAGCAACCGCACGTACCATTAAGGCCGCTCTCGGTCTGCTGGGTATCAACGTGGTAGAGAGAATGTAATCAAGGATATAAACATCTAAAAAACAATAATCATGTACAACAACCAGTATCAGGGTCAGGACCAATATGGTTACACTCCCCTCGACAATGGCCGCAGTCTGGTGAATACCGTCAGCTCGACCATGAAGCGCGTCTATTTGAAGATGACGCTCGCCCTCGTCGTAACAGCCTTTACGGCATTATTCTGCTCTAACAGCTACGAATACATGTCGTTCTTTATCAACAACAGTTGGTTTATGTGGGTGCTTATCATCGCCGAGTTCGGCCTTGTAATCGGCATTTCGTCGGGCATCAACAAACTCAGCAGCACCTTGGCTTCAGCGCTGTTCTATCTCTTCGCTATCGTCAACGGCATGATGCTGTGTACAATTTTCCTTGCCTATAGCCCCACGGCGATTGTCAAGACCTTCTTTATCACTGCCGGTACTTTCGGTGCGATGAGTGTCTACGGCTACTTTACCAGCCAGGACCTGTCGAAAATCGGTTCGTACCTCTTCATGGCACTTATCGGCCTGATTATCGCATCGTTGGTTAATATCTTCCTGCATAGCAGCACCCTCGATTGGATTGTGTCGATAGCCGGTGTGCTGATCTTTATCGGCCTCACCGCATGGGACACCCAGCAGATCAAGGCTATGGCACAGGCCGCACCCCAGGATTCTGTTAGCCGTCTGGCTACAATCGGTGCGCTGTCGCTCTACCTCGACTTCATCAACCTCTTCCTCTATTTGCTCCGTATTTTCGGCAGCAGAGACTAAGTTATCTCTAACTTGAGTTTCGCATTTCGACACTCTGACTAATCGCCCTGTCGTATGGTCGCGGCGCAATGCTGTTAACATAAGGGGTGATTATTCAAAAGGACAGCAACGATAGGAGCTTGGCTCTCCGAGACAAGCCTCAATTAGGCGTTGGTACTCAAAATATTAGCGATGCTGACCGAGGCTTGTCTCGGAGAGCCAAGCTCCTATCGCTGACACTCTTTCTCATCAAGTTAATAGCATTGTGCCGCGACCCTACGAGAGGGGGTGATGTTGACCTCCTAAACCCTGCGGAAATGAGGAACTGCACCATTAACCCGAAAACAGGTTGAACTTGCGAAACTTGATTCTTTAACTATAACAAAAGGGCATATTCATTTATGTCCTTTTGTGTATTTGTATATGTCGTCATGGCACAATTTTTACGCGATTATTTAAGTTGTTATAAGTCGATACTCAAACTTGCTTTCCCCCTGCTTTTAGGGCAGTTGGGAAATATTGCGGTGAGTTTTGCCGATAATATAATGGTGGGCCACTATTCTACCGAGGCTCTTGCGTCGGCATCGTTTGTCAATAATACTTTCAATGTCGCAATAATGGCAGTTCTCGGCTTTACCTACGGCCTTACGCCGCTGATAGGTGCCATGTTTGTGCGTGACGACAACGACCGCATAGGCCGTACCGTGAGGCTCGGCCTTATTGTCAACCTTGTGTTTACTGTGCTGGTGACGGCGCTGATGTTGCTGCTATATTTCAATATCGACAAGCTCGGCCAGCCCGAGCAGCTACTGCCTATGATAAGGCCTTACTATCTCACGGTGCTGTCGGGTATGGTGTTTGTGTCGGTATTCAATGTGTTTTCGCAATGGAGCTTCGGTATAGGCCGCACAGGCTTGCCCACATGGATCGTGCTCGGTGCCAATGCGCTCAATGTGCTTGGAAACTATGCCTTGATTTATGGTAACTGGGGCGCACCGGAGCTTGGCCTCCTCGGTGCAGGCTTCAGCACCCTGGGCGCTCGTGTGGTATGCGTGGTGGTTCTCGGCCTTGTATTTTTTAAGGCGAAGTATGCCCGGAAGTACCTGCCGGGATTTTATCACAGTCGCCGTCAGCAGGGCGATATCGGCCGCATCATAACCACAGGGTTCCCGGTGTCGATGCAGATGACATTCGAGACTGCTGCTTTTTCGGGAGCTGCGATTTTCGCCGGTTGGCTTGGGGCGATATCCCTGGCCGCATTCCAGATTGTAGTAATCAGCGGCATGTTCGGTTTCTGCATATATTATAGTATCGGTGCCGCCATGGCAATCGATATCAGCCACGCTGCAGGCAGGTCGGATAATGCCGCTATGCGCCGTTGTGCCTGGGCCGGATATCATATCATGCTCGTTACTATGGCAATGGTGTGCTGTCTGTTCCTTTTCGGCGGCGATGTGATAATGGGTGTATTTACCGAAGACCGGGCTGTGTTGTCGCTTGCCGTTACACTGCTTGTGCCAATGGCCCTGTATCAGGCCGGTGATGCCACGCAGATTACTTTTGCCAATGCTCTCAGGGGTACATCGCATGTGTTGCCGATGCTTTATATTGCCTTTTTTAGCTACATTGTTGTTGGTTTGCCCGTTACATGGGCTATGGCTTTCCCTGCCGGTATGGGACTCTACGGTATAGTACTCAGTTTTTCTGTGTGCCTTATGCTGGCGGCGGTGCTTTACTTCGTATTCTTTATGCGAGCCACTCAGCGCCGGTTGCGCGGGTGATGTGCAAGGATTTCTTCACGCAGGCGCGAGTTGTCGAGATGCAGGTAAATCTCTGTGGTGGCAATGCTTTCATGGCCGAGCATCTGCTGTATGGCTCGAAGGTTGGCTCCGCCCTCGAGTAGGTGTGTGGCAAATGAATGTCGCAGGGTGTGGGGCGAGATTGTTTTGCGTATGCCCGCCTTCTCGGCAAGGTCTCTTACTATATAGAATATCATCACCCTGGTGAGGTGTGCCCCGCGGCGGTTGAGGAATAGATAGTCTTCTTCGCCCGGCTTGATAGGTGCGCTTGTGCTGTCCTGCTGTTTCAGGTAAAGTGCTATTTGCTCTATGGCTGTTTCGCTCATGGGTACCATTCGCTCCTTGCTGCCCTTGCCGGTGACGGTAAGGAAACCTTCGTCGAGGAACACCCTGCGGCGTTCGAGCGTGCATAATTCGCTCACGCGCAGTCCCGAGCCATATAGTGTTTCGATGATTGCCCGGTTGCGTAGGCCTTGGGGTTCGTCGAGGTCTATGGCACTTATCATTGCTTCGATTTCGTCGATTGTCAGTACCTCGGGCAGGTGGCGGCCTATTGCCGGGGGCTCGATCAGGGCCATGGGGTTGTCGGTGCGCAAATTGTCGAGCGTAAGATACTGGAAAAAGGATTTCAAACCCGAAATTATGCGGGCTTGCGACCGTGGGGCGATGCCTGTTTCGTGGAGCTGATATATAAAGTTTTCGAGGTGCTCGCGGCTGACGTCGGCCGGAGTCACTTCGGGGTTAAGCCAGGAGGCAAAGCGCTCTATATCCGAGCTGTAAGCCTCGCGTGTGTTATCGCTCAAGCCTCGTTCGAGCAGTATATAGGCCTGGTAATGCTTGAGTACCGACTCAAAAACACGGTTCATAGTATATTCTGCTGCCCGGTTATACTATAGTGTGCCTTGTTCTACGCAACGTGCTATGCGGTCGAGCGTTGCGTCGTCCTTGTTCTTCTTGGGGCTGTAGCTGCTCTTGAGGCTCACGCCAAATAACTTGCCGAATCCCTGCCAGAACGATGCTCTGAATGAGCCGAGGAAGGCCTTGACGATGTCGTAGCTCGACTGGTGTGTCTCGCGCTGTATCAGTTTAATCAGTATTTTCGCCTGACGTTTTGAAAAGCGTTTCAATACCGGCTTGTATTGTTCGAAAAGTGCGCTTTCCATTTGTTTGAGGTAATCCTCGCGCTCCTTTTGGGTTTCGAAGGTTTCGAGGTATTCGTATGTCTCGACCAATGTTTCGGCTATGAGCTTGGCGTAGGGCAGGGTAAGCTTTACATCGCGTACGGTGCGCCAGAAAAATTCTTCCTGCTTCTTATTCTTGAACTTCATCGGCGGGTATACTGTCAGTTCGCGCAGGTGTACCACGAGCATACTGTCGCCATTATCGTCGATTTTCCACGAGAAGCCTCTGTAGGGGTTTCGTTGCACCGACGGTGTAGACTCTGCCAGGGCGCGTATGTCGGCCGGGTCGGCGGCATGCGCTATCGCCGATGCTGAAATCAATAATATGAGGGAGATTAGTATACGCATATAAAATAAACGTAGTTTGCGGAATAATATTGCAACAAAAAGAGCATCGGGGACAGTGACGACCGAGATGCTCTCTTTGTGACGCATACAGGATTCAAACCTGTAACCTTCTGATCCGTAGTCAGATGCTCTATTCAGTTGAGCTAATGCGCCTTCAATAAACTACTACTAATTATGAAATGAAACCAAAAATTTCGTGACTCCTACAGGATTCAAACCTGTAACCTTCTGATCCGTAGTCAGATGCTCTATTCAGTTGAGCTAAGGAGCCAATCCTTTGTTGTTTGCGAGTGCAAAGTTACAGCTTTTTTGTGATTCTGCCAAATTTTCTGCAAACTTTTTTCAATATTTTTTGTTTAGTAGTGTTTTGGGGCTTCTTTTGTGGGGGCGGTTTGGATATAGAAGACATAAAAACAAAAGTTCGTAGGGGTAGTCGGCACAATGCTGTTTACTTAAGGGTAAGATTTGTCTTCTTGATTAATTTCTAAGCCCACCCTCTCGTAGGGTCGCGGCATGCCGCGACCCTACGAGAGAGCGTGTTAGTTGGACACAATTAGTCGGTCTGCATCGTGCATCTTACCCTTAAGTAAACAGAATTGCGCCGCGACCCTACGATAGGAAGACTGGGTAGGATGTTTATAATCATCGAATTCACATCGCCTGACCGTGGCTTGTCTTGAGAGCCAAGCTCCTATCATAGCCTCTCGCTCTAATGGGCAGTGTCTTCGACACTAATCAGCAGAGGAGAGATGTCGTCCCCAGCAAACTTCGTAATGCTGGGGTTCTGAAAAAGTAATGCTCTTCGAGCAAGTAGCCGCGTTATTTGAGAGTTCCCGGGGTCTCGAGATATGCCAGTATCTTGTCTAAGTCTGCGTAGTATTTTATCACATTGGGCTCGTTGCGGTTATTGAGCCATTCCAGACGCTTTAGAACCATTGCCTTGAATTCTTCATATCTCTCAGGGGCGCAGAGAAGGCACATTGCCAGATAATGGAATGCCCATTCCGCGGTACCGTCAGGCAGTTCTGCTTTACCTTGGAGGATGGGGAGTATTTCCTTCTCAAAGGCTTTTTCCATAGTGGCATAGGCCTGTTGTGTATACTCCATAACGGTTTTCAGCGTGCTTATAAGGCTCGCGCACTCTTCCTGATAATTATTACAGTCCTGAATGAAGACAAACGTTTCTTTATAGGCGAAATTTGTCTCAGAAAAGAACGTACTTCTGTCTCGCTGGTCAATCTTAGACAATTTGCTGAATTTCTCTGTCCATTTGTGGAGAATGTCATAGCGCACTTCATATACCGGAGTGATATAAATTGCTTCCCCATAGAAACTATAATGGTCTAATTCTACAAAGATCTGTCCCCATTCGGTTTTTAGAATAAACCTTGAGTCTCGTTTGCGAAATTTGTATCCGGGCAGAATGTTGGCCGCCTCTATGTCGGATACGATTCGGTTGAATAAATCTCTTGCGTACATTTTGTGTGCTTTTTCAATTGCGGGGTTATTCTGTTGCTTGTATTGCAAAGGTATCCATTAATTCTTTATCGAGCAACAGTTTGACAGGCGTTTTTACTTACTTATGGCTTGGGATAGTGCTAATTCGGCGGATTTTTAGTAATTTTGTACTGAAATACATAGCAAAGGTTTGGCAAGGTCGACTTGCTCGAACATATCTTTTCAAAATAATATGACAGCTGAAGAAAAACTTAAGATAGAGGAGAAGATTGTAGAAGTACTCCGCACAGTCTACGACCCCGAAATACCGGTCGATATCTACTCACTCGGACTGGTGTATAAAATTGATTTGGCCGATGACGGCGCTCTCAATGTTGATATGACCCTTACAGCCCCCAACTGCCCCATGGCCGACTTTATTCTCGAAGACGTGCGCATGAAGCTCGAGGCTGTGGAAGGCGTGACATCGGTAAATGTCAATATTGTGTTCGAGCCCGAGTGGACCCAGGACATGATGAGCGAGGAGGCCAAGCTCGAACTGGGCTTCCTATGAGCCGTAGCCGCACATATTTTTTGAGCGACCTGCACCTCGGTGCGTCGTATATTGCCGACGGTCACGAGCATCAGCGCCGTGTGGTCGAGTTCCTGCGCTCGATCGAGGACGATGCCAAAGCCGTATACCTGCTCGGCGATGTGCTCGATTATTGGTTCGAGTACCGCACTGTCGTGCCGAGGGGGTATGTGCGTTTCCTTGGCCAGCTTGCGCGTATGGCTGATATGGGCATTGAGATTGTATGGTTTACCGGAAACCACGATATCTGGATTTTTGATTATCTGCGCGACGAAATCGGCCTCGAACTTGTAGATGTACCCTCGGGCGGTATTGTGAGGGAAATCG
Organism: Bacteroidales bacterium M2; assembly: GCA_001689415.1. GTDB lineage: Bacteria > Bacteroidota > Bacteroidia > Bacteroidales > Muribaculaceae > CAG-873. The sequence goes on along the minus strand of LUJM01000025.1, from coordinate 12,865 downwards.
ACGGCGTGCGTTTCTTTCTCGGCCATGGCGACACTTTCGGGCCTCAGCCATTTGGCTACCGATGTCTCAGGGCTATATTTCACAATCGCCTGTTGCAAAAGGCGTTTTCGTCGATTCATCCGCGTTGGACCATTCCATTTGCACACGCATGGAGCAGTCATAGCCGCAAAGGTTCGGAAGGCTGCGACACGGAGCTGAACAATGCTATTGAGTCAGTCGAGACCGAGGCACGGCGTATGAGTCGCGCCGACAGTACATTGAGATACATAGTGCTTGGCCACCTGCATGTGGCTCTTGACGAGGCTGTTGGCGATGACTGCAGGCTCGTGGTTCTTGGAAACTGGATCGACAGGTCTACATATGCCGTATTCGACGGCGAGCGATTGATACTCAAAGAATTTTCCTAATAGGTGTAATAAATCAATACTAAGCTGCGTCTAACAAGTATGGAATATATATTGACAGCAGAAAATATCACCAAAGACTTTACTAACCACCGCGCCCTCGACGATGTGTCGATAGCAGTGCCTCGTGGCAAGGTCTACGGTCTGCTTGGCCCCAACGGTGCGGGCAAGACCACTCTTATACGAATTATCAACCATATCACGGCGCCCGACAGCGGCATCGTTACATTCGACGGCCACCAACTCTGCGCCGACGATGTGATGAATATCGGCTACCTGCCCGAGGAGCGAGGCCTGTACAAGAAGATGAAAGTCGGCGAACAGGCGCTTTTCTTTGCCCGCCTCAAGGGTCTCGACCGCAAGCAGGCCGAAGCAGCGCTCAAGCAGTGGTTCGAACGCCTCGAGATTTCCGAATGGTGGAATAAGAAGGTCGAGGAGCTCTCGAAGGGTATGGCTCAGAAGGTGCAGTTTATCGTTACTGTGCTCCACAAGCCCAAACTCCTTATCTTTGACGAGCCTTTCTCGGGCTTCGACCCTATCAACGCCGGAATCCTCAAGCGCGAGATTCTAAAACTCCGCGACGAAGGTGCAACCGTCATTTTCTCGACTCATAATATGGCTTCGGTCGAAGAACTGTGCGATGAAATATCGCTCATCAACCGCAGCCACAATATCCTCAGCGGTTCTGTGCGCGAGATTCGCGAGCGCTTCAGCAGCAACCGCTATGAGATAGGTTTTGTCGGCGCTCCCGACGCCCTCGCAACTACAGGTTTCGACGTCGAGCTCGGCAGTATCAACAACGACGGTTTCGCCACCGCTACAGTCACCCTGCCTTCGGCCGATGCTGTGCGTCCATTCCTTGCTGCGGCTAACCAGGCGGTAGATATCAACTCGTTCCGCCGTATCCTGCCATCGATGGACGATATCTTTATATCTGCAGTGCAGGCTTCGAACCAATCGTCACAACTTGAATCGTAATTGCAATGAAATCAGGACTCAGCATAATTATCGCGCGAGAATATCTCGAACGCGTAAAACGTAAAAGCTTTATCATCAGTACACTCCTTGTGCCGCTGCTGATGATTGCGCTCATGTTCGCCCCTGCCTTGATAATGCTTTTCAGCGAGAGCGAGAGCAAGGTTGTGGCCGTGCTCGACGACAGCGGCGTTGTTGCACCGCGACTGCACAGCAACGATGAAATACGCTTCGTGGTCGTTGGCGACGAGAATATCGACCAGGCGAGGGCCAACGACGGCTACGACGCTATTCTTGTGGTCGAAAGTGCCGCCGTAGAGAAGCCGCAGGAGTCGGTAACGCTCTATTCACATGGCTCGTTGACCATGGTAACAGACCAGTACATCAGCTCGCAGGTGTCTGATGCTATCGAAGATGTAAGGCTAAAGGCATACAACATCGAAAACCTCGACAAGATTCTCCGCGAGGTCGAGGTAGACCTGTCGATGCCCGTTATCGACATCGACAAGGCCGAAGATACAGCCACATCGTCGGTGCTGTCGTATATCCTTGCCTTGGTGATGGATATGATGCTATATATGTTTATCCTCATCTACGGCCAAATGGTTATGACCTCGATTATCGAAGAAAAAACCAACCGCGTGCTCGAACTTGTAGTGTCATCCGTCAAGCCCCAGTGGCTCATGCTCGGCAAGATTACCGGCGTAGGCCTTGTGGCTATTACCCAGATACTTATATGGGCCGGTATCGTAGGCATATGCTCGGTATTCACCATGCCGATGTTCGCAGCCATGCCCGAGGCCGCCTCTGAACCCGCGATTGCCGGTGCCATTGCCCAGCTTACCGATGTAGGCTTTATGGTGTCGCTGGTAGTGTATATGCTGCTGTTCTTTATCGGCGGTTACCTCTTCTACTCGGCTATCTTTGCCGCAATCGGATCGGCTGTCGACAATATCCAGGATGCCTCGCAGCTCACATCGATAGCTACCATGCCGGTTATTATAGGTATCGTGGCTTCAATGGCAGTTATCAACAATCCCACATCATCAATGGCCTTCTGGCTGTCGATAATACCCTTTACCTCGCCGATGACCATGATGAGCCGCCTGCCCTTCGGTGTGCCGGTGTGGGAGACGGTACTATCGCTCGTGGTGCTGTATATCAGCTTCATACTCCTGCTTTGGGTATGCGCCAAGATCTACAGGGTCGGCATATTTATGTACGGCAAGAAGCCTACTCTCATTGAGATTATTCGCTGGGCTCGCTATAAATAAGCCGACTTGCCGGAGAATGCATATTTTGATACATTTGGGCTGTTAAAAAAGTATAAATTTAACAGCTCCGATGTATCAATAAATATATCGACGACGTTATTCCCTCAGTGAAAGGTGCTCTCGGGGCGTGTAGAGCTTCTTTCTCTCCTCTCCACTTTTATACGGTAAAAAATTAACATTTCCGTATATCAAATATATTTCGTAACTTTGCACGCTAATTGTAACTCAACAGGTACATTATAGAGAATGAGACAACTAAAAATCACCAAGTCGATTACCAACCGCGAAAGCGCGTCGCTTGATAAATATCTTCAGGAAATTGGTCGTGAAGAGCTTATTTCTGTCGAAGAAGAAGTCGAGCTGGCTCAGCGCATACGCCAAGGCGACCAGGTTGCACTCGAAAAACTAACTCGTGCCAACCTGCGCTTCGTTGTGTCGGTGGCTAAGCAATATCAAAATCAGGGCCTGTCGTTGCCCGACCTTATCAACGAGGGTAATTTCGGTCTGATCAAGGCTGCGCGTAAATTCGATGAGACTCGCGGCTTCAAATTTATTTCATATGCTGTTTGGTGGATTCGTCAGAGCATCCTTCAGGCCCTCGCCGAGCAGAGCCGTATCGTGCGACTGCCTCTCAACCAGGTAGGTTCGCTCAACAAAATCGGCAAAGCACTCTCTAAATTCGAGCAGGAAAACGAACGTCGTCCCTCGCCCGAAGAACTCGCTGAACGCCTTGATGTGCCGGTTGAGAAAATCGCCGACACCCTCAAAGTGAGCGGTCGACACATTTCGGTTGATGCCCCCTTCGTAGAAGGCGAGGACAACAGTCTGCTCGACGTGCTTACCAACGACGACAGCCCCTCGGCTGATGCTTCGCTCACTCAGGAATCGCTCTCTAACGAAGTAGAGCGTGCCCTCCGCCAGCTCAACGAGCGCGAGCGCGAAATTCTCAAGATGTTCTTCGGCATCGGCTGTCAGGAAATGACCCTCGAAGAAATCGGCGCCAAGTTCGACCTCACCCGCGAGCGCGTACGCCAGATCAAAGAGAAGGCAATCCGCCGCCTCAAAGGCCAGAAGAGCAAACTCCTCAAGAGCTACCTCTAAAGCTTAATACGACAATATTATATACGGAAAAGCGCAATCATATTGTGCTTTTCCGTTTTTTGCATCCCATAGGCTCGCTGCCAATGCGGTTTGCTTAATGGTTTATAATGCAAAAGGACGGCAACGATAGGAGCTTGGCT
>LUJM01000025.1:0-8950 GCA_001689415.1 Bacteroidales bacterium M2 | reverse complement strand
TTGTCTCGGAGAGCCAAGCTCCTATCGTTTCTGTCCTTTTGAATAATTCAACGCCCCTTAAGTTAATAGCATTGGCGTGGGGGTTGTAATAAACATATTGATGCTTCATCTTTTCGGTTTGGGCGAAAAACAGAAGCGCCCGGGCTCATGTCCGTGCGCTTCTGTGCTATGGTTTTAATTGTTGTCAATCCTTATTGCCCATTTTATCGGCGAGGTCGTGGGCTTTGTCGGCGAGGTTGTCGAGGAGGTCGCCGGCTTTGTCAACGATGTTGCCGGTAGTTTCCTTTACCTTGTCGGCCACGCCCGAGGCTTTTTCTTTAGCCTGGTTGAGCACCGAGTCGGGGTCCTCTTGCTGTTCAGCTATTTTCTGCTTCACACTTTCCACAGTGTCGTTGTACTTGTCGGTTGCAGCGGCGGCAACACCTGCCACGCGTTCCTTGACAGAGTCTAATGTCGACTGGGCATTTTCCTTGACTTCAGCAGCCTCATCGGCCAGCTTTTCCTTGGTAGCCTCTACCTGTTCTTTGGCGGCTACGCGGGCTGCTGCGGCGCTCACACGGGCGGCATCTTTCGATACTTCGGCAGCGGCATTCGCTTTTTGTTGTTTCACATTCATAATATTGTAGTTTTGTAGTTTAGTAGGTAACTCTTAAAAATCAGTTTACACTATATCTCGATATGACTGCAGCGCTTTTAGATTGAATAATCCTCCCAAAAATCACTTGCAGCTAATTTTTGCGAGTTACTTGGTTTGATTTTATTTATTTGTATTCAGATACTCTTGGTGGTATTCCTCGAGGATATCGCGTATTTTCTGACCTATAGTCACGTATGCCTCGCGGTCGAGGTTGGCCTCCGAGGTGCGAATCGACCAGTCGGGGCCGTCGAAGCCCGAGCCGTTGAGCACCACGATGCCCTTTTCTACAGCAAGGCGCATGGTCACGTCGAGAGGTTCGTGCGCCGTTGGCAGCCAGGCGGCGAAGTCGTCGCCATAGAGTTTCTTGGCCCATACCATCATATCGATTTCCGAATAGTAACCCACGCGGAGCGGGTCGGGAAGTACCGTGAAGCCGGTGTTTTCCCATAGCGCCTGCAGGCGGTCGTGAATCATGGCCTGCACCTTACGTTTGTACACATCATCCGGATCGAGCAGGCACTTCAAGGCAAAGAGGCTCATCTGTATCTGCTGAGGTGTCGAGAGGCCCGCGGTGTGGTTGAGGGCAACGTCGCGGCTGTCGGCAACCATGCGGTCGATAAACGACAACTTGCTCACATCGAGGCTCAGCGAGCCGTAGCGTTTGTCGAGGTCGGCGCGTTCGGCCGTCGGAAGGTCGGCAATCATCTTGTCCATGATGTTGTTTTTGTTCACCGCAATTACCGATAGTCGCCAACCGGTGGCTCCGAAGTATTTCGAGAACGAATATACACACATCGTATTGTAAGGCAAGGTATAGAGCAACGACTTGAAGTCGGTGGCAAAGGTGCCGTAAACATCGTCGGTGACAACCAGCAGGTTGGGGTTGTCCTTTTTCACGATATCTACAAAGCGGTCGAGGTCGTGATCGCTCAGTCGATAGCTGGGCGGGTTCGACGGGTTGATAAGGCATACCAGTTTCACCTTCGGGTCGCGAAGTTTATCGAGTTCCGAGTCGGGGTACTGCCAGTAGTGGTAGCCGTCGGACTCTACCTTGTTGGCGCTCACGGTCACAACATCGAAGTCGAATCTGTCGAGTTCCGGAATTTCGATATATGGTGTAAACAGAGGAGCCATAAGGGCAATTTTATCACCCTTCTTTACCAGGTGGTTGGCCTGCAGCGAGTCGAAAACATAGCACATGCCCGCAGTGCCGCCTTCCACGGCAAATAGGTCGTAGTCCTTGCCGCCGCCTTCGGCCCTGTGCCCCATTTCCTGAGCGATGTATGGTCGCACAGCCATCTCGGTATACTTGAGGATGCGCGGCGGGGTGGGGTAGTGGTCGCCGATAAAGCCGTCGGCCCATTCGAGGGCAAGCTCGTCGCGGTCAGCGCCTAATTGGTCTACNNATATAGTGGTAAGCCTTGTTGAGCAGCTTGCCGCCCTCGTCGCTATCGTGCTTGGCAAGGAAGGCTTCGAATCTGTCGGCGATGCCCTTTTTCGAGGGGCATCCGGCTATTCCGGGAGCTTCGTTGTGCACAAGGCGGCATTCACTCAGGGCAAACTCGCCTAAGTGGAGAAATGCTTCGCGGGCATCGGCGCAAATCCAGTTGGGGTTGCCGCGACCGGCGTTTAGATATGTTGCACTCGAGGTACGGGCGTCTTCCCGGGCGAGACTGATAAGTTCATTCTTGATTTCGAACGGGCTCATCCGGCTCAGCCGTTTCTCGTAGTCGCGATTGAGGGGGTTGTCTGAAGGGCTCATATACTTGAATAGATCTTATAGTAGTATTATTGAAGTTGCTTATATTCTATATGGTAAAACCGTTTTCCGGCGTCGATGGTTCGGGCGGCTATGAGCAAATCAGCGTTATGGCCACGCCCATTAGTATGAGCAAGGTGTTGCCGATTGCGTAGGTGATAGTATATCCCAATGCCGGTACCGACGAGTTGAGCGATTCCTGGATAGCGCCGAGCGAGGCTGTGGTCACGCGCGACCCGGCGCAGCAGCCAAGGTTGACTGCAGGGTGGAATTTGAAGATTTTGTCGCCGACCCATACGCCGATTATCAATGGAAGGGTAGTAGATAATATACCTGCAACGAAGAGCATCCAGCCTACTTCCTTCAGGCCGCTAACAAAGCTCGGTGCCGAAGTAATGCCGATAACGGCGATAAACATGTTCAGGCCAAGATTATTGAGCAGCCATACCGATGAATCGGGAATGCCGCCGAATGTCGGGTGCTTGGAGCGCAGCCAGCCGAATATAAGGCCTGCGATAAGTGCTCCGCCCGAGGTCGACAGGCTCACCGGTATGCCGCCAAGGTGGATAGTGATAGCGCCGATAAGGGCACCGATAAAGATGCCAAGACCTACAAATACAAGGTCGGTGCTCTTGCTGGGACGGTCGGCATAGCCGATTGCCTTTGCTGCTGCATCCACTTCGCGCTGCAGGCCTGCAATGGTCACGATATCGCCTCGGTAGAGTTTGGTCTTGGCCAGGACGGGCACCGACTGTCCGGCGGCGGTGATGCGGGCGATAGCCACTCCTCGCATCTCGGGCATGGAGCGGAGCCCGTCTACGGTGATGCCGTCGCACTTCTTGTTGGCGATCATTACCGGTATCTTCTCTACATTGAAGCTCAGCAGTTCGCTGTCGGCCACTTCGGGGCCTACCCACGATTCATCCTGAATCACGAATTCGCGACGTCCGCTCAGTACTATCTCGTCGCCTTTCGAAATCGTCACGCTGCCAGCCGGATCGTCGATAATGGTGCCGTTCTGCCGTACGCGGTCTACATAGATGCGTCGGCCTAAGTCCTTGATATGCTGTTGTATTTCGTCAATGCTGCGAGGACTGTCGAAAAACTCGCCGTCGGCCTTGTAGGCGCGGAATACCACCGGGCGAAGCGCATTGATATACGCCGGGTCGGTGGTGACGGATGAGTCGTTCATCGATTTCTCGAGCTCTGCCGTCTGCGCTTTCACCTTCTTGATACCGCCGAGCATCGCCGGGCCGATGATACTAAGTATGTAAGCCGAGCCGATAGTGCCGAAGATATATGTCACGGCGTAGCATACCGGTATCAGGTCCATCCAGTTTTGTTTGTCCGATGCCGATGCCGACAGGTTGCGGATAGTGTCGTCGCCAACGCCGATTACCGCCGAGATTGTCTGTGACCCTGCAAACAGGCCGACAGCCTCGCCTGCGTTATAGCCGAAGCAGAAGGCCACGCCAACGGTCACGGCAAAGCACAGCACGCACATCAGCGCCGCGAAAATCACCTGTTTTATGCCGGTGCCTTTGAGTGCCCTGAAGAACTGGGGGCCTACGCTGTAGCCAATCGCAAAGAGGAACAATAAAAAGAACACCGACTTTACCGGTCCGGGTATCGGTATGTTCATTTGGCCTACAAGCACGCCCACGAGCAATACCGATGTTACCGTGCCAAGCGAGAAGGTTTTGTATTTCAGTTTGCCGATCCAGAAGCCTACGCCTATTGTAAGGAAGATAGGTATGGACGGATTGTTGCGGAATGTTTCGAGTAGCCAGTCCATAAATAAAACTTTAGATGAAACGTTTTGTTATTTGCCGATGCTCGGTTCTGCATCTCCTTTATAACATTGTTCATCCTCGATTTGTTCCTGCGTTTTCAACAAGGCGCACACAAAAAAACGGTGCAGACCGTGGCCTGCACCGTTTGCTATTGAAACTCTATGTGATTATCGGATCGAAACCTTGGTAGCTTTGCTGCCCTGTACGCGGATGTAAATACCGGTGGTCGGGTTGGCTACGCGTACGCCCTGCAGGTTGTAGTATTCTACATCGGCTTCGGCTGCCTCGATATTCTCGAGACCGCTAAGCTCGCCCTGTTTGCTGATGCGAACCTTGAGGGTGTCGTTTTCGATGTTGACGTCGAACTTGTAGATTGCTGCGGGGAGGGTAAATACATTAGCCTCGGTTCCGGCTGCTGCCTCGGTCAGGTCTACAGTCCACTTGGTGAAGTCGTAGGGTTCGTCGGCAGTTGCTGCGCCCCAGGTACGGCCGGTGGCGGTATCTGCGTTTTCTGCGAAGTATACTGTCACGGTCGCGTCGGGTGTTGTGCCAAGGGGGATGTCATCGCCCGAGAGGAAGCTGTTGCCCATAAGGGTAAGTTCTACAGGTGCTTCAAGGCCGTCGCTTACAACATACATTGTTGTGGGCTTGGGCTGGTCGAAGTCGGCAGTCTTGGTGAGGGTCATAACAGGCTTGCCTGTTGCAAATGATACTGTCACGGTGTAGATGCCTTCGGCTACGGTGTAAGCATACCATTCGTCAATGGGCATCTTGTCCTTGCCGGTCATGGTGTATTCCTGTCCGGCCTCGGCGATTGCGCCTTCTGTTTCAGCGCCGCAGGCATAAGCGTCGCCAAACATCATGTCGATAAACGCTGTTGTAAATTTGATGGTGCCGGGCTTGCCCCATTCGCCGATGTTGTAGTCAGCTACGGTAAAGGTCTTGGCATCGGTGTCGGCTGTCATGGCGGTGAGTTCTTCACCGTTGTAGATGCTGAGGGCAGCGGGCATCAGTTCGCCTTGTTTCGACATGCGAAGCATAAACTGGTCGTTTTCGATGTTGATATCGATATTGTAGATGCCCGAGGGGATGGTGAATCGGTTGGTGCTTGCTCCTACGGCAAATTCGGTCATGGCATTGTACCATTCTTCGAAATTGTAGGCTGCGTCAGCCTCTGCTGCGCCGTATGTGCGGCCGTCGGCTATGTCTTCGCTCTCGGCAAAGTAGATTGTGATGCTCTGACCCATGGCGGTGCCTAAGGTTACATCGTTGGCAAGGAAGCTGTTGCCCATCAGGTGCAGCTCGAGGGGTTCTTCGAATCCGCTGGCGATTGCATACATCGTGGTGGGTTTGGGCTGCTTGATGTCGCCGGTCTTTGTAAGAGTCATCACGGGTGCGCCGGTAACAAACGATACGGTGATAGTGTAGATACCTGGTTCTACCGAGTAGCTGTACCATGCCGATTCGTCGAGTTCTTCTGCGCCTACCATGGTCATCTCTTTGCCCTCTTCGGCTGTAGTGCCTTCGGCAGGTGCGCCGCACGAGTAGCTCATCGAGAGCAGGTATGATGCTCCGGCCTCGCTAAATTTGAGGGTGCCTTTCTTGCCCCATTCGCCGATTTGTGCTTCTTTGGCAACAAAGATCTTGCTGTTGCTTTCGTCTACTGTCATCGCTGTAAATGTATCGCCGTTGTTGGTTACATAATACAGTTCTTCGGGCGCGTAGGCATCTGCATAGGTAACAGTCATGTAGGAGAATTCAACCTGGTTCAAAATCTTGATGACGCAGGTATTGGTCTCATAGTCGGGAATGATAGTATAGACTCCGCCGTTCGAGCTTATAGAGGCATTCTCTATGCTTGTGTTGCTTGAGTTTATTGATTCGCCGCTAATTTTTACATTGTATATCACCTTGCCTGCAGGTGCGGTAAGTGTGATTGAATACTGGCTGTAGAGGCGGAGTACGGTCTTGCCATTTGATAGCGCTACAAAACGGGCATCAGATGGTGCCATGCCGGGGTCAAACTCTGCGCTGATGCCGTTGGCGGTAAATGTCTTTCTATAGAATGTGCCAATCTCTGATGCGGGATTGAGGCTCTCGGGGAGCGACCAGTTAAAGGTGGCAACGCTCTGGCCCAAATCGTTGATGAGGGGGTCGGCTACTTTGACCAGGGTGACTGTGTTTGTGCCGTTTCGGAATGATGTGGTGATGTTGTAAATGCCTGATTCTGCAATTTTGAAGGCCTTTACATCGGCTGCGTTGGCAGGAGCGTACTCGGTAAGGGCGGTAGCTGTGCTGTTGGCGAGAAGCTCGTTGGCTTCGGCAGCGCCATAGGCATAGCCGTCGCTATCGATAAATGACAGGGTGGCTCCGGCTGTGATTTCTATGTTCTTGGCTGCGAACTTGTCCATGGCTACTGCTTCCGCGCCCGATAGTACGTAGCTCAATGCAGAAGGTGTGTGGATTTCGGGCTCGTCGCCGCCGCTGGTCTTGAGCAGTTTGATCAAGATGTTATAGAATTTAGCGTTGTTCTTTGCGCTGAATGTGATATCAGTCTCTCCACCTTCGGCTGCGGTGTAGGTGCCTGTGCTTGAGTCGTAGGTACCTTTGCAGTTGTCGCCGGTTTGTACGTAGGTGCGAGAGTAATTGTCATTGAGCGTAAAGACTACCGACTGTATGCTATAGCCGGACTGTGCTTTGAGGTTGATGTCACTGGTGTTGCTGCCGGAGGTAGCGAAAAGGTAGAGATGTGGTGTGCTTTTGTCGAAATAAAGGCGTGTGTCTGAGCTGCCCGACAAGGTAAGTGTTACACCGTTGTAGGTGCTTGAATAACCATTAGCTTTATACTGAGGGGTTGTAAAACGTCCGTTGGGGATGTTGACTGTACCCATGGTGCTTGGTTCCGGATCGAGTGAAGCGTAATCCTGGAAGTTGAATGTTGATTCAACTTCTTCTACTACCACGTCGCCACCGGCTTTGCTGAGTTCAACGGTAAAATTGGCTAATCTGAATGTTGTTGTGATTTTGAGTTCTACTGTCTCTACACCACCTTCAGGTGCTGTGTAGACACCATTGCTCAGTGTTCCCTCTCCGTTCGACAAGGTTACATTAGAGATGTAGTTCTCATATCCGCTATAGGGGGTAGCAGTGATTTTGGTTATCTTGTATCCTTCTGCAGGAGTGAAGGTGTATGTAGAGTTCGAGTAGGCATTCAGCCAGGTTTTTCCACTTTGCTTTTGGAATTTTGCGGTGTTCCACTGCTCATATATTGTAAGGCTTGCAGAACCTGCAGCGTATGTGCCGTTGGCATTGATGAATGTCGGTTGGCCGGGACCGCCGTTTTTGTTAGGATTAGGTGTCGGGTCGAGGGTGGTCAGGTCTTCGAAGTCGAACACCGCTGTCTCCGCTACAGCCGGTAGTAAGCCGACGAGCGCGACTAATAGTAGAGTAAAAAGTTTTTTCATATTAAACTGTGATTGATTGATAGTCTATTGATAGTCTTATGTCAATGCTTTTGCGAATTAGCCTGTATACTTGTCGCAAAAATAATTATTATTTTGACAATTTGCGCAGATGTTAACACAAATTAACTATATTGTGACTACTTTGGCGCATTTGTTGCCTATGTGTGTCGTTTTTTAGTCTAAAAATTGTAACTTTGCACAAAAGTTTGCCCTAATAGCTTACTCGCAGAATCATCGAGTTGCATTGCATTTTTTTTTGTATAAACTGATTTTTAATAGTTACTTAATTGATAATTATGCAAAATATTATACTCCACGATATCAGGGGTGTTCAGCAAGAGCTTTTGCCCCTTACCTACACCCGTACCCCGGCCCATATCCGGCTCGGTTTGGATACTCTCGGCGAGAAATGGCAGGCCGCATTGCCCGGCAATTATTATATCAAGCCCTCGGTTGATTATCTTTGCGATTTCTATGGCATGCCCCCATGCGAGGTCCTCGACGATGCCGAAGCTCTCGTTATTGCCCCCAATGTACTGCCCTGCAGCGAGATAGTAGCTGCCGTAAGCGCCCTCGCTCCCGGTCAGAGATTGGTCGATGCAAAGGGTATGCCGATTGCATATCGTGGCAATGCCGAGACCGATGTGGTGTATGGCGCTGACTATAAGGCTGTAAACCGGCTATATGATATCTTCTTGCTCAATAGCGAGGCTATTGTGGCCGATTTCGACCGCATCACTGCCGGCAGGGTGTCGCAGCCTGTCAGCGCTACAAATACTATTATAGGTGACCCGTCGAAGATTTTTATCGAAGAAGGCGCTTGGGTCGAAGGCGTGTTCTTAAATACTTCGGATGGCCCTATATATATAGGTAAGGATGCAACGGTAATGGAGGGCTCTATGTTGCGCGGTCCGATTGCCCTGTGCGAACATGCAACCGTGAATATGGGCACTAAGATGTACCCCGGCACTACCATTGGCCGATTCTGCAAGGTCGGCGGCGAACTCAACAATGTGGTGATGCACGATTATTCGAACAAGGCTCACGACGGCTTCCTTGGAAATGCCGTTATTGGTTCATGGTGCAACCTCGGCGCAGGTGCGGTGGCCTCCAACCTCAAAAACGACTACACTCCCATACGCCTCTGGAACTATCCCCAACGCCGATTCCTACGCACTGGCCTGCAATTCTGCGGCTTGATTATGGGCGACCATTCTAAGGCCGGTATCAATACGATGTTCAACACTGCCACCGTCATCGGTGTCGGTGTCAATATCCACGGCTCCGGCTTCCCGCG
>LUJM01000024.1 GCA_001689415.1 Bacteroidales bacterium M2 | reverse complement strand
CGGATTTTTGTACTTTTGTACTCTTAAAGTAAAACCAACCCGAAAATGGCAGGAGTACGACCTAAAAAAGCCCTTGGGCAGCATTTTCTTACCGATATGGGAGTGGCCGAGCGTATTGCTTCGACACTTGATGATTTCCGTGGTCTCCCCTTGTTGGAGATTGGCCCCGGTACGGGTGTCCTCACTCAGTTCTTACTCCACAAGCATGGCCCTGACAATCTGGTGCTTGCCGAGATTGATACGGAGTCGGTTGCTTGGCTGAAGGCGCACCTTCCGCAACCGCAGCCGCGTATTATTGAAGGCGATTTCTTGCAGATGTCGGAAGAGGATATTTTTCCCGGCGACGGACAGTTTTGCGTCATTGGCAACTATCCCTACAATATCTCGAGTCAGATTTTTTTCAAGGTTCTCGACTGGCGCGAACGAGTGACATGCTGCTCGGGTATGCTCCAACGCGAAGTTGCTCAACGTCTTGCCGCCCCTCCCGGTACTAAGGACAGGGGAATCTTGAGCGTGCTGCTGCAGGCTTGGTATGATGTGGAATATCTCTTTACCGTGTCGGAGCATGTGTTCAATCCGCCGCCAAAGGTCAAATCGGGCGTGATACGAATGCGCCGCAACGGCGTTACCGACCTCGGGGTCGATGAGCGGCTGTTCCGCACGGTGGTGAAGACCACATTCGGTATGCGCCGCAAGACCTTGCGAAATTCGGTGAAGTCTCTTTTGCCCGCAGGCGCTGTGGCGGACTGGCCCGACTTGCTGAACCTGCGCCCCGAGCAGCTGTCGGTAGAGCAGTTTATCGAACTTACAAAGAGAATAGAGGAGCTACGTAAGTCATGAAGGAATTTATACAGGAAGATATAGACCGCATAGTTGGTATAATCAAGGCCGACGATAGCGAGGCAGCTCGTGCCGAACTTTCCGACCTGCACCCGGCTGATGTCGCCGAGCTGTTGCAACAGCTTGATACAGAGGAATCCGAATACCTATTCAAACTTCTCGACGAAGATACAGCCGCCGATGTGCTTATGGAACTCGACGAGGACGAGCGACTGAAACTCATCGAGGACATGCCTGCCGAGGAGATTGCCAAGCAGATCAATCACCTTGATACTGACGATGCTGTAGACCTTATTCAGCAACTCGACGAAGAAGAGCGCGACGAGATTATTTCGCATATCGACGACGTTGAGCAGGCAGGCGATATTATCGACCTTCTCAAATACGACGAAGACACAGCCGGTGGTCTTATGGGCACCGAGATGATTGTTGTCAACGAAAACTGGTCTATGCCCGAGTGCATCAAGCAGATGCGCCTTCAGGCCGAGGATATGGACGAGATATACTACGTATATGTTGTCGACAACGACTACCGCCTGCGTGGCACGCTGCCCCTGAAGATGATGTTGACCCACCCTTCGGTGTCGAAAATAAAACATGTAATGGAGGCCGACCCGGTGAGCGTAAAGGCCGACATGCCTATCGACGAGCTTGCCCTCGACTTCGAGAAATACGACCTTGTGGCAATGCCCGTAGTCGATTCGATTGGTCGTCTGCTGGGACGAATCACTGTCGACGACGTTATGGACCAGGTGCGCGAATCGAGCGAACGCGACTATCAGTTGGCATCAGGTATTTCGAGCGATGTCGATGCCGACGACTCTGTGATTGCGCAGACCAAGGCCCGTATTCCATGGCTTTTGGTCGGAATTGCCTCGGGTATCCTTGCATCGGTTATCCTCGGGGCTTTCGAGGCTCAGCTACAGGCCGTTACGGCGCTGGCACTGTTTATCCCTATCATCGGTGGTACCGGTGGTAATGTTGGTGTGCAGGCTTCGGCTATCGTGGTACAGGGTCTTGCCAACGGCTCTCTCGAAATCAAAGAGTTCGCCTCGCAGCTGGGTAAGGAAACTCTGATAGGCTTGCTGAATGCCACGATTATCACCGCCGTGGTGCTGGTCTACAACCTTATAGCCATGCCCGGCGAACTGGCCGTTACTCTTTCTGTGGCCGTGTCGCTTTTCGTGGTGGTGATGTTTGCGTCGATTTTGGGAACTATAATCCCGCTATCGCTTGAGAAAATTCATATCAACCCGGCGCTCGCTACAGGCCCGTTTATACAGATTATGAACGACCTTTTCGGCATCATCATATATGTGCAGGTGGCCACGTTCTTCCTGCGGCGCATGACTGATATCGCTATATAAATCAATATTTTACCTTATTACTTTACCGCAAACGAAGTTGTACAAGTCGATTCGCATAGTCCGCATCATTATCTCGCTTGTCGCTATGGCTGTGCCTACGTGGGCATTGCTGGCGGGCTATGAGAGCGTGTTTGTGCGCATGCAGATTCTGACTGCCTTGATGTCAGGTGTCGCCCTATGCCTCGTGTTCTGGGCTGTCGTGACGCTTGTCTATGGGCGCATATATTGCTCTACGGTATGTCCGCTCGGCACGCTGATGGATTGTGTTTCGGCAACGAGCCGGGCGGTGCGACGCAGCAGGCATCAGTATCGCTACTGTGTGCCGTCGACGCGCACAAGGGCCGTTTTCGTTTTTATATGCCTCATCACTCTTGTCAGCGGTTCGGTGTTCCTGCCAACTGTGCTTGACCCCTACAGCGCATATGCGCATATGGTCGAGGAGCTGTTGGCCCGGCCTCTCGGGCGGGCATGGGGCGCGGTGGCGTTTACATTTTCGGCGCTGTCGGTGGCTATCGCCACGGCTTTGGGCGTGGTGGCGGTTGCCTGGAAGAGGGGACGACTCATCTGCAATTCGGTATGTCCCGTAGGCACGATTCTCGGAATGGGTAGCCGTCGGTCTTATTTCCATATCGAAATAGACCCTGACCGATGCATAGGCTGCGGCGAGTGTGAGCGGGTTTGCAAGGCGCAATGTATAAAACTGCCTGAAAAGACTGTCGATACTTCGCGATGCGTCGTTTGCTTTAATTGTACAAGTGTATGCCCTAACCAGGCTATAAGTTATAAATCTGGTCGATACCGCATTGATATGCCTATGCTCGAAAGCCTTCAGAGCGGTACTACGGCCGAATCTACTACATCAGAATGAAACAATATCTTGACCTGCTGCAACATATCCTCGACCATGGCGTGGTGAAGCACGACCGCACCGGTACAGGTACTATTTCGACCTTTGGCTACCAGATGAGGTTCGACCTCAGCGAGGGCTTTCCTCTGCTTACGACCAAGAAGCTGCACCTCAAGTCGATAATTCACGAATTGCTGTGGTTTCTCGCCGGTGATACCAATGTGAAATACCTGCAGGATAACGGTGTGAGAATTTGGAATGAATGGGCCGATGAAAATGGCGAGCTCGGTCATATATACGGATATCAGTGGCGTTCGTGGCCCGACTATAACGGCGGCCATATCGACCAGATAAAGGAAGCCGTAGAGACCATAAAACACAATCCTGATTCTCGGCGTATCATCGTGAGTGCGTGGAATGTAGCCGACCTGCCTACTATGAAGCTGCCACCGTGCCATGCCATGTTTCAGTTCTATGTCGCCGACGGTCGTTTGAGCCTTCAGCTGTATCAGCGAAGTGCCGATTGCTTCCTCGGGGTGCCGTTCAATATTGCCTCGTATGCACTTTTGCTGCAGATGATGGCGCAGGTTACAGGGCTTCGTCCCGGCGACTTCGTGCATACGCTCGGCGATGCCCACCTCTACTTAAACCATATCGAGCAGGCTAAGTTGCAGCTCGAACGTGACACGCGTCAATTGCCGAAAATGGTCATAAATCCCGATGTTGACGACCTTTTCGGATTCAAATACGAAGATTTCAAACTTGAGGGTTACGACCCGCATCCACATATAAAAGCCGAAGTGTCTGTATGATACATGTTATAGTTGCAATCGACGAAAACCGTGGCATTGGATATGGTGGCGACATGCTTTTCCATATCCGTGAGGACCTGCGCCGCTTCAAGGCATTGACCATGGGACACGCGCTGATAATGGGTCGCAAGACATTCGACTCGCTGCCGAACGGCGCTCTGCCGGGTCGCCGAAATATAGTGATTACGAGAAATCCGGATTGGACTGCGCCCGGAGCGGAGCGTGCCCGGTCGCTTGATGATGCTATTGCAATGGCCGGGGACGACGATATTTATGTTATCGGCGGTGGACAGATATATGCCGAGGCGCTGCCGATAGCCGATGTGCTCGACCTCACATTAATACACAAAGCTGCCGAAAAGGTCGACACGTATTTCCCTCCTTACCAACAGCTATTTACCGAGGTAGACCGCATCGACATGCCTGATTATAGCTTCGTCACCCTCAAACGCCGGTAACATCCCTCTCCGGATAATCAGTGTCGAAGACACTACTCATTACCCCGAAAAGCACTTATCGGAGCCGGCTCCTTCCGGCGCTCGAAATCAGTACTTTTCGGGCTTAAATTGTGTTTTTTAAGCGTTTTTTATCTTAGGATAAGTCGCCTGCTTGTAATTGTGCGAAATATTCATTATCTTTGTCGCGTTGACATAATACCAATCATTATAAGTTTAAAAAACAGGTTGCCCGGATTGATAATAAAGAATAGTCTGTAACCACGAAATGGTTTCAGGCTGTAATTGGTTTATAGCTCTCCGTGTCGGCCTTAAGGCATTGGATTTGCCTTTTATTGACGAGTATGGCTATGAAGCTTAATATAAAGCCTGACGATTTCCTGAAAGCGACAGTGATAACTGTCCTTGCTTTCAGTCTGTCGCTTGTGCTCATGCAGCCGTTTTCGTTGTCGATAGCTACTTTGATTTCTTCGAACGACCGTCATGACTTCAATATTACCGACTTTTATAATATCATCGCCGACGGTCGCGCAGTCCGCACTCTCGACCGCGACATTGTGATTGTCGATATCAAAGATGCTACTCGCGAGGATGTGGCCGTGGTGCTCGACTTCCTGCCTGCTTTAGAGCCGCGTGCAGTGGGGCTGGATGTGATGTTTGATGTGCCTCGCGACAACGACAGCCTTCTCCTTTCCGCAGTAGCTAATATGCCCGAAATGGTGATGATTGTCGATGTGGAAGGAGATTCGGAGCGTGGGGCCGAGACATTCCATATGGCTCAGACTTCTTTTTTCACGATAGCTTGGGCGTACGCAGATTCGGGGCGTCGAACCTGCCTACCAAATATGAAGGTGGCGTGGTGCGTGAGTTCTCGGTTGATTTTCCTGTAAAGGACGGCAAGGCGGTAAGTTCATTCCCGGTGGCTTTGGCTGAGGCCGTTGACAGCTCTGCTGTTGCTGAGCTGCGTGCTCGTGGCCTAAGGCTTGAGAATATCAACTACCCCTCGAGAACATTTAAGTGCATACCTTGGTACGACATTGCTTCTTATGCCGAGGATATCCAAAATCACATAGTACTTCTTGGCGCTGTCGGTGTACCCGAAGATATGCATGCCACTCCGACTCAGAAGCAAATGTCGGGCATCGAGATTCATGCTCACGCTTTAAGTACGATTCTAAATCGAAATTATCTTGATACGGTCGGTACATTTGGCAACCTTGCCATTGCATTTGCCCTTTGTTTCATACTGGCTATGATACATCTGCGCCTTCCTGCAGAGTTTAAATCGCTCGCATTGCGCCTGATACAGCTTATTTTGCTGTACTTTATAATTCGAATCGGTTATTATTTCTTTATCGACCGAAGTATAATCGTAAATTTCTCTTACACATTGTTGATGATGACCTTCGTTTTGTTTGCTTGCGACATATGGTTTGGCGTCAACGGTACTATTAAATTTTTCAAGAAAAAGTTGCAAAGCCACAAGCAGGCTACTAACCAATAATGATATGAAAAAAAGTGAATCCATAACCAATTTCATGCGCTACTTTTCTGTGGCGCTGATGCTCGTACTCTGTAGTCTTGTCGTTCAAGCCAACTATAGCCTGTCGTCAGTTCGCGGCAAGGTGGAAGTCAAGCACGGCGGCAAGGTGGTACTCGCTGAGCCGGGTATGAAAGTCGGTTCTGCCGACCTCATAATCCTGGGCCAGGACGGTAGTGTCGAAGTGCTCGATAAGCGCGACTCAAAGCTGTACCGACGCGACCAAAAAGGCGAAATAAGTGTCTTGTCTTTGATTTTCGAGGCTAAGAAAGAGGCCGGTTCAAATGCCGGCGCTGTGCATCGTAAAGTGTCGTTCGGAAAATCGTCTGAAGAAGAGGGCAAGATGTATGTCGAAAAAGGCAAAATCACACTTGCACTCGAGGAGTATGACCCTGCCGGTGAGAACTTTATGATCGATGCCAAGGTAATGGCCCGCTATATAGCCGATGTGCTGTGCTCGGGTGCGCCCGATAGCCTGCAGACATTCCCTATAACTCTTATCCACAAGGCAAATGCAGAGGAGGGCCTGATGTTCCGGGTCGATAACAATGTGTCGGAACCCCTCTATATCAATGTGATAAAAATCAGGGTAGTGGATAATAAAATACAGCTGCGTATTTCCGAACTTGGCCAGCCGATAGGCTGCTACGTGCTTCTGCCCTGCCAGTCTCTAATGCGAAGTCAGTGCAAAGGCGGTAATTCAGACGAAGCCCACATACTTGTTGCAACCCATTATTACTTCTCAATCGACGAGCTCATAGAGGAGCTCGGTATAATGCTGACCATGCAGCCCGAACAGGGCGCTTCTGTTGCTAACCTGCCCATATATATTCAGAAACTCTAAACCATTACTTCAATTTCCCCCATTAACCAAGAATTATAATAGCTAAACCATTAATATGAAACTAAATTCGACATTGCTGCGAGGCTTCGCGGTAATAGCACTCACCGCAGGCTTCACTATGCCTTCGAACGGTGAAGAAGTTGCTCAAAACAGTGATCTTACCAAGTCCTTTACTCATTTCAAGACCACTCCCGAGGCCCTGATTTCATCTGGCCCCGGTATCTACACCCGTACTCTGAACACCCTTCGTTCGCTTTCAGGTGTGGAACTTGTCAAGCTTGGCGACCAGCTAATCGATGCCGATGCAAACCCCTATGGAACAAACTTCTTCCTTATTTCTAATAAAGGTAAGAAAAACCAGGCCGAGATTGTGCTCAACAATCAGTTTGCAAGCACACTCTTCAAGGTGAATAATAAAAAACTCGGTAACCCGTGGGCTGCTGCCTATACCAAGGATGCCCTTCGCATCCTCCTTGCCACCGATTCGGGCTTGATTATGCTAAATGCTCCCGACCGTGCAGTGGTAGACCGCATGCCATTACCTTACAAAAAGATTGACATCCTACATCCCAGCGATAATGGCTACTACCTCGTTGTTGGCGAAGGTTCTAAACTGTCGGTATACAATCTCGAAGAGAAAACCCTGCGTAAGGAATGGGATTTCGAGGCTAAGATTAATGATATCGCGTTCAACGACAACAGCACCGAACTCGCCGTGGCCACAAACGACGGTGTGCTGAGTATTTTCGATACACGAAACTTCTTGATTAAGAAGACTATCGAAGACCTCGACGAGGTGCTCGCTTGCTGCTACAATTTCGATGGCAAGTACATCGCTGTTGCCGAGGCTCCCAATAAAATCACAGTGATAAACCTGCTCAACACTTCTGACCGTGAGATAATCGATGTTCCCGCCGGTTCGATGAGCACTCTGCGTTTTATACCTGACAGCAACGACAAGACACTCCTTGTCTACAACAGCCTAAACGCTGTGAACGTAAGGCCAATGGGGCACCTCACTCCCTACTTTGCCCGCCTCATCAGCGATGAAGCCAACGAGAAACTCAACGAATGGCTCAAGATGATGCCCGGTGAAACAATGGAAGAGTACAAAGCCCGTGTGAACGATGAGAGCCGCGAACGTCAGCGCCGCCTTTTCGAGGACGAGATTTCTACTCGCCTTGCTCCCGACATGCTTTCGATGAGCGAAGTGTCGCTCGGCAAATATAACCGCGCAAACGGTGTTCTCGAGGTGGACTTCTCGAACATGCCTTCGATTTTCCTCCCGGTGCCCGAGTCTGATCTCGCCGCTTTCAACGGTAACAGCGACCTGCAGTTCCGCAATCCAAAATACGGTGTAATGGCCGATGATAATTTCGAACTTATCTATGCCGAGGTATACAACAGCACCAACGGCAAGACTTATATCTACAACAACATAGAGCGTGCTCCCCTCAATTTCATGGCCGACTCCGACAACGTTGTGTCGCTCGAGCTCATCCTGCAGCAGCAAATGGAAGAACAGCGCCTCGAAGAAATGCGCCAGCGTGTTATAGAGGAAGCAAAGAAACGTAATGTAATCTCCGACCACACCAATATCACTGTCGATTCTCGTATCGAGCCCGACTATGATGCAAGCGGTAAGAAGATTCTCAACTACCATGTGAATTTCTCTTATGAGGTAGACCCCGGCTTCACCGCCGTAGAAGACTTTGCCCCCGGTAAATACCATGCCGAGCAGTCAGGTGCCGCAAGTGCAATGCTATCTCTTGTCAAGGAAGCTCTCGAAGGCGATTTCGCTCAGTATGTAGCGCCCGGCAAGAAACTCAATATTACCCTTTCGGGTACTGCAGATGCTACTCCTATCGTGAGCAGAATACCCTACGACGGTTCTTACGGAGATATCGTAGAAGTACCTGTGTATCAGAACGGCAAAATCATGCCTATGACCCTGCGCGAAAAAGACCTGGTGACTGAGAACGAGCAGCTCGCTTTCCTGCGTGCATACAGCGTGAAGAATTATCTCAACGATAACATCAAGGCGCTCAACGATATGAATACAAACTATCGCTACGATATCGATGTTGCCAAGGACAAAGGCAGCGAATTCCGCCGCATTACTATTGAATTCAATTTTATTGACGCTCTATAAATAAAGCTTTTAATCACGATTGATGAAAAAGATATTTTTCTCAACGATACTCCTGATAGCCACGGTGCTGGTCTGTCCCCTGACCTGGGGTCAGACCGACACTGAGGGCCTTGGCGATGCTCTCGGCGAAAACGTAGCCGATACCACTGCCGTAACTCCCGATTCTCTTTTGTCGCGCTCGCTCGAGACTTTCAAGGTGTTGAAATTCAAGAAATTCGACGGTGCCCCTCTTGATACGATAAGCCCTCTTGCATATGAGTGTTTCGTGCAGGGATGCGAGGCCCTCGAAGTCCAGACTCCCGATTCGAAGGAGTGGCATCAGGCCAAGGAAGTGCTTCGCGATGTGACTCGCGACTTGCTTGCCGGTGCTTTCTTCTATTCGAAAAATGGCGACAAGGACAAGATGACCGAGTTTGCCCGCGCCTACCTCGACATTTCCTTGCTCGATGCCTTTACCGGCGATGCAATCGAGCTTGACCCCGAAACCCTGTCGATGATTGCTTATATAGCAGCGTCGGGAGCTTACAACGGCAAGGAATACGGCAAGGCTATCGATTACTTCAAAATCTACCTTGCCACCGGCGACAACAAGCAGCGCGAGCATGTATACATCTTCATGACTCAGTCGTGCCTTCAGGACCGGCAGTGGGACCTCGGCATAGCAACGGCAGAGGAAGCCCTCAAGATTTATCCGGGACAGAAGCACATACTCCTGGTAGCTATGCAGATATGTATCGACGGCGGCAGGGGTGAACACCTGCAGAAGTTCCTCACCCAGGCTCTTGAGGCCAATCCTGCCGACGAGCGTCTGCTCGATATCCAAGGCAAACTGTATGAGGATGCCGGCGATTTCGAACAGGCTATAAATGTGTACAATACCCTCGACCAGCTACGTCCGAACTCTTTGTCAACAGCCAAGCACATAGGTCTTTGCTATTACAACCTCGCCGTGGGATTCTTCAATCAGGCCATCACTGAGTCGGACAGCAAAGCTGCTACCCGTCTCCGCCGTAAGGCCAAGAATTACTTTGCCTCGGCAGCCGACAAATTCCGCGAGGTGCTGGTAAGCGCCCCTACGGCAGTGCCTTACCTGCGCAGTCTCGGTGTGTGCTACCTCTGCATGGAAGACAAATACAACTTCGACAAAATCAACGAACGTCTGAAACTGCTCAAAGAGGACCCTCTCGCAGATGTATTTATGCCGCCACCAATGACTTACAGCGGCAACGGCGACCTCAACTTTGCACAGTCGCAAGGCTCGGCTCTCAAAGACGCTCCTTCTTATAGCAGCTACGCCCGCGAGTATATAACCTCGCGCCTGGGTTCGTGGGCTAAAAAAGGAGAATTTGAAAAAATGGATGATTACTCGGGTCGTGTGAATCAGACAACCATACGCGAGGAATACGAGAAACTGAATAAAGAAGCTTCAGCCAATTATCTTAAGGAATACTCCAAGCGTCTGCGTATCAACGATCTTCATCTCGAGCCCTACGATGCCACCAACGAGGTGTTTAAGATTACTTCGTCGTTTGGCCCTGTATACGTCCGAGTTCCGCTGAAGAATGGCGAGGCTGAGTCGTTCAAGAAAAACTGGAAAAGCATACGCTTCCAGAACCCCGAATTCTTTATCGACAACGACAGCGTGCGTATCGCCGAGATAACATTTATGACCGCTACCGGCAAGAGGTACGAATTCAAGAACTCTAACGCACTGAACTACAGTGTGCCCGATGTTTATATCGATTTCGCATCGATTCTCGGACCTACCGGCAAGCACGACGCGCCCAAGGGTGATAGCGGCAAGGTATACATCGCCGGTACGTCGGACGTAGACAAGGATATACCCGAAACCGGTCGCAGGGCCAACAACACCCTCGCCCTGGTTATTGCCAACGAGAACTACAAGAACGTGGCCAAGGTGCCGTCTGCCTTCGCCGACGGTTATACATTCTCGGAGTATTGCAAGAAGACACTCGGCGTGCCGGCGGCCAACATGTCGTTCTGCAAAGATGCCTCTCTTGCCGAAATATACGATGCTATGAGCGACCTTCAGCGCAAGGCGTCGGTGCTGGGCTCGGATGCCGAAGTCATTGTTTACTATGCCGGTCACGGTCTTCCCGACGAAAAATCGAGCGAGGCCTATCTGCTTGCATCTGATGCAAACCCCACCAACTCAAGGACATGGTATAAACTGTCTGATTTTTATTCTACCCTTGCCGATCTCAATGCCAAGTCGGTAATGGTATTCCTCGATGCCTGCTTCAGCGGCGCAGAGCGTAGCACCGGCAACAGCACCATTATGGGTAAAGAAGGTGCTCGTGGCGCGGTAATCAAAGCCAAAGAGGCTGCTCCCAAGGGCAATATGTTTGTACTTACAGCAGCTTCGGGTAATGAGACAGCTCTCCCTTATGTAGAGAAAAATCACGGCCTTTTCACATACTTCCTGCTCAAGAAAATTCGCGACACCAAAGGTAATGTGACCCTCAAGGACCTGTCGGACTACGTGATTCAGGAAGTTACACACCAGTCTAACTTTGTGAACCAAAAGCCTCAGACCCCGACAGTGGTAACATCGGGCAGCATGAAAGACCAGTGGAAATCTAAAAAACTTGCACGATGATTAATTCGCGTATATTTGTTCTGCTCCTGTTTTTAATGGCATGCCTTGCGGGTGTGGCACAGGAAACTCGTACCGTAGAGGGTGAATATACCTACTACGGCGACGATAATACCACGCCCAAAGAGGCTCGTAGCCGTGCGCTCGAAGGCGCCCGTCTGTCGGCACTTGCCAAAGAGTTCGGCACTACCGTAACCCAGTCGGTGGTGAGCGATGAAAGCCTGAGAAGCGGGGTAGAGGACAATTACTTCAGATCTTTGAGTGAAACAGAGGTCAAAGGCGAGTGGATAAGCGATATAGGGGAGCCGGTGTATAAGATGTCGTACGACGACGACGGCCACCCTGTAGTGTACTGCAAGGTCAAAGGTACGGCGAGGGCTTTGTCGAACAAGGCTGCCGACTTTGATGTGGCAGTGCTGCGCAATGGTGCCGAGCTGCGCAATGCCGACACCCGGTTCCGTTCGGGCGACGACATGAGGCTTTATTTCAAAGCCCCCCAGGACGGCTACCTTGCCGTGTACCTCATCGGCGACGACCGCATGGCGTATACCTTGTTGCCTTATACAGGCAGCTCCGACGGCTGTGTAAAGGTGAAGCATGGTGTAGAGTATATATTCTTCGATGCCAAGAAAGGCCTGACCGAGCATGGCGAGGTCGACGAGATGCAGCTTGCCACAGACAAGATTGCCGAGCACGACAGATTCTATATCCTATTCTCGCCTAAGCCATTTGTAAAGGCAAACGACTCTTATACAGGAGAAAACCTGCCACGGTCGCTGCCATTCAACGACTTCCACAAGTGGCTCAACCGCATCCGTCGCAACGACCCCTATCTGGGATGCCGCACAATCGATGTAGTAATTAACGGTAACAATTGACATTACAAATCATTATCACTTTTAATAATTTCAGATTATGAAAAAACTACTAATTCTCATTATGGCAATTTGCCTGATGATTCCCGTAGCCGACGCAGCCGGGAACAAACAGCTTGAAAAAGCTCACAAGAAAGAAATGAAAGCCAAGATGAAAGAGTACAAAAAAGAGGGCTGGAAGCTCTTCGGCAGCACCCGCACCCTCGAGGTAGCTCTTCTCACTCACTACGACAAACTCAACAACCTCGGCGACGACGGATTCGAAGTTGCCGGTGTTGCTACAAACTTCAAATCGAAGAACGTAGGCAAGCAGATGGCATCGAACAGCGCCGCAGTAACCTATGCCCAAATGGCAGGCAGCACCCTCAAGGGCCGCGTAGTAAGCGATATGGCAGCCAACGGCACCGACGGTACTGAGGAATTCGAGCACTTCTATGCTGCTTACGAGCGTCTTGTAGAGCGTGAAATCAAAAACGAAATGTCGGAAAGCTTCTCTGTGATCAAGAGCAACCCCGACGGCACTTACGAGATGCAGACTTTTTATATCGTAAACGAAAGCGCAGCTGCAAAGGCTCGTCTGCGTGCCCTCGAGCAGGCTCGTAAAGAAACAGCTCTTGCACAGGCTAATGCCGACAAGATCTCTGACTTCGTACGCCAGGGTCTCGAGCGCCAGTAATCATATTCTATCCGATTGTCCGACCCTCGACAGCCGAGGGTCGGGCGATTGATAAATCTTTTTTCCGATGTATTCAGGACGTATGCTAAAAAAAATCTCCATTCTACTTTTTGTTGCCTTTGCCGGCTCTACTTGTGCGTCGGCTCAACAATCTGATAACTCTGCCAAAAGTTCTTTCGACGAATTCCGCAAGGGGCTGTTGAAAGACTATAGTTCTTTTCGAGACGGAATCCTGGCCGACTACGCCAAGTTTCTTGACGGCGTATGGGTTGAATACAACGGTTTTCGAGGCGAGAGTCGTGACGATAATCCCAAGCCCGACGTACCGCCCACAGCCCCGGTGTCAATCCCCGACACCCCCAAACCGGTAGTACTGCCCGAGCCCGAGCCGGTAGTGACACCTGCTCCCGAGCCTCGTCAAGAGCCTGTGGCAACTACTCCTAAACCGGTGCAGCGACCGGTAGAAACCAAGCCGTTTGTATTCCAATACTGTGGTATTGATATGGAAATGCCGCAGATCGACCTAAGGTTGATGGAACGTGTATCAGCCCCTGCGGACTTCGCATCGCAATGGCGCATGCTTGATGCCTCGTCGTCGGCCTCGACGCTTATCAGTGCGATTTCCGACCTGTCCAAAAAGCTCAATTTCAACGGCTATCTGACCTATGATCTCGCAACAGCTTACTGCAATGCCTATTTCCCCGGCGTGAGTGCGTCGTCGCGAACATCGCTTGTTCACTATATCATGACGCATCTTGGCTATGATGCACGAATCGGTGTGAATACCCGCGGCCAGGCACTGATTATGTTCCCCTCGGTACAGACTATCTATGGCCGTATGTATTTTAGATTCGGCAATGAAAAATATTACGTATTCACCGACCCCTCGGTGACCTTGTCGGCAGAAGATATGAGTGTCGCCACTTGCGAGTTGCCGGCGGCAGCAGCCAAGGCGGCCAAGCTCGACCTGCGTCTTGGTACACTTAATATCCCCTACGAGCCGCATCCCTTCAAGGTAAGTTATGGAGGCCTTGAAATAACAGGAGAGACAAATGCAAAACTTTTCCCCATACTGTTTAAGTATCCGCAAATGCCTATCGGCGATTATGCCGAGTCGAATCTGATGCCCGAACTGCGTCGCAGCATTGTGGACCAGTTGAAGGGCCAACTCGAGGGCAAATCGCGTGTCGACGCGGTGAATACCCTGCTGCAATTTGTGCAGAGTGGTTTTGAATATGCTACCGACCATGAGTACCACGGCTTCGAGAAGCCTTACTTCTTTGAGGAAATACTGTATTATCCCAAGTGCGATTGCGAGGACCGTGTGATTTTCTATACCTATCTATTGTGGAATGTACTTGGTGTTGAGAATCACCTGATTGCCTATCCGGGCCATGAGAGCGCGTCGGTCAAGCTTGCAGACATCGACAAGGGCGATGCCTACACCTACAACGGCGGCAAGTTCTATATCTCCGACCCAACATACATCGGATCGAAAACCGGTATGTGCATGCCCAGTTACCGCACCACATCGCCTGAAATCGACCATATCTATAAGTGATTTAGCAACAATCCAAAATTATAAACGAGCTCCGGGCGATGTCCGGAGCTCGTTGCTTATATAAAACTACTGCGGCGACGCTGTCACAGTGTCGCCGCAATAGATAATAAACCAATCATTATCACATTTCTTGCAATGGAAAAAGTAATTTTGCTATGTACTTATAAAACGCATGTCGGTAAATATAGTTCACAGCAAGATGAATTTTTTTTGAAAAAAAGTGACTTTTTTGAGGAGTTGGTTTGTAAGTAGTTGGTAGATAGGGGGTAGCATGGCGCAGTTAGTCGCTGTTTTTTTGTGAAAAAATAGCCAAGGTTAAATCTCAGTACGTCAATGTTCGCTTTGACGACGGTTCGGCTTTGGACCGCGGAGTCGACTACCGCTTGGGTTGGT
>LUJM01000023.1 GCA_001689415.1 Bacteroidales bacterium M2 | reverse complement strand
AACCGCCGTATGCCGAACGGCACGTACGGTGGTGTGAGAGGAAAGGAAACGAAAGTAGGCCAGAAAACTTTCGTTTCCCGACCTACTCGATATGCCCATATCATGTAAAGAGTCCTTAAGTAAATTGCATTATGCCGCGCTTTGATGCTGCTTACCTAAATAAAAGAGTGCAAGCTCCTATCGTTGATTTGCAGATTGTCCCCGGATGTTTTTTACGCAGTATGATATGGGGTTGGATGAAATGCTCAAATATTTTCATAATTGCTGGAAAATTGTTAATTTTGCAGCCAAATTTTAGGTTAAAGAATGAAAATAGCAATTGTGGGCGCCTCGGGCGCTGTAGGTCAGGAATTTATCGATGTATTGAATGCCTCGTCGATGCCTGTCGACGAGCTCAGACTATTCGGGTCGGAGCGCAGTGCCGGCCGCAAATTTCAATTTCGCGGTAGTGAGACACAGCCGGTAAGGGTGCTTGGAGCAAACCCTGAGGATTTTGAAGGTATTGATTTTGCATTTGTTTCGGCAGGTGGCGATGTTTCCAAGCAATTTGCTTCGGAGATTACCAAGTTTGGTGCTATAATGATTGATAACAGCAGCGCATTCCGCATGGACGAGGATGTGCCACTGGTAGTACCCGAGGTCAATGGTGCCGATGCTCTCAATGCCCCGCGAAATATCATCGCCAACCCCAATTGCACCACTATACAAATGGTGGTAGCCCTCAAGCCTATCAACGACCTTTCGCCTATCCGCCGAGTGCATGTGGCCACTTATCAGGCTGCAAGCGGCGCCGGTGCTTCGGGTATGGCAGAGCTGCGCCAGCAGACACGTCAGTTCGTGGCCGGTGAGGAAGTGACAAACAGCAAGTTTGTGAGTCAGCTTGCCATGAACCTCATACCCCATATCGACACCTTTACCAACAACGGCTATACCCGCGAGGAGATGAAGATGCACAACGAGACCAAGAAGATAATGCATGCTCCCGGTCTCGATGTCAGCGCAACGTGCGTCCGTGTACCCGTAGAACGTGCCCACAGCGAGGCTATATGGGTTGAAACCGCTGAGCCAGTGAGCGTTGCCGCAGCCCGCGAGGCATTTGCCGCAGCCGAAGGCGTAGTGCTTGTAGACAGTCTCGAACCCCTCGGCTATCCGATGCCCCTCTTTGTCGCCGGTAGCGACCCTGTGTATGTTGGCCGCGTGCGTAGCGACTTGGCCAATCCCAACGGTTTGTCGTTCTGGGCTGTAGCCGACCAAATCCGCAAAGGTGCGGCACTCAATGCCGTGCAGATAGCCCAATACATACTCGAGCACCGATGATTCCTCTTGCGCAAGCCATGGTGACGCAGCCGGTACAGATATTCTTTATCGTACTGGCTATCATCCTGTTTGCGCCTTTGTTGCTCAATAAACTCAAGATACCCCATATTATAGGTATGATCGTGGCCGGTGTAGTCATCGGCCCGTATGGCTTTAATATACTCGACAACGACTCGTCGTTTGCGATTTTCGGCCAGGTAGGACTGCTTTACTTAATGTTCCTCGCCGGTCTCGAAATCGATATGTACCACCTGCGTCTCAACCTGAGGCGCGGACTGGTCTTTGGTGTGCTTACGCTTCTTATACCCTTGGCGATGGGTGTGCTGTCGAGTGTGTATCTGCTTGACCTTGACTGGACAACCTCGTTCTTGCTTGGCGCAATGTATGCCTCGCACACACTGTTGGCATATCCGGTGGCTGCCCGATTCGGTATCACCAAGGCGCCGGCGGTGCTGATAGCTATCGTGGGAACGATTATTGCAGTTATCGGCGCACTACTTGTGCTTGCCGCCACTGTAAGCGTTCGTCAGGAAGGGTATTTCAATTTCGCCGCCATAGCCTTGCTGATGTTGAAGTTAGCATTGTGGGTTGTGGCCTTGATATACCTCTATCCACGGCTTACACGCTACTTCTTCAAAAAATTCAGCGACAAGGTGACCCAGTATGTGTTTGTGCTCGCCCTCGTGTTTCTTGCGGCATGCACAGCCCAGCTGATAGACCTCGAGCCTGTTCTCGGCGCATTCTTCGCGGGCTTGTTGCTCAACCGCTTT
The DNA here is from genome assembly GCA_001689415.1 of Bacteroidales bacterium M2. Taxonomy (GTDB): domain Bacteria; phylum Bacteroidota; class Bacteroidia; order Bacteroidales; family Muribaculaceae; genus CAG-873. The sequence goes on along the minus strand of LUJM01000023.1, from coordinate 52,662 downwards.
ATACCTATCGCGTCGCCATTGATGAGCTCGATAGAATTTGTAGGTAACGCGCTCTTTATCCCTTACTTCCTTATCAGCGTAGGCATGATGATCAATGTGCGTGTGTTCGGCGATACTGCCACGCTCGGCGTTTCGGGTATCATGCTTGCCGTTGCCCTTGTGAGCAAATGGCTTCCGGCGTGGATGGCGCAGAGAATCAACGGCTTCGGAGGCGATAGCCGCAATGTGATGTTTGGCCTTACGGCTGCGCATACAGCTGTGGCCCTTGCTGTTGTCACTGTAGGCTACCGTCTCGAAATGTTCGACGAGCGAATATTAAACAGTACTATCGCCGTGATACTTGTGACCTGCGCACTTGCTCCGCTTATCACCTCGGGTGCTGCCGGTCGACTGAAAGTGAGGATGATAGAGGAAGATCCCGACCACAGCTTGGGCAAGAATCAGAGGAACAATAATACCCTCATCGGTGTTGCCAACCCTATAACCACCCCTGCATTGGTTGAAATGGCTGTGTTGATGCGCAATACCCGCGGCACACACCACTTCTATGCCTTGCATGTGCGCAACGATAACAGTCCGTCGGCCAAGGCATTGTCGCGCAATTCGCTTGATGCTGCACGGCGAACAGCTGCCGCTGCCGACACTCAGATCGACACCCTCGACCGCTACGACCTCAATACCGTTACCGGTGTGCTCAATGCAATCGAGGAGCGCGATATCACCGAGATAATGCTCGGTATGCATCGCCGCAGCACGGTAATCGACTCATTTTTCGGCATGAAGGTAGAGCATTTGTTGCGCTCGACCAACCGTATGATTATCATATCGCGCTGCTTTGTGCCTGCCGGAACCATAACCAGGGTGATAGTGTGGGTGCCTGCCGATGCTCAGTATGAGACCGGCTTTAACCGCTGGGTGCGAGCCCTCTCGCGCCTGACACGCCAGGTGGGCTGCCGTATCATATTCTGCTGCCCGGCCGAAGTGCAGCCGCTCATCAGGGGTGTGATTTATTCCGAGAACTACGGCATACGGTGCGAATTCAAGACCACCGAAGGCTGGGACGACCTGATATTGATGTCGAACCGCATACTCGACGATGACTTGTTTGTAGTAATCGGGGCGCGAGTGCAGTCGGTGTCGTACCGTTCGGAAATGGCCGAGCTGCCAGCCTTCCTGCAGCGCTACTTCTCGCGCAACAACCTGATGATGATTTATCCCGAGCAGTTTGGCGAAGCGCCTGTGCTGACCTCGTTTACCGACCCGATGTCGTCGGACCTCGCTTCGGCACCGTCGCCTATCATGTTGTCGCTGCGTAAACTTGCAGCACGTTTAAAGCGCATATCCAAATGAATATCATAGAAATAACGAGCCTCGACGACAGCCGGGTAAATGTCTTTGCGTCGCTTACCGACCGCCAGCTGCGCTCCGAGGCCGGCCTTATAGTTGTAGAAAGCCCCAAAGTGATATGTTCGGCGCTCAATGCCGGTTTCGAGCCTGTGGCCTTGCTTTGTGAGCGAAAACACATCACCGGCGATGCCTCGGCGATAATATCCCGATGCCCCGATATGCCGGTTTATACCGGCGAGCGCGAGCTATTGGCCTCGCTCACAGGATATACGCTCACTCGCGGCGTGCTGTGCGCAATGCGTCGCGGTGACCGGCCATCGTTGGCCGATGTTTGTGGCGATGCCCGCCGACTCGCCGTTATCGACGGCGTGACCGATACCACCAATATCGGAGCTATATTCCGCTCGGCGGCAGCGCTCGGCGTAGACGGCGTTGTTCTCACCGCCACAAGCTGTGATCCATTCAACCGCAGGGCTATAAGGGTGTCGATGGGTACTGTGTTTATGGTGCCATGGTGCTGGCTGCCGGAAAACGGCTATGCGGCATTGCGCGAGCAAGGCTTCAAAGTGGCGGCCATGGCTCTGACCGACGACAGTGTAGACATCGACGACAAAAAAATGTGTGGCGAGCCACGCCTTGCCATAGTGCTTGGCACAGAGGGCGACGGCTTGAGCCAAAAAGCGATAGAAGATGCTGACTATGTGGCCCGTATACCAATGAGCCACGGCGTAGACTCGCTCAACGTAGCCGCCGCCTCGGCAGTGGCATTCTATGTGACAACCCATGGGGTGAAAGAAAAATAGACATCTTCGAAAGAAAAAAATCAAAACTATCGTAATAGATACAGAATGAACAAAAACGCAATCTGAGCTGTGGCGGCGAAGTTATAACGGATGCCTCCTTCCCGCGCAGCGGACTGTCCGCCCGGTATGCCGGGGGCAAATAGGCTTCTGATAACTTTTAAATACCTTACTAAAATGTAATTTGTAACATCGCCGTTGAAAATAAAAACCTTCCTCACTTCACATTAATGACAACCGGTGCCTCGAGCAGGCATAAAAACACAACACAATGGAACTAAAAGGAAGATACAGCAAAGACTGCATCATCTATACAGACAATATCGAACAGGAGGCTCTGTCGTTGGTTTATTCCTTCGTCAACCATCCGATGTTCAAGGATGCCAAAATCCGCATCATGCCCGATGTGCATGCCGGCAAGGATATCGTAGTGGGCTTTACCGCTCCCTTTGCCGACCATGTCAACCCCGATCACGTAGGCGGCGATATAGGCTGCACGGTGTCGACGGCTATTACCGACATGCCGGTGAATGCCGAGCATTTCGCCGAAATAGAGGCCGGTATACGCTCGAGTATCAAATTCGGTATGACCGTGCACGATTCTACCCGGTTCAACACCAAGGAATTCCTGTCGCATCTACAGCGCCGCCATATCGAGGCCAAGCGTGACTGGCCCGAGTATGTTGGCGACTTCGATTTCTCGGAAAACGGTATTACCCGCATGCTTCGCCGCATGGAAATGGACGAGCAGAATTTCTATCGTGCAATAGGCACGGTGGGGTCGGGCAACCATTTCATCGAAATCGGCGAGACTCCCGAGGGTACATACGCAATCACAGCGCATTGCGGAAGCCGTAATTTCGGTCAGAAGGTATGGAAATACTGGAAGACCGTCGCAGCCGACCCGCACCAAGTGTCGGTCAACGGCTACCTCGACGGCGACAATATGCGAGGCTACATCACCGACATGGTTATTGCGCAGGCTTATGCCGAGTATAACCATATGGTGATACAGCGGATGGCATTCGATGTTATCCGCCGAGTGTCGGGCATGTCGGGTAAGATTGTTGAGCAGATTATCACTACTCACAACTATATCGATTTTTCGATGCGCATGATCCGCAAGGGCGCAGTGGCGTCAATAGAGGGCAAGAAGCTCGTGATACCGTTCAATATGCGCGACGGGCTCATCATCTGCGAGGGTCGCAGCAATGCCGACTGGAACTTCTCGGCCCCTCATGGCGCAGGCCGCCTGCTTAAGCGAAGCGAGGCGAAGGAACTGATTGATATGGTTGAGTATGAGGAGTCTATGCGCGGAGTGTATAGCACCTCGGTCGGCCGCGGAACTCTCGATGAAAGCCCAATGGCCTACAAAGACCCCAAAGAGATACTGCGTCTTATCGAGCCTACGGTCAAGGTGCTGTACTTTATCCGCCCGGTAATCAATATGAAAGACCGCGGCAACGCTTGAGACTGATATAGCTTCTTGATAATAATCCTTATAAGCGAAAGTCCGGCCGGAGGTTTCGCTAAAGCTCAACGCCTGGAACAAAAATTATTACTTTTGCTTGGCGTTGGGCTAATTTGGTTAATATTAAAGAGGTCGAAATGTACTCAATCAGAGTTGTTCTGAGCGGTTCGATTATGTCGGGCGTGTATGACTTACGCAATTTTAACATTTAATAATTGGAAAGATAGTCTCAAAGTGGCCACGATTTTGTAATTTTGCCCCATTATGCGAGCGAAACTCACAATCGACCGAGGCAATACTGCCATAAAGGCAGCTGCATGGAGCACCGACGGACATCTAATCGACACCCTCAAGGGTGACGAAAGCCTGCCAGCCGGTGATCTTGTACGTGCTATGGAGCAGCGAGTGTTCGGAGGCGAGGGTCGTTTCGACTCTATCTGCTGGTGCACAGTCGTAGCCTCGGAGCATGCCGACGATGCCGCATCGCTCGAAGGCCTTGCGGACAGAATCGTGGAGCTTACGGCTCGTACACCCATGCCGCTTAGCATTGCCTACCGCACGCCCGATACCCTCGGGGCCGACCGCCTTGCCGCAGCTTTAGGCGCACGCCATTTGGCCGGTTACAACCGACCACTGCTTGTATCGGATATCGGAACGGCTGTTACCTACGACTACGTAGAGGGAAATCGCTATGTAGGCGGCAATATAGCACCCGGCATTGATTTGCGACTGCGAGCTTTGGCTGCATTTACCGACGCCTTGCCTGCCGTGTCAGCCCAAGGAGGCGATATCCCTCTCTGGGGCCAGACTACAGCCGAGGCTATGCGTAGCGGGGCGGTGAGGGGCATCGCGGCAGAACTTGCCTACTATCACCAGGCGGCCGGCCATAAGGCCCTTGCGGTGCTTACCGGCGGGTCGGCAGAACTACTTGTAAACGAAAACATTCTCACATTCGACTATATCCATGACCCCTATCTTGTGCATAAGGGTCTATACAGTATTATTAAAGATGAAAATTAGCAGAATAGCGCTTATTCTTGCCCTTTTATTGACCGCAACAGCGCCGGTCGTGGCACAAAACGGCACGATGACCCCTTACTCGGCCTATGGTGTCGGTATCTTGCGCGACCGAGCCACATCGATACAACGTGCGATGGGCGGTGTCGGCTATGCCATGAATTCGGGCCGCCAGATCAATGCCATGAACCCGGCATCGTATGCGGCAATAGATACCCTGACATTCCTTTTCGATATGGGTATCGACCTTACGGCAATGTGGCAGACAGAAAAACAAAACGGAGAACTGATAAAGGATAAGGACTTCGGTGGCGGTCTTGACTACGTGACCATGCAGTTTCCGCTCGGCAAATATATGGGCGGCTCGGTAGGCTTGGTGCCGTATTCGTCGGTAGGATACTCATTCGGCAGCCAGATTGACAACGGTATCGATTCGCGCCAAGGCTCGGGCAGCTTGAATGAGCTGTATCTTGGTGTTGCGGGCCGTCCGTTCAAGGGCTTCACCGTGGGTGCGAATATATCTTATCTGTTCGGTACGGTTCTTAACGAGACCTATGCGGTTCTGTCGTCGCAGCAGAGCGCCTTGTTCCAGAAACAGATGATCGTGCGCGACTATCGCCTGACATTCGGTGCCCAGTACTTCTTCAGCCCGGTTGCCGGCGACCGTCTGACCCTCGGTCTCACATATACCCCCGGTAAGACATTGCTGGGTACCGGCCGACAGGTTTACTTAGACACCGCTCTTGATGAATATAAGCCTCAGTTCTCGGACGAGCACAAGCTCAAAGGCAACTACTCGCTCCCCGAAACCTGGGGCGCAGGTATCAACTATCAGTTTGGCCGCGAGGTAATGGTAGAATTCGACTATACCTTCCAGCCCTGGAGCAAGGCCAAATACCGCTATACCGAGGAGAACGAGCATCTACAGAGCTATGCCGACCGCAGTAAGTACGCCCTCGGTATACAGTATGTGCCTAATTTCCGCGGCTCGTACTTCAAGCGTGTCAACTACCGCCTTGGTGCATACTGGGCCGACGACTACCTCAAACTCCGCGGCAACCAGCTGCGCGAGTATGGTATAACAGCCGGTTTCGGTTTCCCTGTGCCGGAATTCAAGACCACTATCAACCTCGGTTTCGAGTGGTTGCATCGTCAGGCCCACCCCAATCCTCTGATTAAAGAGAATTATCTCAATATCACTATCGGGGTGAATTTCAACGAAATGTGGTTCCGACAGAGCAAGATATACTAAAATATAGGAAAAGGTCGATGCTGGCCTTGCCGACAGCCGCAATCCTGACATGGACTGCGGCTACATTGCTTTGTGGCTGCGGCCCGGAGCAGAAACGCTATGTACCCAATGCGGGCGACGGTATGACAACGCCAACGATGTCGACAAGCGATGTATCGACTTTGATCAGCGATTCGGGCTATACCCGCTATCATCTGACCTCGCCGTTGTGGCTGATGTTTGAAGACGCCGAAGAACCATTCTGGCGCTTTCCCGACGGCCTTGAACTGCAGCAGTACGACCTTGAGATGCAACCGTCGGCCAACGTGGTGTGCGATTCAGCAGTTTATTTTTCTCGCAAACGCCTGTGGGAACTGAATGGCAACGTGGTCATGGTAAATACCGAAGCCGATTCATTCCTGACACAGCAGCTGTTCTGGGACCAGAACGCCCGCAAGATATACTCTGATTCGTTTATCCACATTGTGCGCACCGACCGCATAATCGAGGGTTTCGGATTCGAATCAGACCAAAGTATGCGATACTATAGCGTTCGTCGCCCGACCGCCATACTGCCGGTAGAGCGCAAGGAGGCAGTCAAGGATAGCGCAACTAATGATACGTCGGCCACCCCGGCATCGAACACGCGGCGCCGTCACCGCCAGCGCCCGTCGGAAGCAGCCCGCGAGGCCGCTGCCGATACGGCACCGTTGGTAGTCAACGGAGTGGTGATGCGCAAAGCAAAACTAAAACGCCTCTGATTAAAAACAAATAATACCCATGAGTGTATCAGATCCTTCGATATGGATAAGCATAACCCTTGTAAGCCTCATTCTCTCAGGCTTATTTTCGGGAGTTGAAATGGCTTTTGTCACCAGCGACCGCGTACGCGTGGAGCTTGATGTGAACAAGGGCGGTTTTATTGGCCGTATCATCAACCGTTTCTATTCCAATTCCGAATTGTTTATCTCTACAATCCTTGTGGGAAACAATGTTGTGCTTGTAATCTACGGTATGGGAGCTGCCGCCCTGATAGAGCCGCTGCTTGCACAGATTTACAACAACGAGGTTTTTATACTGCTGGGGCAGACCTTGATATCGACCCTTATAATACTGCTTACAGGCGAGTTCCTGCCAAAGACGATATTCGGCATCAATCCTAATAACTCGTTCAAGTTCATGGCCTTGCCGATGTATCTGGTCTATATCGTGTTGTATCCGATATCAGCCTTTACGTCGTGGCTTTCGCGTATGCTTATGCGCCTTGTCGGGGTCAAGGATGCCGATAAAAAAATGCACCTGATATCTATCGGAGACCTCAACGACTATATCGAGGAGACTATCGACGATATGGAAGAGCAGAAGCAAGAGGTTGACAACGAGGTTAAAATCTTCCGTAACGCCCTCGATTTTTCGTCGACCCACGTGCGCGACTGCATGATACCTCGAAATGAAATAGTGGCCATAAATATCGAAAACGGTACACGCGAGCAGCTGGTAGAGCTATTCACAAGTACCGGGCGCTCGAAGGTAATCGTTTATCGCGACGATATCGATACCATATTGGGCTATATACATGTGAGCGAGCTTTTTGATGCGTCGGTAGATTGGAAGGAACGAGTAAAGCCGGTGCTTTATACACCCGAAAATCTCATGGCCAATATCATGATGCGCCGACTCTTGCAGCAGAAGCGGTCGATAGCGATAGTGATTGATGAATTCGGCGGCACAGCCGGAATGTTGACACTCGAAGACCTCATGGAAGAAATCTGCGGCAATATAGAAGACGAGCATGACAATTCGGGCCTTACAGCCCGCGAGGTAGCCCCCGGTGTATTTGAATTCTCGGGGCGCTGTGAGATTGCCGACATCAACGAACGCTTCGGATTTGAGATTCCCGAGGACGACAGCTATCAGACCATAGCCGGTTATATACTGCAGTCTACCGGCACTATACCTGCGCAGGGCGAAACCGTGCTGATAGAGCCACTACGCTTCGATATAATGAAGAAATCGGCTAACCGCCTCGAGCTGATACGCATATCCCGTCAGACCGAGGAGCAAACAAACGAAGAATAAAGGAAATAGTCAATTCCGGCAAGATAGTATTTTACCTTGCCGGGGGTAAACTTATTGTGAGTTTGTGTTGTTGATAACTTATAACATCACAACACATACCTCATGAGAAAATTAATTCTTAGCTTGGCGCTTCTTCCTGCACTATCAGGTTTTGCGCAGACAGTTGATTCAATTCCCGACCGAGCAGTCATAGTGTCGGGCGATCCGGGGCATCCAGACCATATCTCGAATGTTGCCATGATGTACTCCCGCGCCAATTTGGCGTTTGAAGACCCTGCGGCTCCCCGATTTCTCTTTCTTGACAAGAAAGGGTCGGTAGCACTTGGTGTTGGCGGTTACGTGAAGGCCGTCGGCGAGTATGACCTTTGCGGAGCCGTGCCAAACAACGACTTCTATACAAGCAAGATACCCGTACCCTTCGACCCGGCGCAGCGCCAGCGCTTCGGAGCGACAGCCGCCCATTCGTCGATTTTTCTGAAACTTGTTACACGTCAGACCAAGGTTGGCCGTGTCATAGTGTATGTTCAGACTAATTTTACGGGCGATAACGGCGGCTACGGACTCAAATTGAAGCAAGCCTATGTGACTGTAGGTCATGTGACGCTTGGAAAGATGCGAAGTACCTTTGCCGACGGTCCGGCCATGGCTCCTACAGTAGATGACCAAGGACCTGCGGGGCAGACGTCGGCCAAGAATATGATGGTGCAGTATGCCAGCCCTTCGTACCGAGGCTTCTCGTACGCCATATCGGCAGAATTGCCTTCGGTCAACTATACCCTCGGAGCATCGACGAGTACAATCTCGCAGCGTTTTCCCGATATTCCGGCTTATGTGCAGTATGCCTGGAACAAAGGCGACAGCCATATCCGGCTATCAGGTATCCTCCGCGAGCTGAGCTATCGCGATATGGCCGGAGCCGGGTCAAATCATTTCCGTACCGGCTGGGGTGTGCAGATGAGCGCGATAACAGATATTGTTGGCGGTCTGAAATTCTTTGGTCATTATACCTATGGCAAGGGTATTGCAAGCTATATCAATGACCTCGACGGCCTTGGCTTTGACCTTGTGCCCGACGGCGCTGACCGCCTCAAAGCTCCAGGAACGACCGGTTGGACCGCAGGCCTGCAGTATAACTTTACTCCCGATTTCTTCGTAACAGGCTCGTACAGCCGTGCGCAACTCTATGATACAAAGGGCATGTCGGGCGATACCTACCGTTATGGCCAGTATATTGCCGCCAATGCCTTCTACAATGTCCTCGGCGACCTTCGCGTGGGTGTAGAATATCTCCATGGCACTCGCAAGAACATCAACGGCGAGAGTGGCCATGCCAACCGCCTCGAAGCAATGGTGCAATTCTCATTCTAAATTCCAAATATCAAAACTCAAGCCCCGGAATGCTGTAGCGCAGATTCCGGGGCTTGGATTGTTAAAATGGCTATATACAATGTGTTAGCGAGTCGGGTGTGCGGTGGTGAGGTACTCCTTTTTGTGGTTTGAAAATTTTTGCGTATTTTTGCATGTTAAATGAGCAAAGTAACAATTAAAACAATTTACCACCGGTAAACTACCATAATCAACAATAATGGATAAAAACACAGTCACCGGCCTATTACTCATGGCCGCGGTAATGTTTGGCTTTCTCTGGTTGAGCAAGCCTGACGAATCAGAGCGAGTGGCCGACAATACGCGTCGCGAACAGACAGAGTCCGCCCAAAGCGCATCAGCGACTCAAACTCTCGCCCTCACATCCGCCGACAGCACAGCCCTTGTAGCGTCGGTACGCTCTATGGGCACACGAGGTGCCGATGGCAGCTATAATTTCAAGAGTGAAAACCTTGACCTGAATCTTGACAGTGTAGGAGTACTCAGCGGCACCTACAGCAACGGTGTGTCGACAGTATCGATCAGCGACCTGCTTGCCGGTCGCACAGAGCTTGATGCGCATGCGCTCAATGTAGCCGTGTCGAGTATCAAAGACCTGACAGTCAATGCTGCCAAATACGCCGGATTTGCCAAGTATATCCATGGCGAAGGCAAGGAAATTGTTCTTGAAAACGACCTTGTGCGTATCAGCCTCAACAGCCGTGGCGCTAAAGTCGATCAGGTAGAACTTAAGAAATACAATACCGAAGTCGGAGGCGATACAACGACAGTAAAATTATTCCGCGATGCTACCGACGGCTACGGCTTCCTGTTCCGCACCAGCGACCAGCGCCTCGATACACGCGATTTCAATTTCGCAGCAACCGCCGAGGGCGACAGTGCCGTTTATTTTGCCATGAGTCCGGCACCCGGGGCAGAGTGGGGCATCCGCTACACACTTGCCAAGGACGGCTATACCGTGCGTATGGACATTGTGCAGAAAGGAATGTCGGAAATCCTTCCGGCCAATACCGCCACCATGGATTTCAACTGGCACCAGAAAATGGGTCGCAACGAGCTTGGCCGCACCTTCGAGGAGCGTAACAGCGCAATCTATTACCAGTATCTTGGCGAAGGCGTGGACGATCTCGATGCCAACTCTGATGACAGCGAAAGCCTCAATGGCCGTGTGCGCTGGGTTGCATTCAAAAACCAGTTCTTCTCGAGCGTAATTATCGCCCGCAATGCATTTAACAGTGCCGAACTGAACTCAGTCAACCTCAAGACCGAGAACTATCTTAAAGATATGACAATGGCGGCAACGCTGCCTTATACCGTTGCCGACGGCACAGCAGCAAGTTTCGATTGGTACTTCGGACCTAACGATTATCCTATCCTTTCGAGTCTTGACGACGAACTCGGCTATGACGACGGTCTGTCGCTGACACGTCTTATCCCTCTTGGCTGGGGTCTTTTCCGCTGGATCAATACAATCATTGTAATACCTGTATTTACCTTCCTTGGTTCGTTTATCAGCAACTACGGTATCATAATCTTGTTGCTGACCATATTCATCAAGCTCATTATCTTCCCCTTCACCTTCAAGAGCTTCAAGAGCCAGGCCAAGATGCGAGTTCTTGCACCTGAAATCAAGGAAATCAACGAGAAGTATCCCAACCAGGAAGATGCACTCAAACGCCAGCAGGAGACAATGGCTCTGTACAGCCGTGCCGGAGCGAGCCCGTTCTCAGGCTGTCTGCCTATGCTGCTTCAGATGCCTGTTCTTATTGCCATGTTCTCGTTCTTCCCGTCGGCAATCGAGCTTCGCGGTCAGTCGTTCCTTTGGGCACACGACCTCTCGGCCCCTGATGCAATCTTTACCTTGCCGTTTAGCATACCGTTCTACGGTAACCATGTGAGCCTATTCTGCTTGATGATGACAGTTGTCAATATCATCTATATGAAGGTAAGCATGCAGAACCAGCCCACAAGCCAGGGTATGCCGGGCATGCAGATGATGATGTATATCATGCCGGTGATGTTCTTGTTTATCTTCAATGACTATGCTTCGGGCCTTAGCTACTACTACTTCCTGTCGCTACTGATCACTATCGTTCAGACATGGATTTTCCGTCGCGTAATCGATGAAAAGAAGGTACGCGAACAGCTCCTTGCCAATGCCCGCAAGCCACGAAAGAAGAGCGGTTGGATGGCCCGCCTCGAAGAGGCAAGCCGTCAGGCCCAGGCCGCACAGCGCCAGCAGCAGGGCGGTGGCAAACGCCGCAGATAAGCCGGCTTGCATTTGCAAAATAATATAATAATCGGAGAGGTCGCGACAGGTTGTGGCTTCTCCGATTTTTTTGCACGTAGCCGAAAGCGGCAACTGTGATGCCGGACGGCGGTTTGCGTTGATAACCAGTGAGATATAGGTGCTTGTATTTTTAGGGTGAATTTTATTTTTTATTTCGTTGAAAAAAGTCTAAATTTGCAGTATTAGAACAAATCAGAAAAGAAACCACCTACTATGCAAATATCTAATCGAGTAGAGTCTTTGGCCGCGTCGCAGACCCTTGCGATGTCGCAGAAAAGTGCCGAACTCAAGGCACAAGGAATCGATGTGATAAACCTGAGTGTCGGCGAGCCGGATTTCCATACCCCGTCGCATATCAAGGCCGCAGCAGTCAAGGCTGTAGAGGACAATTTCAGTTTCTATAGCCCCGTACCGGGTTATATGAGCCTTCGTCAAGCCATTGCCGAGAAGCTGTCGCGCGAAAATGGTCTTCATTTCGAGCCGACGCAGATTGTAGTAGGCAACGGCGCCAAGCATTCCCTTGCCAATGTGATGATGGCCACAATCAATGCCGGAGACGAGGTGATAATACCCACCCCGGCATGGGTAAGCTATGTGGAGCTTGTTAAACTTGCCGAGGGTACGCCTGTACTGGTAGCCACCGGCCTTGAGCAGGATTTCAAAATTACGCCTGCGCAGCTTGAAGGCGCTATCACCGACCGCACACGTGCTATCATCATGTGTTCGCCCTCGAATCCTACCGGCAGCGTATACAGCCGCGAGGAGTTGCAGGCGCTTGTAGCGGTTCTTGAGCGTCATCCCCGGGTGCTTGTTATTGCCGATGAAATCTACGAGCATATACTCTATACAGGCGGTGAATTTGTATCGCTTGCCTCTTTTGCCTCGATTGCCGACCGCACAGTAGTGATCAACGGTGTTTCGAAAGCGTATGCCATGACCGGCTGGCGTATCGGTTACTGCGCCGCACCTGCCCCTCTTGCCAAGGCTATCACCAAGCTTCAGGGCCAAATGACCTCAGGTGCATCGTCGATAGCGCAGAAAGCAGCCGAAGCAGCGTATACCGGCCCGCAGGAATGTGTAGAAGAAATGCGAGCAGCCTTTGAGCGCCGCCGCGACCTTGTGGTGCGCCTTGCCCGCGAAATCCCCGGCCTCGGCGTCAACGAGCCCCAGGGCGCATTCTATCTATTCCCCGAGGTGAGTGCCTATCTTGGAACAGTCGCCCCCGACGGCCGCACAATCAAAACCGATTCCGACCTTGCGATGTACCTGCTCGAGGTTGGTCATGTGGCAACAGTTTCGGGAGAGGCTTTCTGCGCACCCGGCTATATCCGCCTGAGCTACGCCACCTCTGATGAAAACCTTGTAGAGGCTCTCCGCCGAATCAAGGTAGCACTTAGCGAACTGACGAAGTGTTAAAAACGAAATCCTATTAAGTTAAAACAGTTAAAGTTTGCCTTTCGGGGAAAAAAATTACCCGAGAGGCATACTTTGTAACGAAATTTTAACTTTCTTTGCGGACGTAAATCCCGGAAGCGTAAACCGGGACTCCGGCGCAGTCCAGACCATATTACATACTTACGATTGTAGAATACATAATAGAGAATGAAAAACTGGAGGCCGATACAATAAGTATTTGCCTTGATTATACGAATTTACCTTAAATACTAAGATAGGGGTAAGTGCCCCTTGTGGTAAACTAACATAGAGATTATATTACAAACAAAATTAACTAAAAATCCCCTTTGCATGAAGAACAACTGTTCCCCAATGACGCGGAAAGCATGGCTTGCCCTGATAATGGTGCTGTGCCTGTCGTTCCCGGCATTAGCGTAAAAGATCACAGTCACAGGTACTGTGATAGAGCCGGAAGGCGAACCCGCCATCGGCGCCAGCGTTACGGTTAAGGGCCAGGCCGGATTCGGTGTGGCAACTGACTTCGATGGCAACTACACTATTCAGGTAGCACCCGATGCGGTACTCGAGTTCTCGTATGTCGGCTGTGATACACAAGAGGTACCGGTAGACAACCGCACAAACATCAATGTTAAGCTTACAGCCAATTCGACCATGCTCAACGAAGTAGTGGCAATCGGTTACGGTACTGTTAAGAAAGAAGATGCAACCGGCTCGGTAGCAATCGTAAAACCGGATGAAATAGAGGCCGGTCTTGCCACCTCGGTTCAGGATATGCTCGTAGGCCAGACCCCCGGCGTGGTAGTAACCACCGAAGGCGGCCCCTCGGGAAAGGCCAACATCCGTATTCGCGGTGGTGCGTCACTCTCGGCCACCAACGACCCCCTTATCGTACTCGACGGTGTGCCCCTGCAGGCCGATTCTCCCTTAGGCATGGGTTCACCCCTTTCGATGATCAACCCCGAATCAATCGAATCGATGACCATTCTTAAAGACGCCTCGGCTACAGCAATCTATGGTACTCGTGCGTCGAACGGTGTGATTCTTATCACAACCAAGAAAGGTGTCAGCGGCAAGCCCCAGGTTACCTTTACAGCCAATATGTATGTTGACTATGCCCGCAAACTTACCGATGTTCTTGATGCCAACGAATTCCGTTCGCTCATACTCAATAAATTCGGTGAAGGTTCAGCCGCCGCTGCCAAACTCGGTAACGCCAACACCAACTGGCAGGACGAGGTGTTCCGCACCACAATCAGCCATGACTACTCACTTGCCGTAGCCGGTACCGCAGGCAAGGTTCTTCCCTATCGCGTGGATGCTTCTTATACCCGCAATAACGGTATTATCAAGAAATCGGATATGGACCGTGCGACAGTGGGTATCACCCTTACCCCGACCTTTGGCAACCTTAAGGTTAGCGCCCGCGTGAAAGGTTACTATGTACACAACAACTGGGCTCAGGAAGGCGCAATCGGCCAGGCCGTAGCATTCGACCCCACAAGCCCTGTTCATACTTATTCTCCCATTGTAGGCGGCACTGCCGCCGGAATGTACGGTTATCTTTGGAACGGCTATACCGAACCTTATACAGTGTCAGGCGGCAAGGCGAACCTCGACAACAACGGTACTTACAACCCTGTGGCTACTATCGAGCAGACCCGCAACTGGGCCGACGTATTCCGCTCGAACGGTAACCTGCAGCTCGATTATGCGTTCCCCTTCCTTCCCGAACTCCGCGCCAACCTCAACCTTGGCTACGATATTACCAAGTCGGACGACTACTATGAAGTAGACGGCAACTCGCACATGGCTTGGAAGGACCACAACAACTATGGCGGCGCTTACCGCAAACACGAATATGCATTGCGCCAGAATATGCTTCTTGAGTTCTACCTGAACTATAAGAAGATGTTCGAGGCTATCCACTCAAATCTTGACGTAACAGCAGGTTATACCTGGAGCCGCGACCGCAATAAAGGCTGGAAGTTCGGTGCAGACTCAGAACAGGGTGAGGCCCTTACAGCCGGTCTCCTTACCCCTGTAGCCAGCGGCGACGGTTTTATCCTCGACTGGTCGGATACAGAAAACCAGATTGGCAAACCCTTCCAGAAAGACCCCAACAGCGCCGATGGTAACTATCATTGGAAGAACCACCTGCAGCTGCTGTCGTTCTTTGGTCGTGTAAACTATACATTCAAAGACCGCTACCTGCTCACCGCAACCGTCCGTGCCGACGGTACCTCACGCTTCAGCAAGGATAACCGCTGGGGTATCTTCCCCGCCGTAGCCCTCGGCTGGCGTATCAGCGAAGAAGCCTTTATGGAAAATACCCGCAGCTGGTGGAACGACCTTAAACTCCGTGCAGGCTGGGGCGAAACCGGTCAGCAGGCTGTAGGCGACCTCTGGAACGCATATATCCCGACCTATTCGCCTTCGCAGCCCGGTTCGTTCTATCCCGACGGCATGGGCGGCTGGCTGATACCGAGCTTCCCCAACGGTCTTAACCCTGACCTCAAATGGGAAACTACCGCAACATGGAACGTAGGTATCGACTTCGGCTTCCTCAACAACCGCATCAGCGGTAGCGTAGAGTACTATCTTCGCAAGACTCGCGACCTACTCTCTAAGGTGCCTGTAATTGCCGGCTCTACAACAGTAAGCATGCAGTATCAGAACATCGGCGATATGGAGAACTACGGTATTGAATTCGCTATCAATGCTAAACCTGTTGTAACAGAAGATTTTACGTGGAATATTAGCTATAACGTAGGTTGGAATCACAACATGATTACCAACCTCAACGGCCTAACCTTTGAGGTCGGCGGCGGCTTCGGCGGTAACGACGGTAACTGTCAGATTCAGAAAGAAGGCTATCCCGCCAACTCATTCAACCTCTACCAGCAGGTATACGACTCGGCAGGCAAACCTATCGAGGGAGCTTATGTAGATCAGAATGGCGACGGTGTGATTGACTCGCACGACCGCGTTGTGAATCACAGCAAAGACCCCAAGGTGACTATGACCATGAGCAATAACTTCCGCTACAAGAACTGGGACCTCGGTTTCACACTCCGTAGCAGCCTTGGCCAATATGTATATGCAGCCGCACTCCGCGGAGGCTCGGCAACTGACGGCCTTTTCCGAAACAACAACCTCGGCAACGTGTTCAAGACCGACGTATATTTCAATACCAACCACAACGAGTCGGACTACTGGCTGCGTAATGCCAACTTCCTGCGTTGCGATAACATCACCCTTGGTTACACATTCGACAACCTCCTTCGCGAGAAACTTCGTCTGCGTCTTTTCGCAGCCGTACAGAATCCGTTCGTGATAACCAAGTACGAAGGACTCGACCCCGAAGTCTTCAGCGGTGTTGACGGCAATATCTATCCTCGTGCGACAACATGGTCGCTCGGCCTGGTTGCAAACTTCTGATAACCTTAATTAGAATCCACATGAATTTCAAAAAATATATTCTCTTTGGTGTCGCAGCAATTGGGCTGACCTCCTGTATCGGAGACCTTGACCTTAAGCCCAATGACCCCAATCTGGTCGATACCAATAATCCTAACTTCGCTGCCAATTCATTGGCCATGTGCTACTCCGGTATCGCCGTGTCAGGAACCAACGGCCCCGGCTCATCGTATATAGAGGGCATGGACCCCGGTGCATCTGCATATCTACGCCTTCTCTTTACCCTTGGCGAGTTCTCTACCGACGAACTGGTATGGATTTGGCCTGACGCCGGTGTTGTAGATATTGTAACTAATACCTGGTCGCAGTCAAACAGCATTCTACAAGGTGCATATTACCGCCTGCTCGGCCACATCGCAATCTGTAACCAGTACCTTTCGAATACAGCCGGAGCAACCGATATCGAGAGTGTTAAGCTGCGTTCGGAAGCCCGCGTGCTTCGAGCATATTCGTACTATAATATGCTCGACCTTTTCGGTCAGTCGTCGTTTACGACCGAGGAGACATTGGGCGAAGACCCTGTACAGATTTCACGCAAGGACCTCTTCGATTGGCTTGAGAAAGAACTTAAAGAAATCGTAGACGGCCAGCTTATCGCCGAAACCCCGGTCTATGGCCGTGTAGGTCTTGACGGTGCCGAGGGTCTGCTTGCACGTCTCTACCTCAATGCCGAGGTATTCTCGGGCGAAGCTCGCTGGGAAGACTGCCAGAAACGCTGCGAGAATATCATCGCACGTCACCAGGGCGGCGGCTACAAGGGTTCAGGCCTTGCTGAGAACTATCTCTACCTCTTCTCTGCCGGCAACGAAAAGTATATGCCCGGCGGTGGTAACAAGGCTGAAAACGAAATCCTCTTTGGTATAGCATATGATGCCACAATGACCCAGAGCTATGGCGGCTCGACATTCGTGCTTGCGGCGACTATCTCTAATACCCACTATTGCGTGCGTCAGAACTATGGCTGTAGCGCCGAGTGGTCATGTATCCGAGGTATCAGCCAAATGGCCGAGCGCTTCTATGGCCTCAACAACGATGTCCGCGATGATTTGTGGCTACGTGGCAAGTTGCCCGCAGGCGTTATTACCGATGCCCAGGGCAAACCGGTGCTTGATGCCGACGGCAATGAGCAGAAGTTTGATGCCGAAGACTATAGCGACGCATTCATCGGTTTCACAGGTGACTGGAAGACAACCGGCGGTAATGCAATCATCAAGGTTACCGACCGTCGTCCGAAACCCGAAACCCTCAATGACGTAAATGTGCCCGAAGAATATCGCGGCTGGGACTTCACACAGCAGGCCGACGGCACATGGACACCCAACTTCGGCGCAACACCGTTCTCGTCGACCGACTGGCCTATCATCCGCCTCGCCGATATCTACCTGATGTACACCGAGTGCTATATCAACGGCCGAGTAGGTAACAGCCAGAAGGCTCTTGATTATATGAACCTTGTACGTGGCCGCGCGAAAGCACCCGAACTGAGCTTTACCGACCTTACCAAGAAGGGTATCATGGACGAGCGTTCACGCGAGCTTTATCTCGAAGGTACACGCCGAACCGACCTTATTCGCAACGGTATGTTTGCCGGTCCGACACAGACTGTATGGCAGTACAAAGGCTCTATCAACTCGCCCGAAGGAACACGTATCGATGAGAAATTCAATCTCTATCCTATCCCCAATGCTGTGCTCAACTCACAGCCCGGTTTCAAGCAGAACCCCGGATATTGATTAGAGGTCATATAACAACAGACAAATTATGAAAAAGATATCTATCATACTCGCTCTTTCTGCCGCAGTAATGTCGGTAAGCTCTTGTAGCGAGACCTGGGATGATAATCCCGTCCTCAATACCCATGAGGGAGTCAAGGAAGTATCTTTCCTGAATACCCCCGTAATGCAGGAAATGCCTATCATGATTACACAGGCGAATCGCGACGGCAGCTTCCACCTCACCTGCTCGCAGCCCGACTTCGGTTACGCCGCAGCCGCAGCATACAATGTGCAGGTGTCGCTCGATGAGAACTTTGCGACATTCGAGGAAATCAGTCAGTCGTTCTACGATTGCTCGGAAATCAATCCTCTCAATAGCGACGTAGCAACGATTATCGAGAAACAGTTTGGCGTGAAGTCAGAGGCCGACCTGCCCATGCCTTATCAGAAAGTGTATATGCGTCTGCGTGCATTTGTGCCTCAGAGCGAAGCAAATACACAGTATCTGTCGAATATTGTCAGCTTCAACGCAGTTTCTGCAGACTATCTGGCTATTTGGGTTGCTGATGTTCCTGTAGACCTCTTCATCCGTGGTGGTGTAAACAACTGGGGCGCAGATGTTAATGCCGATCCCAACCTTCCCGGCCCGTGGCAGTTCGTAACCGGTGCGGTAGAGAATACCTGGATTCTGCGCAATGTCACCATTCCAGCTGATGTATCAATCAAGGTAGGTACAGCAAGTTGGGGCGCACCCAACCTTGGCGGTAATGCCGGTGAGAATGAGAATTCGCAGATGGTTTCAGCCGGTGAAGAAATCGAAATGACCGGTGGCGATAATCCCGGCCATATCCGTCTGAAAAAAGACTTTACCGGTAATGTTCAGCTCCGTCTTGAGGCCGGTGAGTACTTTATACTCTTTGACCCTGCAAAATGATTAATTCACAGTCTGTGGCCGTCGTCGCGGCGGCTGCAGACCCCCACCTCAAAATAATCGACAATAATGAATAAACTAAGCATATTACTTCTTGGCGCTCTTGGCTTAATGGCCGCTTCGTGCGATGATGCCCCCGAAGCCCCCAAGCCCCAGGAAAATCCGCAGGAGCCTATCCTCACAGCCGGAGACATCACCTCGGCTACAGATGGAGCCCTATCATCTGCCGAAGTGCTTTCACTGGAAGATTACCGCATCGCTTCGGGTATACCCGTGATGAAGCTGACCGAGGCAAAATCACTGCCCGAAGGCGCAGCCGTAGAGTACAAGTTAGAACTTGCCGCCAAAGAAGACTTCTCGGGCAAGGTAATCACACTCACTACCAAGGCCGGTGAAGACGGCGTATATACCGCCGATCCTTACCAGTGGAACGACGCCCACGTGGCGCTCTTTGGCAAGAGTCCCAAAGTGAAGACAGCGTACTATCGTGTGCCTGTGTACGTGAATCTCGACGGCAGCAACTACCGCTACGAGTCGGAAAGCTACTACGCCGCTACCGGTTCGGTAGAGGAGACTTGCATGGATCAGGGCTTTGTAATCGAAAGCGAATACTTCCTGATCGGCAACCTCAACGACTGGAAACTCGACAAGGCTATCGCGTTCACTCACTCGGATGCCGACGTTTATGACGATCCTGTATTCGTAGCCACATTCAAGGTTACACAGGAAGTGCTCGATGCCAGCGGCGGTGGATGCTATTGGAAGATAGCCCCGCTCAGCGCTGTCGACACCCAGAACTGGGATGCCGTTTACGGTCCGGAAGTCGACGGTGACGCATCGCTTACCGGTATGCTTGTAGAAAAAGGCCAGGCAGGCAAGATTACCCTTGCCGGTAACTACAAGATGACTATCAACATGGAGTCGCTCGAGTATACAATAGAGAAACTTGCTCGTCCTGAATATCTCTACACCCCCGGAGGTGCCAACGGCTGGAATCAGGAAAATTCGGCCTGGATGCAATATGACAATAAGAATGAGAAGTCTAAGGGCTACTACGGCCTCTTCCCGGTTACCGATGCAGGCTTCAAGATTAGCTTGGAGAAAAAGTGGGACAACGCTACCGACTATGGTGCAGAGACCGAGGACCCCGCCGACGAGGGCACGTTCGTACTCGGCGGAGCTGCCAAGAACATCCACCCCGCCGCCCCCGGCATGTATTGGATGTCGGTTCAGTACGACGATGAGCAGGGCATACTCACGACCTACAAGATGACTCCTATCACCCGTGTGGGCGTTATTGGTTCGTTCGCAGCTTCGGGCTGGGGCTCCGACGTGGCCATGACTGCTAATGAAGACATGACCGTATGGACAGCCGAGGTCGAGCTTGCCAAAGACAACGAGTGGAAAGTACGCTTCAACAACGGCTGGGACATAAGCCTCGGCGGCGAGAAAGACAACATGGGCCACGCCATACTCGACGGTGACAACTACAAAGTCGAAGAAGACGGAACCTATGTAATCACGCTCACCTTGCAGCCCGGAGTACCTACCATTACATGCGTTAAGAAGTAAGGATTACATATCTTACAATAAAAGCCCGCGGATTATGTTCGCGGGCTTTATTTTGCTCTGAACTTTCGAATACGAGGAGTGTTTTAAAACTAAAGACATCTCATTATGACCAATACCGCCAACATCAAGAAGAATATAATGGGGATGATGAATTTCGGAGTCATCATCCTGTCGATACTTCTGATAGTATGGATATCGATAGATACCTTCGAATCGAAAAACTTGCTGCAGGATAGCGGTTATATCCATTTTCAATTCTGGTTGTGTATATTCTTTGTTGTCGACTTTATTGTGGGTATGGTTTTCGCTACCGACAAAATGCGTTATTTCCGGCGTCATCTTGTCTTTCTGTTGCTGTCGATACCTTATGTGGATATCATCAATATCCTGGATATCCAGCTGAGCCATGATGCCGCGTATTTCGTTCGCTTTATACCACTTGCCCGCGGTGCGCTTGCAATGTCGATAGTGCTTGGTTATCTTTCGTCGAACCCTGTTTCGAGTCTGTTTCTGTCGTACCTGTCGATAATCCTTATGGTCACATATTTCTGTTCTCTGATATTCTATCAGCGAGAATGCGGGCTGAATCCGGAAGTAGACACATATTGGACGGCGCTCTGGTGGTCGGCAATGAACATGACTACCGTAGGTTGCAATATCTCGCCGGTTACCGTAGCAGGCAAGATTATAGCCGTCATACTGCCTTTGTGCGGCATGATAATCTTCCCGCTCTTTACCGTCTATCTCACCGACTATGTGACACGTATGGTGAAGCGCGGTCGCAATGAAGAGGCGTCGCAAAAAGAAGAGAGCCCTCAATGAGAACTCTCTTCGGTAAGTAGTGCAGGATTTTATATTCGATGCTGGTTGCTAAAGGGGGTAGATATACAATGCGACTTGCTAATTATGTCCACCAAACGCACCCTCTCGTAGGGTTGATAATCAGTGAATTAGTTTCACCTAACCGAGGCTTGTCTCGGAGAGCCAAGCTCCTATCGTTGCCGTCCTTTTGCATTATCAACCCTTAAGTAAACAGCATTGTGCCGCGACCCTACGAGAGGGTGATTATATATAGGGTTTATATTCCGTCTTCGACGTTCCAAACAAAGGCACGCAGTCCGAGTTTGGGACGTTCGTTGTTGAATTGCCTGAGTTTGTCGAGGACTGTTGCCACGCGGTGGTCTTCGACAATGGTCATAATCGCCCCGGCGAGCGAGGGCCAGGCGTGGCTGCCGTAGTGAGGCTCGCCGTCGATGCTTCCGCGTCCTTTTACCTGGTCCCACGATGTGAAACCGCGGCAGTTTGATCGTTCGAGCATCTCGACAATTCGGTCGTAGTGTGCCTGGTCGTAGGCTATGAAT
This sequence comes from Bacteroidales bacterium M2, assembly GCA_001689415.1. GTDB lineage: Bacteria > Bacteroidota > Bacteroidia > Bacteroidales > Muribaculaceae > CAG-873. The sequence goes on along the minus strand of LUJM01000023.1, from coordinate 30,569 downwards.
ATCGCTTTCATAATGTAGCGCTTTCGTTAATTGATAGTTGAATTTTTGTGTAGTTTCCTGCGCTGGTTCTTGATACCCTGCGAAGCGAAAACGCAGTATAGAACAGGCACGAAAAGCAGAGTGAGGATAGTAGAGAAAGTGAGACCACCGATAACCGCCGTACCCATAGGCCTCCACATTTCGGCGCCTTGTCCGGTGCCTATAGCCATAGGTACCATGCCGAGGATAGTGGTCAGGGTGGTCATGACAACAGGTCGCAGACGCGATTCACCGCCATTGATAACAGCTCGACGTATCGACATGCCTCGTTCGCGGTTGAGCGATATGTAGTCGATTAGCACGATACCGTTTTTCACCACGATACCGATAAGCATAATCGCACCAATCATCGACATGACATTGAGAGTATGGCCTGTGAGCCACAGGATGATAAATACACCCGAGAATGCGAACAGGAGCGATGTCATGATGATGCCGGGGTATGTGTAGCTCTCGAACTGAGCGGCCATAACGATGTAGACGAGTATTATAATCAGTGCAGCGAGAGTGAGCAGGTCGCCGAACGAGTCTTGCTGGTCTTCGTAGCTACCCGAAAGCTGAATGTTGATGCCCTGGGGTATATCCATTTGGGCGATTTTAGCCTGCGAAGCCTCAACAACCTGGCTCATTGGCACATCTTGAACGACTGTGCTTACGGTGACGATACGCTCTCGGTCTTTACGTTCGATAGTCGGAGGAGTGAAGCGCTCGACCACTTTGCCGACATCGCGCACACGCACGGCTTTGCCGGCGTTGTTATATATGAGTATGTTTTCGATATCAGCGAGCGAAGTTCGGTTTTCGGGCGCGTACATTACTTTGATGTCGTATTCCTCGCCGTCCTCGCGGAACTGAGAAGCGAGCTGGCCGTTGATACGGTTGCGCAGATATGTGGCAGCCGTAGAGAGGTTGAGGCCATAGAGAGCGAGTTTCTCGCGGTCGAAGTCGACCTGGTACTCGGGCTGATAGTCGGAACGCGATATTATGACGTCGGCAGTGCCCGGTATTGATAGCAGGGCATTTTGCAGCTTGCGGGCAACAGAGTCTGTCTCGTTGAAGTCGTAGCCGTATATTTCATAGTCGATAGTCGCCTGTCCGCCCATACCCATGCCGCCAACGCTTACCTGGGCTTTCTTGAACTCGGGGAAGTTGCGGAGGTCTTTACGCATAAGGCCTGCGATTTCGGTAACACTGCGGTCGCGGTCGCCGGGGTCGGTGAGCCTTATGTTCATCGAGATGATGTGAGGGCCGTTGTCGCTGAGCGAAGCAAATGTGTTGTCGCTCGAGGCAGTACCGGTGGTGTAGTTTATCACCTGTATCTCGGGATACTTCTCTTGCCAGAGTTCAACGAGCTTTGCCGTGCTCTCCTTGGCGATTTCAACACGTGTGCCAATGGGAAGCTCGAGGCTCACACGCATACGGGCATCGTCGGCGGTTGGGAAGAACTCGGTGCCTACCTGACGCACCAGGAACAGCGAGCCGATAAATATGCCCATACAAATGAGGAATGTAACGAGCTTGTGACCAACTACCCATTCGAGCAAACGTCCGTAACCACGGTCGAAGGCGTCGAGGCCTTTGTTGACCGGAGTGAAGAATATGGTGTAGAGTTTGCCATGGTGGTTGGTGCGGCGCAACAGCAGCGAGCAGAGCATAGGTGTAAGCGAGAGTGCGCACACGGTAGAGATGATCATCATAATGGTAACCATCCAGCCCAGCTGGCGGAAGAGCACGCCGGTCATGCCGGTAACGAGGGTGAGAGGGAAGAATACCGCTATAAGGGTGAGTGTAGAGGCGATAACCGAAACCGCCACTTCGTTTGTGCCATGTACGGCGGCTTGCTTCGGGTCGGAACCACGCTCGATGTGGGTCGTAACGTTTTCGAGTACCACGATTGCGTCGTCGACCACCATACCGATAGAAATCGACAGAGCCGACAGCGACACGATATTCAGCGTATTGCCTGTGGCATATAGGTATATGAACGAAGCAATAAGCGAGATAGGTATTGTGATTGTGATGATGAGTGTGGCACGCCAGCGACCGAGGAACATGAATACCACAATAATCACAAACAAGAGCGCATACATCACAGTTTCGACAAGCGAGGCGATTGTATTGCGGATGTTGTCGGAAGTATCAACGATAATGCCGAGTTCGACATCGGAGGGGAGACGTTTCTGCAAGTCGGGTAGCATTGCCAGTACCTTGTCGGAAATCTGCACAGAGTTTGCGCCACTCTGTTTCTGCACCACTATCATCGCACCCTGGCGACCGTTGTTGTAGGTCTCCTGTGTGCGTTCTTCGAGGCTGTCTTCGATGCGTGCGACATCGCTCAGGTATATTGATTTACCGTTGTAGCTGCCAACGACGATGTTTGCCATTTCGTCGGAGGCCTTGAACTCGCCCTGAACGCGGAGAGAATAAGTATCCGAACCGATATCGAACGAACCGCCGGGGATGTTTCGGTTTTCAGCGCCTATAAGGTTGCCAATCTGTTCGACGGTAAGGTTGTAAGCTTCGAGCCTTACGGGGTCGACGTAGACGTGGATTTCACGCTTCGGAGCACCTGAAATCGATACCGAACCAACGCCCGAAATACGTGCCAATGGGTTGGCGACGGCATCGTCGAGAATTTTGTAGAGGCCCGGCATACTCTCAGAGGCATTTACCGAGAGCATGATGATAGGAATCATGTCGGTTGAGAACTTGAAAATAATCGGTGTCTCGGCATCGTCGGGCATCATTGAAGATACCATGTCGAGTTTGTCGCGCACATCGTTTGTCAGCACGTCGATATCCTCGCCATACTCAAATTCGAGAGTTATAACCGATATGTTTTCGCGTGATTTGGAAGTGATGTGCTTGAGGTTGCTTACCGAGTTGAGGACATTTTCGAGCGGACGTGTCACGTTCTGCTCAATATCCTGAGCGCTGGCACCGGAGTATGTAGTCATCACCATAATGGTGTTTGTCTCGATATCCGGATACAGGTCTATTGGTAGGTTGCGGAGTGAGAACAGACCGAGAATGACCACTGCTACGAAGCAGAGGGTTGTCATAATCGGGCGTCGGACCGCGTTGCCGTAAAGACTCATTTTATATTAGTTAGAGGTTTGACCTTTTTATACAATATTCAAAACTTTAATTATTTATGAACTTCGACTTCTACGCCGTCGGCAAGACGTGTCTGACCGGTGATGACGACAGTGTCGCCGTCTTCGATACCCGACAGGAGTTCGTAAGCATCGCCGAGTCGCTGGCCCAGTTCGACGCGTTGGTAGCTGACTGTATTGCCTTTGAGTACGTATACATACTTATTGCCCGACCCGGTCTGCTTGACTACCGCGCGGTCGGGAACGACAACGTTGTTGAGGCTTCCGAGGTCGATAGTCACACGAGCAAACATGCCCGGCTTAATCTGCTCTTTGGGGTTTGCGAGTCGTACTTCAACTTCGAAAGTGCGAGTAGCTGTATCTACGGTGGGGTAAATACGCTGTATTTTGCCTTGGAATGTCTCGCCGGGGAATGCGTCGAAAGTGATGGCTACGGGCTGTCCGGCTTTGAGTGTTGCGAGGTCGATTTCGCTTACATTAATCATAATCTTAACCACCGGGGCAAGCTGACCGACAGTAAGAACGGGCAGCTGTCCGGTCATATCGCCCGGGTCGTAGTTGCGAGCGGTGACAACACCGTTGATGGGCGAGCGCAGAACGGTGTTCTCGAGCATGTTGTCGTACTGCGAGTGAGCAGCATCGAGCTGCGCTTTGAGTTGGTCGACAGCCTGTTGTGTGCCGGCGCCGATTTCGAGCAGCTGTACCGCACGGTTGTATTCGCGCTGTATCTGCTCGAGGTTTATACGCAATTGGTCGATGTTCGACTTGTCGAGTATAACGAGTTCCTGGCCTGCATGCACACGGTCGCCGACTTCTACATTGATAGTTTTGATGCGGTTTGGTGATGCCGGTGCGATGTTGTTGAGGTTTTCGGCTTCAACATTGGCAGTGTATACTTTCTGCTGTGGCACGTCGATGCTGTGTGCTACATCGACAGTTACGATCGGCAGCTCCTCGACAATGGCTGCTGTGTTATTCTCTTTTTTGCCGCAAGAAACTGTGACAGCGGCAATTAACAGACTGAGGCTTATTGCTGGGTATTTCATTTTTGAGTGTATTTTTCGATTGGAGCATTGCCGAGCAGCAGTTCGAGGTTGCTGTGAGCGACAAGGTAATTGTAAATAGCCTGGTTATAAGCCAGACGAGCCTGTGTGAGAGCGAGTTCGCTGTCGCGTAGATTGAGGTAGCTTGTAGCGCCGATGTCGAAACTCTGCTCCTGAATAGAGTGAGCTCGTTCGGCCTGGCCAACACTTTCGGCGCACGATGCAATCTGCTTGACATTCATCTTGATATTGTCGATAGCGACTTTCACCTGCATGTCGACGGTACGCTCGAGGTTTTCGCGTTGCCACCTCATTTCCTCGACCTGCAGTTGGGTCTGTTTGACCTTGTTGAGTCGTTGTCCTCCGGAGAAAATAGGCACAGACAGCGAGATGCCGACTGCGGAGTACGGATTCCAACGCAGGTTCTTGAATGGCGAACCGTTGTTCATCGAGGTCCAGTTGTAGTTTGCCGTCAGGGCGAGGGTAGGAGAGTATGCGAGTTTCTGTATCTTGAGGTTCTTTTTCAGCATCTCGGTATCGATGTCGAGCAGTCGCAGGTCCATGTTGCGGCTGTGGTCGGGGTCGATAGAGAGAGTCTGGCTGTACATCGAATCTTCATAGTTTGCGAGCTTGTCATTGACCGAAAACCGGAAATCGGAATCAACACCCATAAGGATAAGCAATTGCAGCCGAGCCTGCTTGATAGCGATTTCGGCTTCCATGAGCTGAGGCTCGATGTTTTTGAGAGCTACCGAAGTACGCAGAACATCGTAGTCGCTTGCCGCACCGAGGGCATACTGCTTGGAATAAGTGTCGTATGTCAGTTTGGCCATATCGTAGCTTTCCTGCATCACTTTTTGCGAATCTTCGGCCAGTAAGAGTGTGTAATATGCGTTTTTGACCTGGTTGATAAGTTCGAGCCGGCTTTTGCGAGCAGCCTCAACATTGCGGTAAATCTGCTGGTCACTGAGTTTGATGCTCTGCCACAGCTGCGGTGCGATGATAGGCATTGATGCTTGGAAGCCAAGTGAGAAAGAGTTGTCGAGGCCGACCTTTATGCCGCCGTCGCCTTTCTTGTCGGCTTGAGTTGCAATGCCGTCACCGGCGTTATCTCCCCCGTCAGCGCCACCGAAGTCGCCAAATCCGTCCATGCTCATATACATGGTCTGTTTTGCAAGCGTGCGGTTATACTGTCCGCCAAAATCGATATTGGGCAAAAGTTGACCGATAATTTCCTTGCGCGAATAGTCTACCCTTGCGACTTCCATGTCTGCAATTCTTACAGTAGGGCTTTCGGTCAAAGCAATTGCGATGCATCTGTCAAGATCAAGAGTAACAGGCTCTTGCGCAATGATGCTCGGAATGCTTGCCAGCGCCGCGGCGGCAAGCAAAATAAAATGCTTCATTGTGATAAGATTGGATTTTTTTTCGATTATGGTGCAAAGTTAGTAATAATCAGTGTTTTAGCAAAGATGCTAATGCTAATAAACCCAAAAAAACACCAAAAAGGGATAATTGTCGGGAAATTTGGACCAATAAAAAAAGCCCTGTAGCACGACTCGATGAAAAGTCGCCCTACAGGGCTGATATAGGTTAATCTAAAAGAATCTTATTTCACCAGCACTTTGGCAGCAGCAGCACCGGCACGAACAATGTACAGGCCTGAAGCTACCGGAATGCGGACGCTTGCAGTGGCGTTTGCAGAGTAAACTGCGCGGCCGTCGACAGTGTAGAGGCTGATGTCGAGACCTTCAGCACCTTCGATTAGCACAGCGCCTTCGACACCGCGGATAGAGATTCCGGCAGGCATTGCGCTGTCGATACCCGAGTAGTTGACAGATACAGCGTTAGAGAAGATAGATTCGCCTTCGCGGTGAACTGCTGTTACCTGATATGTAACAGTAGAGTTGAGGTCGACATTCTCGTCGGTGTACTCGTTTTCGGGGTAGTCGCTCTCGATAAGCTTGCCATCGCGGTAGATGTTGAAGCCTTCGAGACGGCTCTGGGGCTGGGCGGGAGTGAATTCGAAATCGTCAAGACCGAGGCCGAACTGGTAGTTGCTTTCTGCTTTGGTTACGCAGCGGATAGCGAAGTACTTGGCACCGGCGGGAACTTCAAATGAGTAGGGACGCCAGATGTTTGCATTTACTACCTGCACACCGCCAACCTGCACGAAGTCTTCAACCGAGTTACTCTTGTTAGAGTAGTAGGTTTCGAAGTATTCGTAAGCCGGAGCAACAGTGATGACGATAGCCGAGAAGTTGATAGTCTGCTTGTTGCCGGAAAGCTGGGGCGAGATGAGCCAGTCGTCGTTGCGACCGCCGAGTGCGTTGAACGATACAAGGCAACGGTCACCCGAGCTCGGTTCGAAGAGGCCGCTAACGCCTACGCGTTTGGGGTTGAAGACGATAAATGCCTGGGGCTCGCCACTGTGAGGCCATGTGTAGGTGAAACCGCCACCGGAGATACCGTTTGTAGTGGTGATCTTGTCGGCATCATAAGTAGTCCAGCCGCCGAAATTGTTGAGGGCGTAGTCTTCGAAGCTAGAGAAGTCTTCGTGTTTTGCAGCGCCTGCCGGATATTCAGAGGGGTCGCTCCACGATAGAACAACGTTGTTGCCGTCTTCAACTGTAGCCTTGAGGTCGTTGACGAAGCTCAACAGGGGAGTTACAGTGCGGACGTTGAGAGAAAGCTCGTTGTTACCGAGGTTCAAGTCGCCTTCAAGGGTGAGCTTGACGGTAAGGTGTATGTTGCCTTCTTCGGCAATTGCCGGAGTGAAGGGGAATTCGAGCTCTTCGGTCTTGTCAACGGCAAGTGTTATGTTGCGTTCGCTTACCAGTTCGTTGTCGGCGAAGAATTCAACCTTAACGTCTTTGGCTTCGTTGAGACCGTTGTTTTCAACCGCTACGGTGTATGTGGTCTCGGTGCCCATTACGGGAGCTTGCGAGCCGCTAAATGTGTTGACACGTACGTCTACAGCAGGCTTGTCGCCGGTGATTTCGATGTTGTCGACATGGAGGTAGCCGTCGTACTTGCCGCTTTGGATATATACTCGGCCCATTGCGCGAAGCACGATAGATGCACGGTCGCACTTGCCGTAGGCGCTGAGGTCGACACTATACTGGTACCAGCCGTTCTGTGCTACGTTGGCACGTGTGCAGTATTGCTGGCTGACAGATTTGTAAGCAGATTCTACGCCGTTGTCGATAGTGACAATGCCAATCTCCAGGTATGTATCTTTGAGTTCGGGACCCTGGTAGATCCAGAATGTCATTTTGGGGTTGAGCATGCCGCTAAGGTTTATACGCGGTGACACGTAGTCGGCATTGCCCATAGTGTTTGTCTGAGACGGTGAGAATGTTAATAGGCCGCCTTCGCTATCCTGAGAGCTTGCCATGGGGCTGTATCCTGTGCTGACAGTGTTCCAGCTTGCCATGTAGGCGTTGGCGGTAGACCAAGGTTTGAGACCGTTGCTGTTGCCTGATTCCTTGGCGGGGAGCTCGTAAGCGCGGCCGAGGAGGTCGGAAATTGCGGTGCCGTTAGCAGTGCCGCCGACGGTGCGTGCTTTAACAGTATAGGTTACTCGTGCCTGACGGTTGTTGCCGAAAGCTGCATCGACATCGGTGTCGGTGAATTCCAGTTCCTTGATGTTGCGAGCTACGGTCGACGAGGTTGTGCCCTGTGTGGTGTAGATGCTACGCTCGATAGTATAGGTCAGATCATCGGGGCGCAGAGTGCCGCCGTTGGCTCCGAGGTAGTCGGCCGGGTAAGCCCAGGTGAGATGGGCATCTTTACCACCGTTGAGAACACGAATGCTGAGGTTTGTAACGTTTTTGGGGGTATCGGGGATAACGTTGATTTCGACAAGAGCCTCCATGCCGCAGCCGTTGCTGTTGTATGCACAAACACGGTATTGGTTGTTGCCGAATAGAGGAGCATTGTCGTTTACGCTGATTTGGCTGGCGATTTTGTCACCTTCAAGTAAAGCGACAGTAGTTTCAGCTGTAATATTCTGGACCTCGATTTTGGTGATTTCAGAGAGAGAAAGGTCCATGTTGTTGGCACGTTTTACCGGCATGGTTGCCTTGATTGTCACAGAGCCGTCGATGTTCTTGACAGCTGTAACATTTGTAGGCTCAGCGGGTATTGTGGCGGGGCCGTATTCCTCGATAAGAATGTTGTCGAGGCCGATGTGGTCGTTGCCGTTGTTGGTGGCGTGGAAACCGATGCGGCGTTCGTCTTTGTTAGGTCTGAACAGAACAGTTGCACGCTCGGTGTAGTTGTTGTCGCCACGAACTACTTCGCGGTGGTAGTTGGTCAGAGTGTGTGTCTGAGACTCAACGGTGGGGTATTTGCCGGCTGTTGCTTTGACGTTGGTGATGAAGTTGTTCTGAGTAGAGAAACCGGTTACGTCGAAAGAAAGACGGTATACCTTTTTGTTGTCAAGGTTGATCGACGGAGTTATGAGCCAGTCGTCAGCTGCAGTACGCGGGGTGTCGTAGTCCCACCACCATGCGGCGAGGTTGTAGTTGGGATTAAAGAGCCATACGTTGCCGCCACCTTCCGACTTGTCGTTGTTGGCGTCAATAGTGGTGAAGTAGGAGAATGAGTTGACGTTGTTGAAGGCTTCGAGATAGGGCGAGTCGGGGGTAATGTTGATTGCCGTACCGAGAAGAGCGGGGGTTGAGTATGCAGCTTTACCTTCAGCACCATCGATGATAGGTACAATCTGGTACTGAGTCAGTGCCATATTGTATGTAGGTGTATGCTCGAAACGAGTCTCTTTGAGGTCGGTGTATAGTATTTCGCGACCAATGTTTACAAGTACTCGGTATTTAAGCTGCGAAGTCTCGATATTGCCTCCGTTTGCACCTTTGGTAGGCGCGTCCCAAGTGACAACTGCGCTTGTCTCATTTTCGTTGGTGACAACTTTGATGTTTGTCACAGCAGCCGGGATGTCGCTGCCGGCATATATTGTGGTTTTGGCAGCGAGGCTCTTGCGACCGTTGGTATCGGTTGCATAGGCGGTAAAGATGTGTTCGCCCTTGGCAAGTTTGCCTGATTCGATAGCTTTGCTGCTGCCGGGTGTTACTGTTGTCTTAGCGCCCAGGGGTTGGCCGTCAACAAAGAATTCGAGGCTGAGGTTGCCGGAAGTCGGTGTGCCGTCGTATGTTGTAGCCGGTGCGGTGTATGTAACCGTACCGTTGTCAAAGCTGTTGGCTGCAAAAGTAAACGTAAGGATACCGGTTGCAGGTGCTGCCGGGTGGTTGTCGATAATGAAGATGTCGGGCATCTTTTCTTGTGTAACGCCGAAATCTTTGACTTTGGTAGCCTTACCTGTTGTAGTGTCGATTTCGAACAAACCGTAATCCCATTCTTCGGTCTGGTCGAGGTTGTATTTTACGGTTTGTGCGTACCAGTATAGTTTGCCTGTTCGGAGGTCGAAGGTTGCAGCAGCCTCTTCTGAACGCTGCTTTACACCCATGTCGCCAACCTTGGTGGCTTTAGCTGTTTCTTTGTCGATCTTATAAAGAGCGGTGCGAGAAATACCCCACAACTGGCCTTTGTTGTCAAATGCTATTGCCGGGAATTCAACTTCGAGGGGAGCGATGTTGCTCAGGTTGCTGCCGTCGAGGGGCACGTTGCGCAACATGTAGGGAGTCTCGGTGTTGTTGTGGTTGGGGCACGAAGCATACATTTTGCCACCTATATAGTCATAGGCAAACGAATAGGCGCGGTTAATGTCGTCGCTGTGCACGGTCACGTCGGTAGGCGATACAGTCCAGGTCTCGACATCCATCTTGTGGAAAAGCAGCTGGTTGATGCCCGATGTTAAAGTACCGCTCTGGAAATAATAATAACCGTCTACGTATGCGCCGCCATGGAATTCGAGCCACTGGTTTATGGCCGATACAGACTGTATGGACGACGATGCGTCGGTGGTAAATGTGTAGAAGCCGCGCTGTGGTACATAGTTCTGGCCACTGTACCATGTTTCGCTACGGGTTACCGGTGCGTAAAAACGGACTTCGTCGGGGCTTTGCGCCGACACAAGGGTAGGTGTGGCTGTGACACCTATCATTGCTGCCGCAAGCAGTTGGTAAAGTCTTTTCATTGCAAAATGTATTGATTATTGATTTGGATACGTGAGTGAATGTGATAATTTTAAAGGAAGGATATCTTTTGTAGTTTAAAATTTTAATAAAAGTTGACAGATTGTTCGCTCCTTGTTCTCGAGGGGGCTATGAGGCTTGCATACTGCTTGTCAATCATAGCTTAAACCTCTTTGAATTTGCGGTAAAGTTACACTTTATGCTTTAAATTGCGAAAGAAAACTTACAAAAATTATGCTTTTTTCACTAAATATTGATTTTGTTGCAATTTTATTATTAATTTCAAGGCTCAATGTGGTTTAATTCAGAATTGTGTTGTATCTTTGCGACATAATCAATAATATTTTGAATCTATCTAATGCATTTCTTTACTAAAACAATGTTGACTCTTGCGGCAATGGCTATGTTTGCCGTGAGTGCCTACGCAATACCTGCGAAGCCCGGGCTTCACAGGTATCAGAATCCCGACGGGACAAGTGTTGAGATTCAAGTTGGTGGTGACGAGCATGCTTGTTACTATACCAGTTCCGATGGATATGTGCTCATGCCGTCGGATAATGGATCTATGTGTTACGCCGTAGTCAAAAACAACGTCCTGGTCAACAGTCACCTGCAGGCCAGCGATGCCGACATGCGTAGCGCCGGTGAGCTTACCCTGCTTGAGAGTCTCGATGCTCCGGCCATGCGCCTTATGGCACAGAGCCAGGTCAAGGCCCGTCGTATGGCCCGGTTAAATGCCAAGGCGTTTAACCCCGACGGTCTGGTGGGTAGTTACCCTTCGACAGGCTCTCCCAATGTGCTCATTGTGCTTATCCAATTCCAGGATGTAAAGTTCAAGCCGGAAAATGACCGCCAGGCATTCCAGGACCTGCTTACAAAGACCGGCTATGACCACAATGGTGCTACCGGCTGTGCCCGTGAATACTTCGAGGCTCAGTCTGCCGGTGTTTTCTCGCCCAATCTTGTGGTGGTAGGCCCTGTTACACTGCCTTATGGCGAGGCCTATTATGGCGCTCCCGGCGGTGACGGCAATCCTGATGTGCGCGGCTACCAGCTCGTGATAGACGCATGCGACGTGATTTCGAAAGAAGACCCCGATTTTGATTTCACGCGTTTCGACAACGACAACGACGGCTTTATCGACAATATATTCCTTTTCTACGCCGGCCGCGGCCAGCATGACGGCGGTGCCGCCTATACCATATGGCCCCATGCCTGGAATATTTACAAAGACCTGGGCCTCAATTACGAGTTCGGCGGCAAGAAACTCGGCAGCTATGCCTGTGCCAACGAGCTGCAGGGCTCTGCAATGGTGCGTAACGGCATCGGTGTCTTTTGCCACGAATACAGCCACGTGCTCGGTCTTTGCGACCATTATCCCACCCGTAACTCGGTGCACGACAACCATCCCGGCAAGTACGACCTGATGTCGGAAGGCCCCTATCTCAACAGCGGCAACACTCCTTGCAACATGAGTGCCTTCGAGCGCTATTCGATAGGCTGGCTCAATCCGCGTCAGCTCTCCGGTGCCGAAGATGTGGCCTTACAGCCCCTTGAATCATCGAACCAGGCGCTGATAATCAAGACTATCTCTGAAGATGAGTTCTTTATACTCGAAAACCGCCAGAACCAGGGCTGGGATACATATCTGCCCGGTCACGGTATGCTGGTATGGCATATAGACTACGACGAAGAAGCGTGGACAGAAAACATACCCAACAACATGGCCAATCACCAGCGCGTCGACATCATGGAGGCTGACGGCACTCCCGGTTCGCAGTCTTACGCCGGTGACCCCTTCCCCGGCGCAGCCTCGGTAAAGAGCATAACCAAGTGGCCCACATGGACCAGCACTACAGTCGACATGCCTATTACCAATATCCACGAGGATGACGGTGTAGTATACTTCCGCGTCAAAGGCGGCGGCACAATCATCGACCCGGTCGAGTCGCTTCCGGCAACAAATGTGACTGCTACCAGCTTCACCGCCAACTGGACTACACGCGGCGGCCTGTCGTACGAAGTAGACCTTTGCAAGGGTCTGTCGCCCGTGCCCTTCAAGACTGTTACCATTGTCAGCAAGGGTTCGTATGACTTTACCGACCTTGAGCCTTCTACCGACTACAGCTATGTAGTTCGCGCGGTCGATGCCGACCTCAAGAGTGTCGATTCCGAGCGCCGCAGTGTTCGCACCGACGACCCGTATTTCGATATGATTGCAGCCGAAGTACTTCCTGCATCGAATGTCACCACCGAGGGCTTCACTGCCCGTTGGCCCGAGCTTAAGGATGCTACAGCATATATTGTAGATATATATGAAAAGAATGCAAAAGCACCGCTCAATGTGAATTTCGGTTTCGACGACGACAACTATCCCGAGGGCTGGTACTCAAATAGCTCTGACTACGACGGACGCCGCTATGGTGTATCGGCGCCTTCGCTCAGCCTTCCGTTCAACGGCGCCCAGCTTGCATCGCCTGTCTTCGAGAAAGATATCAATGCGTTATCGTTCTGGTACCGTGCCTACAAGCCTGATGAAAACGGCTTTATAAGCATCGATGTCAAGACTGCAGATCCGCGCACATGGCAGATGTTGCACACTATTCGTCCGCTTGTTACCGATACCAAAGGTACTACGGTCAAGGTCGGCGACGGCGGCTTGTACATACCCTCTGGTGTCAAGTCTATCCGTATCGTCAATCATGCTCCCGACGGTGTTAACTCGGCTGTGTATATCGACGATATCTCGCTCGACTATACCGGTACATACACCCCGATATATGTTAAAGACTTCGAAAATGCCAATGTGGGCAATGTGACCGAAGTCGAGGTTGGCGGTCTCAAGAATCTTACCTCGTATTATTATACCGTACGCGGTATTAACGGCGAGGGCAAGATGTCGCTCGTTTCGCCCGAAATGCTTGTTGTAACAGGCACACAGTCGGGCCTTGGCGAGGCAGCGATTTCTAATCTTGCCGTACGAGCCGACGCCGGAACCATAGTAGTGAGCGGAGCCACCGCCGGTATACGCCTTTACTCAGTCGACGGTCGCCTTGTAGCCGCTACAGCCGCCGGCGAGGCCACTTTCCGCGGCCTCTCGCGAGGTGTGTATATCGTGGTCAGTGGCGCTGATACCGTAAAGGTAGCCCTCTGAAACACATAAAAACCGATAACGGTGCCATGCGGATAAAAATACCCGCGTGGCACCGTCGTTTTTTTGAAAGAAATTTTGTATTTTTGCAGTCTGTAATCAAGACATTAGATACAATGGATCTCTATTCCCAAATCGAAGCCGACATCAAGGCCGCCATGCTTGCCCGCGACCACACACGCCTACAGGCGCTCCGCGGCATAAAAAAAGAATTTATAGAAGGCAAGACAGCGCCCGGCGCAAACGGTGAACTCAGTGACGACGCAGCCATGAAAATATTGGTAAAAATGGCAAAGCAGCGTCGCGAAAGTGCACGTATCTATACCGAGCAGAACCGTCCCGAACTTGCTGCCGAGGAAATGGCAGAATGCGCAGTTATAGAGCAGTACCTGCCAAAGGCTCTGAGCGAGGACGAATTGAAAGCCGAGCTTGAAAAAATCATAGCTTCGACAGGTGCTTCAAGCCCTGCCGATATGGGCCGTGTTATGGGCGTGGCAACAAAGCAGCTCGCAGGCCGTGCCGACGGTAAAGCTATTTCAGCCCTCGTACGCCAGATGCTGGCAAAATAAAGTCAATGCCGGGCCGGGGACGTATTGTCGATTCCCCAAGGCTCACAATTATAAAATCGAAAATAACGATGCTTACACTTCAACAGATAAAGGCCGACCCCAAGTTTATTGTAGAGCGCCTGGCCGTAAAGGGTTTTGACGGCGAAAAGCCCATTGCCCGCGTACTTGCGCTGGACGAACTGCGCCGTGACCTTCAGCTTAAAAACGATACTGCAGCTGCCGAACTAAACCGCATGGCTGCCACTATCGGCAAGGCTATGAAAGAGGGTCGCAAGGACGATGCTGAAAAGGCCAAAGAAGGCGTTGCCCTTCTCAAGGAAGAGCAGAAAGCTTTTGCCGAAGAACTCGCCCGCACCCAGGCCGAAATCGAGACCGAACTTCTCAATATCCCCAATATCCCCTACGAGGGTGTTCCCGAAGGCCGCACTGCTGCCGATAATGTGGTGGAGAAGACCGGTGGAAATATGCCCGAACTTCCCGAAGACGCACTGCCTCACTGGGATCTTGCCAAGAAATACAACCTTATCGACTTCGACCTCGGTGTCAAAATCACCGGTGCCGGTTTCCCTGTGTATATCGGCAAAGGTGCCCGCCTGCAGCGTGCCCTCATACAGTTCTTCCTCGACGAAGCCGGAAAATCGGGTTATACCGAAATCCAGCCTCCCTATGTGGTAAACGAGGCTTCGGGCTACGGAACAGGTCAGCTGCCCGATAAGGAAGGCCAGATGTATCTTGTCAACCTCGACAAGCTATACCTTATCCCCACAGCCGAGGTGCCTGTGACCAACCTTTACCGCGATGTTATTATCTCCGGCGACCAGTTGCCTATTAAAAACTGCGCTTACTCGGCATGTTTCCGTCGCGAGGCCGGCAGCTATGGCAAGGATGTTCGCGGTCTCAACCGCCTGCACCAGTTCGACAAGGTAGAAATCGTACGCATCGAGAAACCCGAAAACAGCTATGCAGCGCTCGAGGAGATGAAGGACCACGTACAAGGCCTACTCGAAAAGCTCGGACTTCCTTGGCATATACTTCGTCTCTGCGGTGGCGACATGAGCTTTACCTCGGCTATCACTTTCGACTTCGAAGTATGGTCGGCTGCTCAGAAACGCTGGCTCGAGGTTTCGTCGGTATCTAACTTCGAAACATATCAGGCCAACCGTCTCAAATGCCGTTACCGTGGCGATGACAAGAAGACTCATCTCTGCCATACTCTCAACGGTTCGGCTCTCGCATTGCCCCGTATTGTGGCTGCATTGCTCGAAAACAACCAGACACCCGAAGGTATCGTAGTGCCCGAGTGCCTGCGCAAATATACCGGATTCGATATTATCGACTGATAGATAAGATACCGCGTAGAAAATATACATAAAGAATAAAAGACATAAGTTACATAAAGATATTTTGATGTTCTTTATATAACTTATGTCTTTTTGTTTAATAGCAAGTGTAGCCAAAACGGCGACGATTTTTTTTGAGTAATTTCAAAGCACGCTCTCTCGTAGGGTCGCGGCAAAATGCTATTAATTTGAGGGTTGATTATTCAAAAGGGCAGCAACGATAGGAGCTTGGCTCTCCGAGACAAGCCTCGATTAGGCGTTGGTACTCAAAATATTAGCGATACTGGCTGAGGCTTGTCTCGGAGAGCCNNCAAGCTCCTATCGCTGACACTCTTTCGTCTTAAGTTAACAGCATTGGGTTGCGGCATGCCGCGACCACTTTCACCTATCTCTGATAATTCTTGCAAACATTAATCCTATAATATTTATGAAGACTTTCGAAAAGCTGGTAAGGGATTATATCGCCCGCGAATCATTGCTCCACAAATCAGCTCCGGTAGTTGTTGCTCTCAGTGGCGGGGCAGATTCCGTGGCCTTGCTTGCTGTGCTTTCGAATCTGGGATTTGATTGCAGGGCTGCACACTGCAATTTCCACCTGCGTGGCGATGAATCGATGCGCGACATGCGACATGCCGCTGCCGTAGCCGATAAATTAGGGGTGGACTTGTATATACGTGATTTCGACGTGCCTGCGCGGATGAGGGAGACCGGTGAATCGGTGGAAATGGCATGCCGAAGTCTCAGGTATGCGTGGTTTGAGGAATTGCTTGACCGCGACGGAGCGCAGGCTACAGCCGTAGGACATCACCGCGAGGACCGGGCCGAGACTTTTATGTTAAATCTCTTGCGTGGCACCGGTATTGCCGGGCTTACGTCGATGCGTCCGCGGTCGGGTACTGTGGTGCGTCCGCTGTTGCCTTTTTCGCGACAAGAACTTGAAGACTATCTTGCCGCATGCGGACTTGATTTTGTAAATGATAGCAGTAATGCATCTGACGCGCACCGCCGCAACAGGCTTAGGAATAATATTTTCCCTTTGATCGAAGAACAATTTCCCGGTGCAACCGATGCCATATTGCGTACCATGGGCAACCTCGAGCGAATGGAGCTGATATATCGCGAGGCTGTGGCTGAGAGAATCAGGCCATTTGTGACCGACCATGGAATCAATCTAAAAGACCTTGCAGCTACTGATTACAGCGATACGGTATTGTTTGAATACCTCAAACCTCGCAATTTCAATTATACGCAGGTGTGCGACATGCTTGCCGCGGCATCTTCGTCGGGCAAGAGTTTTTATTCTACCGACGGCTCATGTATGGCCGAAATCGATCGAGGTATACTTACTGTTACAGATTTATCCCGCAGTCGAGCTGCTGATTCTGTAAGTTATGAGGTGAATCCGCGCCACGATATTCTTAGCCCGGTGCATATCAAGGTGGGCATATCAGACGTGTCGGCGTTTCATCCCGAGAGGCTTGGTGCAAAGGTGGCGTATTTCGATATCTCGGCCCTGGAGGGCGATGCCCGGTGGAAATTGCGGCGGTATCGGCGTGGCGACCGTATGGTGCCTTTTGGAAGCTCTAAAAGCAAATTGATAAGCGACCTGTTCAACAACGCCAAGTACAGCGCCGGGCAGAAGCGCGACACCTGGCTATTGACTCGTGACGGCGAAATAGTTTGGGCCGTCGGCTTGCGCAATAGTGCTGCATTTGCCGTCGGCCCGGGAACTAAAAGGTTTATACGTCTCGAACTTCTGTAGTTCAGAGATTAGCCTTTATTAGATCTTCCATAGTGATTTTGTAGACAGGGGCTACCGGTACACCCGGCATGCTTACAACAGCATTGACGCTCATGAATTCTTTTCCGGCGTCGACGCGCTTGATAAAGCCGAGGATGTCGTAGAGATTATCTTTCATAGGGCTGATGCAGATGCGGTGGTCGACACCGGCAAAAGCGAAAAATTCGCAAGGCACTGCCATTTCTGCCAGCGATTTTGCAATAGCCTCAGATCCATTTAGCGAAACCGGTCCGGCGTTGAGTGATGCAAAGGGTACATTGTGGTCGTAGTCGCCATGGTATAGCTGCATAGGGCACGGTTTGCCTGTCCATGTGAGAGTGCCGGGGGTGAAAATTGCACCGGCAAAGCTTATAACGCCTGCATAGTTGAACCCGGCCGGGAATATTGCCGTACTGCCATTGCAAAGTGCATACTCGGCCTGGAGAGCTGTGATAGCTCCGGCACTTGAGCCCGACGCAAAGATTTTGCCGGGGTCGATGCCTAATTTTTCGGCATTTTGAATCACATAGTACGTTGCGGTAAAGAAATCCGAGACTGCATCGGATATGGCCATTGTGAAAGCCTGAGCAACGCCCTCTGCACTTTTGAGCAATTCGGGATTCTTTTCAAGCGTGGGGCGGTAGTCGGTGGAAATGGCGACAATGCCGTTCTCTGCTAAGAAATTGAAGTAGCCGGTGTAGTGCAAGTCTTTGCGTGTGCCACCACGAAATGCACCTCCGAAAGCGAATAATACTGCCGGTCGATTTGTAGCCGAGTCGGTAGGCATATATACATCCATTCGCAGTGTGTCGCCGTCGACAACGGCAAATTCATAGGTCTGAGGTTCGATTGCAAATGAGCTCAGTGTGAGGCATAGCAATGCCAGCAGTAGGGTGATGTGTTTCATTAGTTGTGATGTTAGTTTTTTTATAAACGTCGGCATTAGTGCTATTGTTGCATCGAGGTAAAAAAAAGACACCCGGCCGTGCGAGGGCCGGGTGTCAGAGTCATGACTGCCGTTTATTTGGCAGGATAGATTTCGATTTTGTTGATGTGTACCTGACCGGGTTTGCCTGCCTCTGTTCCAATTGAGGTTGCACCAACAGTAAAGGTGATGTCTGTTGCGTTGCCTGTCCATGAGATAGAGGTGTCGCCTGAAGCCTGTTCGCCCACAGAGCCGGTGCTGGGGTTGAGTATGGCGTAGCGTTTGCTGCCGGTAGCGGTATTGATTGAGAATACAATTTTTGCTATCGCGCCGCCCTTGATATTAAGGGTGTTGTTTGCATAGAGTCGGATTGTGCCCTCACCGTTGTACTCGTAGTAGCCGGGAACTGTGGCACCGGTCGATTTGTCTACAGTAAATGTGTAGCCGTTTTCGGTTACCGGAGTTATCACTTCGAAGCCGTTTTTAGCCGCCGGGCCTTTGAAGGGTGTCAGGTCGATGTTGATAGCTTCGCCGGGTACTCCGGGTTCCGGTTCGGGTTCGTCACCACCGCCGGGGCCGGGATCGGGTTCTGTGCCACCGCCGGTTTCTCCGTCGTAGCTAACGATCTGGTTGCGCTGTGCAAATTCGGGAGTATTGCCCATATAGTTGATGAGCTTGCCTTTGATAGTTACTTTCGCACCGGCTTTGAGTTGGTCGGCAGATGTGAACTTTTCGCCATTGAGCCAGTAGCCGCGGAAGACATAGAACTCAGTTGTATAACCTTCATCAACGATGTAGTATGATGCGTTGCCGTATGTGCTTGTATCGATCTCTTTTATTTTCGATATCACGCCGGTTACATAAACCTCTTCGCTTTCCTGGTCGGCAGGAAGTGCGTTGGTGACTTCGAGAGCCTTGGCCACATTGTAGGGGCTGGCCTGTGTACCGTCGCCGCTGGGGGTTGCTCCGCTTGCAGGAGGAGTGACAGGGGTGTCTCCGCCACCCACGATTGTGTAGGCTGAGGGATTCTTGACACCGGGGGCGCCACAGTATTTGATCAGGTCGCCCTTGATTGAAACGAGCTTGCCGAGGTTGTCGGGATGATCAACGAGGTTGAGGGCTTTGCGAACTTCGCCACCGCTAACGAGCTGCACAGGTATGCACTTCGATGCATCGGTGCAATCGGCGGTCGGCGCGAGCACGAGGTTCGAAGCGACAGCGCCGGTAGCTGTAAACTCGGTGTAGGGCAGGGTAGTCGATGCTCCGCCTGTGGGGATAAAGCCAACGATATAGCCCTTGACCCACATGCCGGTTTCGTTCACGGCGTCACCCTTGCCGATAACCTGTGCCACATTGTAGGGTGTAGCTTCCTGGCCGTTGCCGGGTGCGACTTCGCCGGTATCGATGGTGATGCCTTCGATTTCGAATTGGTCGGGCTTGCCGCTGTTGCCGGTGATGCCGGGGGTACCCATGAATGTTACGAGGTCACCCTTTACAAGTATTTGTTTGCCAAGGTTGCCGGGGTTGTCGCGCAAGTTGCCCACTTCGCGGAATGTGCTCTCTGCGGGCAGCTGAACAACAAGGCACTGAGATATTTCCTTGCAGTCGGGGTCGGGAGCGACAACGAGGGTCGAAGTCAAGACTGTAGGAGCGGTCCATTCAATATCATTGTTGCCGGTCACACTCTCTACTTCGGGCGCAACAGCACCTACGATATAGCCTTTAACCCAGCCGTTGGCAGTGATACCCGAGAGGATGTCCTTGATTGCACCGGGCACGTCGTAGGGTTTTTCCTTAGTGCCGGGAACTTCACCAACGGGTATTACGCCGTCGTAATCAAGCATCATGATCTGCCAAGAGTCGTTGTAGTAGCTCATGATACCCACCAGGTCGATGTTGCCTACGGGCAGGCGGCGTTCGCACCATGTGGCGTATCCGCTCGTACGTACGATGCGGGTGTTGCCTTCGCGGTCAACAAGGGTGCGGTTCTGATCCTCGTTCTGCTTGGTGTGGTATACCGAGAAGTTTTTCTGTCCGCCGTCGGCAAAGTAAACGTTCTTGAATCGTACGATGCGGCTCTGGTATTTACGCAGGCTTTCTGCATCATTGGGAATATCAGAGAATGTGTTTACCACAAGGGTGTCGATTTTGTCGAGCTGGGGCATGCCGTTGAGCAGGGCTTTCTCTTTGAACTGCTGGAAAGCCATGAAGCTCACCTGCCAGGTTTTGCCGTTGGTATACCACGACTTGTGGCCCATTTGCTGCAGTCCGGCGTATTTGCCAATGGTCATACCCGTTACATCAACGACTATTTCCTGGCCGCGACGGTAGTTGAGGTAGAGGTTGTAGGAGTCTACCGAGAAGGCGAGGGCTGCAGTTTCGTCCTGAATTATAATGCTTTTAAAGATGTTGCCTTCCTTGTCCGACGAAATCACGCGTCCCTTGATGATGAATCGGTGGTTCTCGTCTTCGGGGTCGTAGATGCTGTCGGCATAGTTGTTGGCCTCGTTCCAAAATTGGTTTTTGAGTTCGAGGATAGTCATGTTGGCCTCGATACCGACAACAGGCTCCGACGGTGCCGGGACATCTACATCGTCCTGGCAGGAGCTGAATCCTAAGGTCAGTGCTGCAGCTGCGGCAATGCCTGTGATATATTTATTGAACTTTTTCATAAGTAGTGTAGATTACTTCTTGCCGTTAATGGCGAGGTTTTTGATTTCCCAGGTGTCGGCACCTTCGGCGCTCGAACCATATTTGAAGCCTAACTGAATCTTTTTGCCGTCGTAAGCACCGAGGTTGATGCTGCCCGAGCTTACGAAAGTCCAAGAACCGGCCTCAGGCCATGTGGGAATTGCTATGGGTGTCCAGTCTTTTGCACCTTCTTCGCGAACTACGAGTCCGCACATTGTGCGCAATGTGGTCTGGAATTTGGCTGCATGGTCGAATGTTGCTGTAGTGCCCGTAACGCCGGTGAGGTCGATAGTGGGCGATACTGCGTATGCTTCGGTGGCAATGGCAGCTCCGGCAACAAATGCGCTGGCGTTGAGGTAGCCTGCGTTGTTATATACCTTCCACGACCATACGTATTCGGCAGTGCCGAGGTTTACGTTTTCGATAGTCCAGTCGGCTGGCATTTCGGTAAGGCTCGGGGTGAGGAAGCTGTAGAGCTGGTCTTCGGAGGGTGCCGGAGTTTCGCCGCCGGCAGTCTCGCCGTTGTAGCTTACCAGCTGGTTGCCCTGTGCAAGCTGGGGGGTGTTGCCTTTGTAGTTGACAAGTTTGCCTTTGACTACCACTTTTGCACCTAAGGCAAGCTGGTTTTCAGATGTGAATTTCTCGCCACCAAGCCAGTAGCCACGGTAAACACCGATAATCTTAGAGCCGCCTTCGTCGGTAATGGTGTATGTGCCATTGCCAAAAGAAGTGCTGATTTCGCCGATAGCCGAAATTACACCATTCACAAATACTTCGGCTGTTTCTTCGCCGTCTTTGAGCGCGGTGGCGACCTCGAGAGCCTTGGTCACATTGTAGGGGCTTGCTTCTGTGCCATCACCTGCGGGATCAACTTCAGGACCGGGTTCGGGGGCTTCGCCGTCGAAGTCGATACAGCCTTCCTGGTCGATCATTGTCAGCTGCAGATTGCCGTTGAACTGGCTGAGGATGCCAACAACGCTACCTTTGCCGTAAGGCAGGGGGTCGGTAGAGTAGTTGGTAAATGTACTGTTGCGCACCATCAGGCGGTTGCCGTTCTCGTCGGTGAGGTAGCGGTTTGTGCCATACTGCTCGTTGGAGTAGGGCTGACCTGCTTCAACCCAGCTTACATCGTTGATGCGCACCAGGCGGCACTGCCATACCTTGAGCGAGTCGGTATTACCCTTGATTTCGTTGATGTGGGCGAGGGTTGTGGCGGTGGTATCGACTTTCGAGGGGTCGGGAACGCCGATGCCTGTGCGTGCGATATGAGCGTAAAAACGCTCTTCGGTCATATAGAAATCTTTGTCGGCGGGGTCACCGAAAGCGAGAACACCCGATGCCGAGCCGATAGTGAGGCCTGTGCCCCATACAACTACTTCTTGTCCGAAAGGCAGTTGTGCGTACATGTCTTTGGCATTGACATAGAATGCCATAGCTATCTGGTTGCCATTTTCGTCGTGCGATTGCACGTAGATTTTCTTGAAGATGTTGCCCGATTCGTCCGATGAGCACACACGACCCTTGAAAATCATAGAGTCGCCTGTTTCGGCATCTACACCGATTTCTGTGGGTGTGCCCATGGTGGCCCAAAAGCGGTTTTTAACCTGGGTTATCGAATAGTTTGCTTCTACGTCGACAGTCTCCGGAAGCATCATCGGCGGGCGAGCGAAGTCGTCGTCGCAAGCGGTAAAGGCTGTCGCCCCGAGCATTGCCGCCGCTATATATAATAATGTCTTATTCATTGTTGAATCCATTTAGAAATTAGAACCGTACGCCGATGTTGAGGTAAGCGCGTATGCCCTGGGCGTAGTTATAGCGGTTGGGATACTTGTCGCGGTTATATTCCTTCAGGTCGAGTCGGCCCTGCTGGTATGCGTAGGTTACAACGTTGCGGTTGTTGAGGATGTTGTTTACGTTGAGGTTGATATTGAGGCTGACTTTGCGGTTGATATAGATCAGTTTGCCAATCGATGCATTGAGGGTAAAGGCGTTCTTGATTTTATCCTGTGCCGAAAGTTCGATGATTTTGGCCTCAAGTTCCTGAAGCGAGCTGCCAAACTGCTCGTAGAGCTTGGGCAGGGCTTCGTGGTAACGCGGCGACAGGTTCACGTAGGCGTCGCCCTGGAATGTACCGTTGATGTTGAAGAACCAGTTTTTGGGTGCTGCCCAGTCGATACCGATGTTAGCGGCATACTGAGGGGTAGAACCGAGGTAGTAGTTCTTCAGGTATACTGTCTGGGTTGTGTCGGCGTACATACCGTTTTCGAACGAGCGAGTGCCTTCGGGGTTGCTCTTGTACTGGAATCGTGCGTAAGTACCGGCGAAAGTGGCTGTTACGCTGGGCGTAATCTTATAGGCCATGCCAAGTTCGACACCTTTGTATACACGGCGTACGCCTGTCATTACGTAGTTGCAATAAGTCTGGTAGTCGTCGTCGTAGAATCCTGAGCGCTCGATAGCGTTGCTGGTGTTGGTGTAGAAACCGGTGATCGAGCCACGGAAGCGGCGGTAGTTCCAGATGTAAGAGAGGTCGCCCGAGAAGTCGCGTTCGTTCTCTACGTTGCTAACTATCTCGTTGCTGATACGGGGCGAGATGAATACCTGGTCGAATAGCGGGGCGCGGGTGCCGTAGCTTACGTGTGCGGCAAACTGGTTGCGGCCGTCGAGCTTGTATATCGCTCCGGCTTTGAAGTTTACATTGTCGAAGCTGAGGGTGCGGCTCTTACCCAGCGAGTTTTGAGGAGCGCGACCGTTGCGCATATGGCCGTCGCGGTAGTATTGGGTGTGGCTGAGCTGGAATGCGTAGTTGATATCCCATTTGGGGAGGTTGATAACATTCTGCAGCCAAGCCTCGGCACGCCATGCGTGGATGTCGTAGTCGTAGCCGAAGCGGTCGCCCTTGCGCACGTGGCGGTTGGGGTTGTCGAGGTCGTTCTGCAGGTTGTCGGGTTTAACCGAGATTTCGCGGTCGCTGAAGGGGTCGATATCGAGCCAGAATTCGCCGCCGAGAAGGTCGCGAACGGTCTTGTAGTTCGAGCTCTTGGTGTAGTTGAACGAAACACCGCCCTGAAGGGTCATCCACGAATTGAGGCGGGTGTTGACGTAGCTGTTGAACATTCCTACCAACTGGTGGTTGGTGCGGTTCTCCATGATGTACGATGAACCCTGCTTCTGATCTTCGGGCAAGTTGATATTCTGGGCGTTGTTGAGGTAGTTGACTTCGTAGAGCTGATCCCATTTGATCTGACGGAAAGATTCGTCGTTGAGCCACAAGTCTGTGTAGTATTCATAAGCCTCGGGGTTATTTTTGTTGGGGTCGGAGTTGCTCATGAAGTACGAGGGCAGGTACTTGTAGTATGTAGGATTGGGATCGACAGCCTTGTAGTAGTTGAGTGCTGTGCGGTTGTAGTATACCGAGCGGAAGGTGAGCGATGTATTGAGGGTGGTGTTTTCTTTCTTAAACAGCCAGTTGAGCATCGCTGTGGGGTCGAAAGTCTCGGTGATACGGCTCGAGCGTTTCTTGCCTTCCTGGTAGCCCCAGTCGGGGTTGTAGAGGTTGCTGCCTGCAAGGTCGTAGGCTTCCTGTACGGTCGGACGGCCGGTGGCACGCTGTGTGGGGCCGCCGAAAGCAGTAAGTACGAGTGAGTTCTCGCTGTTGATTACTTTCTGCAGCGACAGGAACAGACCGCCTGAGTTATAGAATGTACCTTCCATAACGCCCTCGTTTGCATATCGGCCAATAGCACTCGCTGTGAGAGCCCAGCCGTTGCGGTTGAGGCCGGTAGAGTAGGTGGCCATGGCTCGCATCATGTAGTTGGAGTTGGTAAAGGCCAGCGAACCGTTGAAGCCGGGGGCATAGAGGTCGGTGGTGGTGTTGTAGTTGACGCTGCCGGCAATGTCGCCGAAAGCGTAGTTGCTTGCTTCCATACCCACGCTGGTGGTCTTGTTGCGGAATGCGCGGCTTGTCATACCCAACAGGGTAGAGAAGCTAAACGAGCCACGAACGAGGTC
The DNA here is from genome assembly GCA_001689415.1 of Bacteroidales bacterium M2. GTDB lineage: Bacteria > Bacteroidota > Bacteroidia > Bacteroidales > Muribaculaceae > CAG-873. The sequence continues at coordinate 5,791 of LUJM01000023.1, read as the reverse complement.
GTTCATCCTCACACCGTTGATATACACGCTCTGGTACTGGTTGTCCATGCCGCGGAAGCGGAAGTACATCGGGCCGAAGTTGTACGATGCGGTGTTGTAGTAGATATTGTCGTTTGCACCTGTGAGGGCAGCAACACCCTGCGAGCCGCCTTCGTCGTTCTCAAGGGCGGTCTCATCGAAAATAAGGTCTTCGAGGTCGCCGTAGTAGTCGGCATTTGTATTGGCCGGGTTCAGGCGAATCTCGCCGAGGTTTACGGTGGGTCCGGCGTTGACAACCTCGATGCTGAAGCTATCGTAACCGGCGCACATAACTACGATATAATCATTGACGCCGTCTGGTGCATTTAGACGGAATTGGCCGTTGAAGTCGGTGACAGCCTGCACGTTATGCTCTCGTAGCATTACAGATGCTCCACAAATGGGGCTGCCGTTGTCTCCGTTGACCACGACACCGAGCAGCGTTGCCGCCGACGCTCCGAGCGCCGGTATCAATGTCGCAAGGCATAGTAGTAAAAACAGTCTTGTTTTCATCAAGTTTTATTTTAGGTTTTAATTGTTGATTAGCTTTTAATTATAAATAATCATCAAAATTAATAAAAATTATTGTAATCAAACAAGTATATATGTCCTAAAACATGTTTTTAACATTCAATGTCCAATGCTTTTTGATAAATTATGCTGTCTTGCCTGAGTCAGAGAAAATTATTTTGTGGTGTCGATTTAAAATCATACCTTTGCAAAACGGTGGAAGATTGTAGAGACAGCTTCGCGCCGTACCGGCATAGCCCGGACGTTTTATTTATTAGGTGTTATTGACATCTTATTTTCTGCGTTCAAACTTGGCGGTTTGCATCTAAGTTGAAAATAATATGGACGGTAGCATCTACATCGGTTGCTTTTACCGAGGCCCTGCATCGGCTTGGGCTTCATACGTAATAAGCTCAATCGGTGTGGGGCTGTTGTTCTTATCCAACTTAGAGGTACGCCAAGACCCGAACGCAGGATAGGAACGAGATACAATCCTCACACCTTTTTTTGTGCATACGCTCTCTTCTCGAGGATTGGCGAGAGGCAAACTAAACAATCAAATCACTCATGAAAATCACAAACTTTCGGGGGGTGGGATGGCAAACCCTCCTTGCACTTGTACTCGCGACTACCGGGTGCTCGGGTTCGCTGCCTTCCGACATTCTCCCAAAAATCAACAATCTCGAGATGCGAAAGATGTTGGCGCAAGAGTTTGATGCCAACGCTGATGGAAAGCTGAGTCCCGACGAGGTAGAGCACATAAAGGAAGTAAACTTTGGCTCGAGAGTAGGCGAAGATTACAATGGAATTGAATATCTGGCAGCTCTTGAAACATTTGACGGCAACGGGTGTGAAATGCATTCGCTGGACTTGTCGGAAAACGAAATGTTGAAAGAGTGTCGTATGAAGAATATCGACAAGCTCAAATCTATTAGTGTACCTCAGAAAATCCAATGCCTTTCTCTAGCAAGTGCCAGGGCACTCAATGCCGTGAATCTGCCGGATATGCCTTTTCTCCGGATGTTGGTAGTGTCGGAATCTCCTGTTTACGACTTCTCCACCGGTGAATGTCCCTCTCTTACGACTCTTATAGTGGATGATACTTATATAAAAGACCTCGACCTGTCGAAATATCCCAGGCTCGAGAAGTTGTTCTGCAGTAATACAAAAGTGGGAGAACTGGATTTGTCGACGCTTAAGAATCTGGAGTTGGTGCGTTGTAAAGGTGTGAAGAAGGTAATACTTTCACCTGAACAAAAGATTGAGGGGCTTAACGTAGGTCCGGATTATAAGTATTGTATTGATAGGGACACAGAAATAATCACAAAGAAATAAGCTGACATTATGCGTAAATATATTATCATGGTACTTCTCTTGGGACTATACGGATGCTCAAGTGGCCTTTCAGACTCCAAAGCACTTAAAATTGCGGAAGGAACTGAAAACTTCGCTACGACCGAATGTACGCTCTTGCGCGTAAACCAGGTAATGGCTGCCACGCCTGAATCGACTTACATTGTCGACGGTGTGCAAGTTACCCAGCGCGATGAGACAGCAGAGCAAATGCACCATTTCAGTCCTAGGAGATTCATCTCGCTTAACCTTAAGGATGTGGAGGGGAATGTTATAAACCTGCTCGGCAACAAATACATGATGGCATTGCAGCATCGCTTTAGCGGAGCATGCGCAGGGTGTGTGTACTGCTATGATGCCTTTGCCAAAAAAGGTTTGATGACTGTCTCTTATGCCGATGGAGACCCGGATGTTTATGGCTTCAGACGCAGCGACGTGAAACTAACCGATGAAGGTGAAAAATACATAATAGAGTGGGAGGATCCGGAAGCCGGAATGCGGCTTGAGTGTGGTGCGCTCAATGCAAACACGGGTGATGCTGTTACTGTAAAACTGATGCAGCGTGTGTATACAGGGGCTAAAAAAGTATGGGAGAACGGTGATTGTGCCGAATTCTATTTGCAATACTATTACGATATGACACCGTATGGAGAGGCTCTCTTCGGGCCCACACGAAAGGAGCCGAGTTACCAGACAAAGGCTACTTATAAAAAAGATGCAGAAGGAAGGTGGTCGCTTGTAAAGCTCGAAGATTTAAGTGGTTATGCCGACGATGTGCGAGAATTTTAAGTGATATAAACTAGCAAGGAATAATATCTTTGGATAGGATGCAGTGTATATACATTGCGTCCTATCAAGTTCTTAAAGCGTATATTAAATTCGACATTGGCATAAAACCCATTTTGGGTTGGAATAATTCGTTTTTTTTCCTAAATTTGCAGGGCAAACCTTAAATTCATCACTTGTGAGAAATAGTTTACATATACTTTTCGCCATGTTGCTTTTTGCCGGCCTCAGTGCATCGGCGGCCTATCGCAGCGTGGCTGTGGAGCGCCGCGACGGCTCCAAGTTATTCGTCAATATTGGCGATGGTATGACGGCCGGTGTAGATGGCGGCATGCTTGTTTTTTCGTGTGACAAAGGCCGGGTGTCGATACCTTGCGACGAGGTGTGGCACTGGACGTTCTCGGCAGAAGTCGGCGATGATGCCGTGTGGTCGGGTGTAAGTGATGTTGCCGACGGCGGTGCCGTCCTTGTGCGCGAGGGGGGTAACCTGGTGTTGCGCAACCTTGCCAAGTGCGAGCGTGTGGCTGTCACGGCTGCCGACGGTGCAGCCGTCCTTTCGGGCGTTGCTGCCGATGGTGTGTTTACTGTGCCGTCTGAAACACTCTCTGCCGGTGTCTATATTGTTTCTTATGGCAGTCATGCTGTCAAAATCTTGCTTGGCCGATGAAAAAGTTACTAAGCCTCGCGACAGCCCTGCTGGCTGTCTGCCCGCTTATGGCTCAGGGAAACGAGCAAATACACGTATTCCGCAACGATGGTAAGTTTGCCACACATCGATCGGCCGATATTAGCGGCATGAAGTTTGCAAACGATAAAATGACCGTTACCACTGCCGACGGCAAGGACCACGTATATCCTATGTCGGCTGTCGACAGTTGCGTGGTGCGCACCACCGGCATCCCCGACATATATGTGAACCTTATTGATTATCCGGAATGGACTGAGCTACAGGGCGCTAAGGACGATGTTCGCGCTGCGACACTGTATATGAACGGCAATGGCATGTACGATGATCTCGAAGAGCAGACGGTAGAATTCCGTGGGCGCGGCAACTCGACTTGGAAAATGGACAAAAAGCCCTATCGGTTTAAAATGGCCAAGAAGAAATCGGTTTGTGGCTTGCCCAAAGCAAAGACATTCGCTCTGCTGGCAAATAATATCGACTGCACTCTGATGCGCAACAGCATAGCCATGTGGATTGCTAACTATCTCGAAATACCGTATTCTAATCATATGGTGCCGGTAAATGTGTATCTCAACGGCATTCACAAGGGCCAGTATGTGATGACTGAGAAAATCGGCATCGGTGGCGGCAGCGTGGATATCGACGAAACAACCGGCATGCTTTTCGAACTCGACACTAACTACGACGAAGACTTTAAATTCCGCTATAATTGGGATGAAAAGACTGTTGCCAAGAGTATACCTGTGATGGTTAAGGACCCCGATTTGGCCGAACTTGCCGAGGACCCCGAGGTGCCGGGTATTACTGATGCTGCTGAGTATTTGGCCAAGTGGAAGGCCGATTTTGCTGTCATGGCTGATGCAGTGATAAAGCGTACGCCTTCCGAAAGCCTCTCGGATGTGCTCGATATCGATGCAGCAGCCAATTACTTCCTTGTGTTCTGTCTCACCGGCAATCATGAGATACATCACCCCAAAAGTGTATACATCCACAAGAAGTCGCTTGACCCCGCCGAGGTATACCATTTCGGACCGGTATGGGATTTTGACTGGGCGTTCACGTTCAACGGCAAAGAGGGAGCGCCGGCAAACGAGCCTCTTATCGTAATCGACGGCAAGGCTTCGGGCTATACATTCTTTAAACACATAATGCAGAATAAAGAATTCAGGGCTGCTTTCAAAGCCAAGTTCGACGCCTTTGTCGAGGTCGGATATCCAAAACTCAAATCATTTATGGCAGAATATGCGACCCTTATCGAGCCATCGGCTAAAGAAAACGGCTTGTTGTGGCCAACGCGCCGCGACCAGGGCAGCCGCTACAATGTGGTTGGGTCTTTCGACTTCCGCACCAACCTTGCCACCCTCGAGAAATGGATCGATGCCCGCATAAAATACATGAAGTCCGACCCCAACTACGGCCTTTATAAATAACCCATACAGCGCCGACAGAAACCGTCGGCGCTGTGTGTATATTTGACGAAACAGGCATTAAGTATATGTTTGTCAATTCTATATTTAATCGATAAAGATGAGCTATAAAAATATGAGAATCACTTATAGGGCAAAAAAGAATTCGCTACGATATGTCTTATTTCGATTTTATAAGTATTCTTAAAAACTTGGTAAATATCTATGAATTAAATAAAAAGTATCAACGAGATATGGACCGGTTAGGATAGGGAAGAATATCAAATTCTTTACCATTTCGAACTGCCGGAGTTGATAGTAACCCCAAACAATGAAGTTGAATCAAACCAAACAGAAACTACATGAAAGGACTTGTATATTTTATAGCTATTCTGGGCCTATTTTTGATAGGCTGCAAACATGTTGGAGAAGATAATCGTACAAGAAGTAATTTATCGACTCCCCAAATAGATACTGTGACTATTATAGAACCGTCTCAGGTCGTTGCAGAAAGTACTCATGCGTCATCCAACGATACAAGTAAAATGCGGAGAGCAGTCATGAAATGGAAATATTTCTATTCTTACACAGATAGTGCCTGGAGGATGTTGTACGAGGCGCAAGATAAAATGAGTGATAGCCTTGCCAGAGGTTTTCGCCATTTATCCTTGTCAGTTTCTGCTTTTCAAGATTCAATTATAGATAAAAATATACGATCAGTGTCAAGAACCGATAGTTTTGATATTCAACAATACCAATTTATAATAGGCTTCTACTTATTTAGAAACGGTGATCAATTTGCAAATGAAAGATTAGGGAGTTCGTTAGATCAGCATTTTTTAAATAACATCGAGGACTACAACAAACTGGTCAAGCTTATCAAAGATAATTTTCAATCAGAATATTCAAGCCTTATGTATAATATATCGGAAAGTGTCTTTATGGGCTGGACCGAAAATGAATTTGATAACTTAGGGATATTCAGTTAATAGCGTCATTTTTTTGAAGCTGAATCGGCCGAGGCTCCGATATA
>LUJM01000022.1 GCA_001689415.1 Bacteroidales bacterium M2 | reverse complement strand
CGCCATCAGATGTCCCCGAAAGGACATCCATGCTGCCCCGCGACTTGCATGTGTTAAGCCTGTGGCTAGCGTTCATCCTGAGCCAGGATCAAACTCTTCGTTGTTGTTTATCTTGTTCTTTTTTCTTCTAAAAAGTAAAGGCAAGACTTTGTAGTTGTTGTTTTGCCTGTGACAAAACGCCATTCGAAGCGCCGATTCCCTGACCGGTCGGATTATTGCTTGTATATTTGGAATTTGACAGAGTCGAACTTTTGCTTCCCTCGGGAAGCTCCGTTACACTCTTGTACTACTTCTCATCTATTGTCATACTGTCAATGTTCGCTTGCTTGCCACCGCTTTGCAGCTTGTGGCGGACAGCTCGGCAAAGTTACTACAACTTTTTCATTCCGCCAAGAAATTGTTCATTTCTTAACATCTTTTAGTATTTCGCTCGGCCTTTTCAGCCGTCCCGGAGTCTCATCCCCGAAAGCGAGTGCAAAGTTACTGCCTCTTTTTGAATCCTCCAAATATTTTGCCGAAAAAATGTGTTTTTCAGCATGATTTTAACTTTCATTCACAAATAAACCCCGAGGTGACAAATACACTCTCGGGGCTTTTAAATTGATACTCAGTAATTTAGTCAAAAATCGGCCCTAAAACCATTCTTGTAGCAAAAACCGATCTCTAATATGTAAATCTTTTTACGAGCACACGCTGATTTTGTCGCGATAGACGAACAGGTATTGTCTCCGTTTGTCCATTTACTTTTACCACAACCTTCACAACACCGCCATTTGGAGCTTCGGAAGATATATTATACATCACCACCTCCACCTTATATTGCCCGTGCAGCGGAGAAGTCCAATAAATATTCTCGGCAGAACCTCGACCTCCCGGTATATTATCAACATCAAGTTCGCCACCGGTACGGCGATGTTTCATATTGCGGAACCAAAGTTCTGTACCGTCGGGTTCGGTTACATGCAAATCGACATCACCGGGAAAATCCCACAATGCCGTCACTTTTATCTCACCGTCATTTCCAACCTGCTCGGCACGTTCTTCGGCTGCCGGATCTTCAACAACTTCTTGCATCGCTTCTTGTCGATCACATCCACGGCAATTGCTCAACATAAGAAGAGCAATCAGCAAAACATAAACACCGACAAGTATACCGCGCAACGCTCCCTTATTTCCATTCATAAGCACCGTATTCTAATAATGTTTGAAATAATATGCCATACCGAGCACCTGCACGAACACAAGCAGAGGAACAGCTATCATGAACAGGCTCTTGCGAGTCTTGTGATTGAAAACTATCATTCCGCATAGCGAACCAAACGCACTCAGCGGCACACTGGAAAGTATAAGTACAATCTCGGGGATTCGCCACAAGTGATAATGCGCCTGATGCTTATCATAACCAAAAAGCGCAAAGGCTACAATATTGGCAAAAAATATCCAAAGGTATAATTCCAGACTATCTGCAAACATAATATCAGGCAAAAAATAAAGGTAGTTCTTTTAATAGTGCATACCAACAAACCGAGACACCGAATAATGCAAACACGGCTGCTAAGGCTGCAAGAATCTCAAGCAGAACCTTCCACCATGGATAAGGACCCTTGACTTCTACAAGCTCGTACTCTTTCTCTTCGGCTTCGAGGCGGAATGAGAGCTGCGGAAATGTGCGACGCTCGCTATAAAGCGACACTCCCACATCCTTGCCAACTTCAAAATCCGAAGAAGAAAACACCGTCTCGCCATTATTGTCGAGATGACTCAACATCCGCTTGCCATCCTGCGAAAGGATGCAAGTCACGCCAGCGGCCGGCTGTCCGTTCATTTCTATCACCCTAAGCGTGCAGTCTCCGTCGATCGGACAGGTGGCATAGGGCAACTGGAAAACATACTGAGGCTGACGCGAATTCAAGGTATAAGTCCGCGAGAAAGCCGTGTTATGACCGTCGTAAACCACCATAGTATCACCGGCAAACACCCTGCCGAGAGCCACGCGGCCATTAGCATCGCTAATGTAGTCAGCCGAACCGTCTCCTATATTTACCTTAACAGGATAACCGCCCACGGCTTTATTATCCATATCTATAATAAGGATAGTAGCCTCAAACTCCTCGCGCACCGGAGTATCGAAATCGAAGTTAATCACGATAGGCTCCGAGCCGAGTTCACAACCCGACTGTCGGTCGCGAACGGTCGCAACCACCTGACGAAGGCCTTCACTGTCATCGGGAGTATCGAACTCGGTTTTAGCCTCGCCGTTACCGTCTGTATTCATCTGCAATACATTATCACGGTAAACTATTGTCACAGGCTCATTTACCACAGGTGCTCCGTCGGCATGTACGCGCACTGTCACCGGCGTACGAGGCGTTACAGGCGTAACAAACTCAAAGTTAAAGACATTTACAATATCCTTATCCAATGGTCTGGCCTGCATCTGCCCCCTCAGCGACACATTGCATTCTACACCTTCGAGCCAAGGCAAACGGCACTCGCCAACGCCCTGGTTGAGCAAAAGCTCATTTTCGTGGCACCCATATACAATCTTCACACCCTCACCGCCCACAGGCACATTATCGTGGCGGGCACTCACTCGCACGGTCAGATATTCGGTAACATCAACATCTATCACCGAAGTATCATCGGCAACAGTCTCGATTCTTTCCTTTCCGGTCGCTTTGTCGCGCACCTGAACCCTCGCGCCGGGGCCGAGAGACCCGAGGTCGAAATACCCCTCGCTATCAGTCTTCATATGTGCCCACGATGTCGAGCGCCACAGGTCAAACTCTCTGTCGGGCAACCTGCGGCCATCTATGCTAAAGCAAACCTTCACCTGCCGCAGGCTGTCGTCGGCCGGTGCATCAATGATACTGCCGCCGTAGGCCCTGTGAAAATTGGCAAACCCCCAGCCGGTGAGGCGCACATCCAAACTACCGTCCGCAAGCTTGCGAATGAATACAAAATCATCATTTGGCCGGGTAAATATCTGGTCTATGCGTTGCTGCTGGTTAGGATATTTAGCCAACGCCTTGGCTCTTAACCCTTCGATAAAAGCACGCACTGCCCGCGAATCTTCGGGCGACGCATCCGAAAGAAGCGACCAGCCTGCAGGCTCGGCATCTGACCAATAATACCCGGAGTGTGTCACATATACCGGCGCAAAATACCGCGCATCATCACCCATGAGCTGGCGTATGCGGATATTTGCCTGGTCGCGGGTATGCCAGTCGGCAACCTGCCAGTGCACCTCGGTGCTCAATACTTCTTTTAACTTCGGCATATAGTGATTTTATATTTGGTCAATATATATACGTGAAATCTGACTTTTTACTTTTCCAAAGCCCGACACCATGATACCTTTTCTATTTAGCTCGGTCTCAATGCTGCCAAGCCGGGCATTCAACGCCTTCGCATTTTCAGACGAAAAACCCGTACGGCCTTTGAAATGATCGTGAATCTGGGGCACAATTCTCGAGGCAAAAGCCTCTACGGCACGGCGCTCGCGGTCGATATAGGCAGTCCGCTCTCGCGCAAGCTTGCTCTCTACCCTGCCCTTGTCGAGTGCTACAGATGTCCACGGCGAAGTACGTAGTTCCTCTATTTCGGCGCAACGGGTCTCAAGATCCGACCGCATCGAACGCATCGTGCGCATATACGATGAGTAATCCAACACTTCACCCATGCGTATCACCGCCACGTCTCCTTGCCATTGCAACCTCAGGTTGCTCCTTGCCGGATGCGAAAAACTGCGCTGTCCAAAATTATAAATCTCCTTGTGGAGTTTTCTAAGTTTCGACAGCGAAGCCCAGCGCTGCGAGCTACGAATTGACGGATAATCCGACGCAAGTTTGTCAAGTCCATTGTAAGCCTTGTCGAGTATCGAGCCGCTGCGTATATGTCCGTCAGTCATGCCACTGCCGTAGCAGCTGCATATCAACGAATCGACTTGTGCGAGAAATACACTCTGCAATGTATTGTCGAGCTGCTGTATTTCACTTTGCGACAAATCGTTGCGATGTCCGCTGATCAGCACATGCGCTGCCGTGAGATAATCATCGTTCCAGCCATACTGCGATATACTGTCGCCATAGGCATGAATGCGCTCTATACACATACGCCGCAATCCGCCACTGTCGTAGGCATCATCGCCATCCGACGACGGCCTGACAATCAGCCAGTAAGCGCCGACAAAAACAGCCGACACAACCAGGGCGAACAATAACAGTTTAATTATCCTCATCACCGGCAGGCTTTATGGTATCGATCGAATCGTTCTCGGCCTTCTCAGTTTCAACAGAATCCACAGGCTGTACCTTGACCTCAATGGGTGCTTCCTTGACAGGCACCTTTTCCTCCGGAGCAACGATTTCCACAGGCTCAGGCTTCACAAATGTATCGCGGATTTCGTTCAAGACACCCATACCGCTGGTGAATACACCCGCGAAATAGCATAGGAGTGCAAGAAGGATTGCTGCCGCGGCAATGGTGACATCGCGCCATATAGGCCAGTTACCGTCCATTTCACGCCATTTGAATATGCTGAAATAGCGCGACACGGCACCCTTGGCTGCACACATATCTACTACATAATCATATTTGTCATCGCCTTGGCGAGGCTCGCCTTTATATAATGACGGACGGCCTATACGAACCTCGATGCGAGGATTCCCGGCAAGCTCGGCAAACGTAACCACCGAGTAACGACCACTTTCATCTACGAGGACTTCGGCCTTGCGGAATACCGAGACACTTTCCACCTCGGGCGAAAGGTACTGGGTCAGTACTACATCGACCCTGTTTGCCAATTTCGCCCCGGCCTGATACCTTATCAAAAGTGTTTTCTGGTTCGTCGACGATTTACGCATCGCCGGCGCCATGTTCTCGCTCGCCATTATAGGCTTGGGTTCTTCCTTAGCTTCGAGGGTAATAGAAATTACATTACCGTCGCGGCGCACTTTATCGATTTTGAACTTTGCCAGACGTGTCAGCGAGAAGCAATTGCACAGCTGTTCGGCGCTCATGCTCTCGAACTGCACAATCGACTCGCCTTCGAAAGCCACCTTTCGGTTGTTTATCTTATTGGCATTATATAGCAACTGCTCGAATATTTCGTTCTGACGGTCGGCAACGCCGTTACCCTTGAGCTGTATCTCGTATGCCTTGCGGCGCAACTGAGGGCAGAACTGAACCGATACAATACCCTTCGAAGGGAACTGCTCCACCTTATATCCGTCACCCTTAGATGTATAATTACCCTTTCTGAACTGGGCGAGCAAAGTATCTCGTTGTAATACTATACCTACATTATTATATATCTCGGTGCTGTAGCCAAAGTTTTCTGAATGCAGATGCATCGGGGTTGCGGTGAGCACACGGTTGTCGATATTGCCGGTCTTGTGGCAGACGCGCACCTGTATCTCGGCTTCAGGATGAAGTTCGTCGTCGGTCAGCGCCGTTGTTGCCACAGACGAACTGAATCCTCCTATTTCAACCGTCGATGCCTGGGCAAGCCTTGCTATATAAGGTATAGCCAACATCTTGACATCAATATCCTCGTTGCCCAAGCCATTGATGTAGACCGGCCTTGTGCCGTTCATATCGACCATAGGGCCCCACTGAGGTTCGAGCCGGTAGCGGTCGAGCATCGATGAATAATCTGCCGGTACAAATGTCGGAATTTGGCGACCTCGATATTCGTAAGTGTTCTCAAACGACTTCAGATGCTCGGACATCACCTTTGTGAGTATCGGGCGAAGCACTGCGGCAGGGCTAACAATCTTGCCTGTAGCCGCCTCGGCGATGCGGTAACCTACCGGTATGCGTATCGCTATCTGGAAAGCCGAATGACGAAGGTCGAGACCCTCGAATTTGCATATAACTGCCTCATAAGTCTGATACTCACTGTCGATTCTGGCAAAATATGCCACCGGGTCGGCATAATATTCTTCGCGGGGCATGAAGTCGGACAGATTCCTACCCGTCCAATTAATGCTGAGCAGTGAGTCAAAGCCCGTTTCTGCACAACCTGCAAATTGCAGTCCGATTGTCTTTTCCATAAAAGTTACAATAAAGGTTGGGTAAAAAATCTACGTACCTTGCGGCCTACCGAATCGTATCTTTCGGCAACAACGTAATCACTTATCACATTGAGAATTGTCTCGGAATCGCATTGCGAGCCGGAATATATATTTCCGGGGTGGAATGTGCCGAGGCTAAAGCAAAACACTCTCGGGTGTCCGTCGAGTTCGACTTCTTTCGACGAATTTATACCCAACTCACGACAAAAGTTGACAAGTTTGGTGCGTGATGCTTCGTTGAGAATCTTGCACACAGACTTGCGTGCGCTGTCGAGGCGGGGACCGGTGAGTGTATCAGCCTTGGTTACAATGAAATGCAGGCCGCGCACGCGCCTCATTATCGACCTGTTCGCCGGATTCTCGAACAAGCCAACAAGTGTGCGGATAGCATCCTTCTGTATCACATCGCGGCTACCTACGGCTGTCGGGTCGATAAGTACAAAGAATACCTTATCGTGATCGTTGGCAAGAATCTCGGGTGCGCCCTGACCCATGGAATCAAACGATATGTTTGCGCTGCCGAGGTCATCGATCTGTACAATCTGGTTCTGGAAATCCTCGCCGGCCATATCCACAAGGTTAAAGGGCACCTTCAGCTGCTTGTCCTTATTCTTTTTGTAAATCTCGCAGTTTACCACTGCAACAAACCGAGTCTGTGTACGAGGAGGTGCAATCATCGCCTCGCCATAGCTTTGCAGAGCCGTTGCATAGCGGCCATTCCAATCCGAGGGGTCGGGGGTAAGGCGCTCGCTGGCAAAGAGTCCGGTGAGCACGCAAGTCTTACCGCTCGAGGGCATACCGAAAAATACAATGTCGGTTTTACCCTGGCCTCCGTATTCGAATGTCTGCTCTATAGGATCGGGAATACGTCGCAGACAATCACGCCGGGTGCTCTCAAGATTCATGATACGGTCGTATACTTCCTCGCTTCCTCCAACAGCATCGACAAGTTCTTCTTTCGAACACGCGCCCGAAGTACTCAATCGGCGGAATTTGGCATCGGAGTACACGCTCGGCTCACGGCGCATACGCTCGAGTTCGGCTGTCTTGAGCAACTGCATCAGCCTGTTAGCCTCGCTCTTAAAGGGTGTGTCGGGATGATCCTCGATATATTTTATAACTTCGAAAATATCGGTATTGTCTATCGCCTGCCATTCCCGGTACAAAGATTGCAAACCAGCCACCTCTGGTGAATGTTTGCCCATACCATTGTAATAGCCGTTGTAATCTGCGGCGGCAGATAGCACATCGCTCTGCGACATCGCCCACTCCCAATACAGGTCGTCGATACGGCTGCTGTAATCAGTAGCGCTTGAGTACAGTTGGGCGAACTCTTTGAGGAGGTCGATGCTGATTAGTTTGCCGTCGGCATCAAAGATGGCATTCCAGTCGTTTTCGACCTTCTGTTTGCGAATAGTCACAACGCGGCGACTCCAGTCCTCGACCTTGTTGAGGTGTTCGTCGCTTGCGATGCCTCCACCGTTCCACTGCGCAAGATACATCTTGAGCGCCTGCTCTACCTCTACCGAGGGAACTTTGCCGCTTGCTTCATAAGCACTCAGGTCTGCCGGTACACGTGCCGCCAGGCGCTGGTAGTCGTTCATCTCCTTTATTATCGACATCCACCCCTTTACCTCGGACACACGGTCGGCTGCGGCAGTATTACCGTTCCACCGACTCACATATACCGACATTTTATTGAAGATTTCTTCCGAAGAGTTGTCTACACCGTACTGTGCGACAATCACATCATACTCTTCTTTTTCCTTTGGGTTGGGCATTGTCTCGAGTTGCTGCTGCACAAGGGCAAACTTCGAGGCAAAGACCGGTTTGCGGCGTGCGATTTCGCCGAGGTCGTCGAGTGTTATCTGACCGTTGATTACAGCCAGCGCAAGACGATCGGCTCCCTGGTTGAGCGCCCAGCGCTCTATATGGTCATTGATTGGCATAGTGGTATCTCTAAAGTGGTATTCCGTCTTTATCTGAAATCTTTGGGCCTGAACCCGCAGGTACACGGAGACTACGGAATTCGAGTAAATAGTCGAGAATAAAAAGCAATGCGAAAACAACGAAAAGGCTCAGTGATGATGCCCGGGGTGAGAACATAGCGGCATATTCATTGCCGAAATTCAGTGCCCTATCGCTGTAATTGTAGCTCTCTGATGGGGTGATGCTATATTGTCCGTAATGGTCGACCGTAATATTGCCGAAGTTGAAATTACGCGACAGTGCTGTAAGGTTTGCCCCTACCGAATCTGAAAGCGCGGTGAGGGTCGACGCCATTGTGCTGAATTTGGCAAAATCGAAACCGCTGAGCAACGAGGAAATACGATTAAGCTCATTTTCATACTTACCGAATACGTCCTCTTGCAGGCTGCCATGCTCGATAAGGAATGATTTTTCGGCTGTATAGTCATTGAGAATGTAGCGGTTGAGCACTCCGGCCTGCCCGTGCATCACGTCGAAACGTATATACTGGCTGAGGCCTCGCGATACATTCGACGGCCTGAATGCAATATAGTTTTCAAGCCCCTCGCGGGTAAGACTCAGTCTATCAGATTCCTGGGCTTTAAAGCGGGTTATCATGGCGCGGACAAGCGATATATCGTCGTTGCCTGCCTGACGAAGATTACTGTTGCCAAAGATAAAATTGCCGGTATAAATCGTAGGCTGTGCTGCAAAAACTATCACAGCCACACATATGGCCAAACCGACAAACTCGTATTTCTTCCATTTTGTAAATTCATTGTCAACAGTCTTTGCTTTGACTGCCAGGAACAGGCCCAAAGCACCGCCGACTACCACTGAAGCGGCAAAGATAAGTGCAGCCGCCATAGACTTGCCGTCGAGAAGCATGCCCATGCAAGTACCAAAGCCAAGACCGAGAAGGCCGACTACGCTCAGCATAACTGCTATTGACAATCCTTTCTTATTCTCCATTTTCTCTTATTTTTATCCTATTCCCTCGATTATGCTTTCTTGATATAAGGTGTATATGTTGCCGGTATCGATTCTGAAACTATACTCTCTATGATACTTTTACCCCTGCTGTCTGCAGCGACAGTAAATACCGCAGGCTCAAACGACTCGCTTTCGGAGTCTGAACCCGTTTTTTTTGCTGCATCCTGCTGGGTGATGACTATCTTGCCATTATTCTCGGCCACGGTAATATCGGCAATCCATGGATGCTCGGGGTCGAGATTCGAGGTATAATATACCTTGCCTGCACCGTTGCCACTGAAGGCAAACGACAGCTGTACCAATGGCGGAAGCATGGTCGAATCGGCCTCGGCCAACTGCAGCGGTCGCATCAAGGTGGTGGCATAGCGAACACTGTCGCCGGAAACGCTGCCTGCGACTTCCTTTAAAGTCGAAAAGGGAAGGAAGCCTTCGATTACGCGGTCGAGTGCCTGTCGAAGCTGAATCACCGGCCCAATGGTACTGCGGGCGGCTACCGGACGACCGGTCTCGCGGAGTATTGTAGATATTTCCGCAGTGCTCAGCGATATATCAAGGCTCTTCATCAGGCCCACGGCCCCGGCAACTATCGGTGCTGAAAAGCTCGTGCCGTCGACCGCCATTTCACCTCCGCCGGGAACTTCGCCGAATACCTTGGTGCCGGGGGCTGAAACTGTTGATTCAAATATATTGCGCTCGGCAAAATTGCCGAAGTTGCTGAAATCGGCCTTGGCAAAATTCTTGTCGACAGCCGACACCTTGATAGTGTTGTCGCCGCGCTTCGAGGCATCGAGTGCAGTAAACACATTCTCGTTTCCGGCAGCCCAGACAATGGTGACATAGTATTTTTCGCACATGTCGAAAACATATTTCCACACATCTTCCTGCGCAAGGAGTTCACGGCGAGCCATTTCTATCTGGCGTTCCACCGGCCACGATGCGACCTCCTCGGCAAAACTCATGCCTGCAGAAATATTCACCACCTGCGCACCGTGGTTGACAGCGAAAAGCAGGCCTTGCAACATGGCCAAACAGCCAAAACGAGCACCAAGGCTCACCGGCATAAAGCTGCATTTGGGAGCTATGCCTGCCGAACCGTGGTTGTTGTCCATCGCACCGAGGGCGATGGCGGCAACCATTGTACCGTGGCACAGCACCGGGTCGGGGTTTCCGGGATTGAAGGTGGCCGGTACGGCTACATTGTCGCTGCCGTCCCATACATTGTAGGGTCTTACGACGGTAGTCGATTGAAATTCAGGGCTATCAAGATCGAAATAGCTGTCAACTACAGCCACTATCACATCCTCGTCGCCCTTGGTAAGGTCCCACGCATCGTATGCCTTGACAGCACTGAGATGCCACGACTTAGCGGCATCACGCAGAGCTGTATCGTTGGGTTGATAGCCCATATCCATTACCCCTTCCTCAAAAACAAGGAAGGGTATGTCGGGTATCTGCTGCGGAAGCTCTGTGATAAGCTCCCTTCGGCGCTCGGCAGGAACCCGGAGTGCCATTAGTTTGGTGTTTATATCACAAAACAATATCTGATATTCATCGCCGGGATACAGCTCTTTGAATCGTTCGCTCCAACGGTTGATATCGCTTTCGCCGACTTCGGCCTGAAAAAGTACATTTAGTCTGTTGGAAACCACCTGACGACCATCTTCTTCGATGATATCTTCGTCGTTGATAGGGGGCATGCGCCCTTCTGCCGGTTGCTCAACAACCACGTCTTCTCCGGGCGCATCACCACCACGGCCCGATTCGGAACTGCATGAGCGGAACTGGCTCAACAGGAACAGGAATATAAAGAACAGAATAAGGAAAAGCAATAGCCTGCCGAGGCAACCGAGGCATCCCCAAGGTTTCCAAAAGGGATAATGCCACCACACCGGCCCGTTTCCGTCGAAATGTATTCTTCTCATATATTAGATTCAATTGCTATGTTAGAAAGTAATTCGCCCGATAAGGTCGCCAAGGGCCTTGTTGACTTCAGGGGGCAGCTCGCTACGCTTGAGGTGCACCACAAAGGCTATGGTCATATATTCAAGCCACTCATTATAGTGGTTGTCGAACGAGTCGGTAAGTGCTGAGCCTCGGTCGAAAGCGGCCTCGAACATATCGGCGAGTTCGTCGTGGCAGAAGCTCGACTGCCGCGACTTGCCAAGGTACTCATACACCGGCAGCATATTGTCGTCGACAATCTCGCGGGCTTTTTCTTTCAATTGCTCCGAAAGCATCGAGTAGCCGAAGTCACAGACAAAAGCATTGAGAGTCGAGGCCATGATATCGGCGACGAGGCTTTCTTTAATCTGCGACACATTGGCTACATTAACCTCGCTGCGTATGCGCTCGGCGATTACATCGGCAAGGCCGAGTCGGTCGGCTGATTCGAGCAAGGTGTTAATCAGGTCTTTCATCAGGCCGGGGTTGAAACCCTCGTCGGCCGATGTGAAAGTATTCATCAGTTTTTCCGAATTCACTTTCTGGCGCCAAAGGTCGAGGATGTGATCGGCAATAAATGTCTGGTTTGTACGGGGGCGCATACGTGGCTGGAAAAGCACCGAGGGGTCGATGTGGCGACGTTCGAGCTGCACCTTTGCCTCGTCGATGCTGCGCCAGCCGTATGCCTTGAGCAGTCGGGCCCAGCGCTCTTCATCGTTGGCACAGCCCTCGAAACCACGGCAACGGTTGATTATCAGCTGGTAATCGCGCAGGTTGTTGAGGTCGTTGTTGATAGCCGTACCATGTACAAGCTCGTGTACCACGCTCAGACACTCGGCCTCTGTGACCTGCAATGCCTGGAGCAGGTGGCCGAAGTAATAGCTGTCGGTCGAGCACGAAGTATCAAACTCCCAACGTATATTGCTGGCTGTATTGATATTATGCAGCAGTTTTTCGTTTTCGTTATCGCTATCGTATTCCTTGTCGAGGATGTTGCGGATATTGGTCATAATATCATCGCGCTCGCGCTTCATCTGCTCGTTTCTGATTTGCGAGGCGGCTACGGCAACACGGTTCATTCGCTCAATGATATAGAGCGAACCGTCGTTGTTGAGTGTCGACACCACATCCCAGGCAAGTTCGGGGTCGAAGAACAGTTCGCGGACACTGCCGTTGCTTACAAAGGTTGAACGCAACAGGCGGTAATAGTCGTGGTCCATCTCAAGACGCTTTTCCGGTGAGGATGTAGCCACATCGTAGCCACTGAACATCTGATTGCCGGTAGGTGTACACGAACAGTATTCGTAGCTGCGGAGCAGGTAGGTATCTTTGAACGATGCCCCTGGGGCAGACCAGTTGCGGAACCAGTCGACATTGCTCCAGTTCAGCACCGCATCAAGCAGCACGGTGCGGAATCGGTCTTCCCAACGTGTATTGAGTGCCGTGGCATTGTTGTGCGAGTCGTAGTTCTTGGGGGTCATGTCGATATTTATCTTCGTGGCCACCAGGAACAAGGGGGATATACCGCCGGTGCGGGCAAGGGTGGCAGCACGTTCGGCAACGTTGTTACCAACATTGCGTCGTACCCACTGGTCGAGCAGGATATGCAGGTTCTTGACCTCGCTCTGCTTGTGGTGGTGGCAGAAGAGCAGCACCTTCATCATATGGCTTTCGCTGTAATGATTGAAGAGGTAGGCGATTTTGCCACGGAGGAAGAGCTTCACAATAACCGACTGGCCCGATTTATCGCGTGCGCCTTCGGTGCAGAAGGCTTCGTCCTGCTGTTCGGGGCTGCGGGCGCCGGGGAAGTCGAGCAGGTCGGTATCGCGCAGAAGTTCTTTGCTGACACTCGGTGCGAGTTTGCCATGACTCACGCGCGACAGATAGCCGGGTTCGCCGGCATTGGCCTCGTCGTAGAAGTACTGGCGGTTCTCGTCGAGATACTCGGGTTCGATTTTAAATATCACCTCGGCACTTACAGCGCAGAGGTCGCAGGTGGCGATATCGGCTTCGCGACGAAGGCGCTGACGGTCACCGGCCTCGGGCACGTAGACATCGGTGCGGATATCCCAAGAGGCCTCGTCGAGGCCGTTGAGGCATGCCACCGACATGATAGTCTTGCGGTTTTCACCACCGTGTATTACAGCCTCGACAGGCACATATACCTCATGAGCGAAATCCATGCGCTGCAGCGAGCCGACAAGGCGCTCGAACAGACGGGTAATGACCTCATTCTCATGCCAAAGGTACTTTAGTACGGCCGACCATTCGGAAGCCGGTACTCGGCGGATTATCTTGGTAAGGGTCTCGAAGTAGTTCGAACGTATCAGACCCTGTGTCGCAGCTTTCTGATAGGTAGATAGGTACGATTTGAGATCGAGTATGTCGTCCTCGTCGAGGGCAGTAACAACAGCCTCGTTTCTCATGCCGTAGCGCTGCACCAACAGCTCTGAAATCTGGCGGAGTTCTTCTTCAGAGTATGTTGTATAGTCGCGAATATTAGAATAATAGCCCGATGAAAGAATGGTTGCAAGCTGCCCCACGGTGAGCAGCTTCACAATCACCGGGTAGTCGCGGTTGTATCGTCCGGGGTCGTTGGCGAAGCTTGTCATGCGAGTCACAACGCCGGTGGCCTCGCGGTCGTCGCCAATGGGATTGATTCTGTCGACAAAGCCCACACCCTCAGGGTAGTGTGTCGATTTGATTACAAAGGCCTTGTCGCGACGGTTGAGCAAGGTATTGATCTGATATGACTTGCCGGTCTGGCTCTCGCCAAAGGCACCAATGGCCGGGTTCTCGGTGAGGGCTTCGAGCTGGCGACGCAGGCGGCGGCGTCCGTCGAGCATCTGGAAGTAAGCCTGCTCGTACTGCTCCGGCTTGTTTTTCTTCAGCCATTCGAGACCCTCGTTGATTATGCGTATATCGTCTTGTATTGCCATTTGTTGCATAGTTTTGAGAAGAGTTACTAATTAATCTTGAGTTCGAACTCGCCTTTGTCAAGCCAATGCTGGCCGTCGTTGATAATGGATTGGCAGATAAACTCTACCTGGCCGAGAGGCACTTGGTCACCGTTCTGGTCGCAAACATCCTCAAGTACGAGCCGCTCGGGATCATCCATAAAATCACGGCTTATGGTAACACGGAGCGCCCTGCGGCCACTGTTGTTGTAGAGGGCGTAGATCGGACGTCCGTCATAGTGGGGCGTATCGAACTGCTTGCAACCGAAGAAGGTGGGGAAAATTGTAAGATTCATCGTCTCGCTGCCCTTTTTGGGCGAGAGAATCGTTGTAGACATACGGTCGCCTTTGTAGAGGCTGATATAGTTGGCCGTAGAGCAGAAATGCTTGGCCATATCGTCGAACTGTATCACCATGCCGTTGAAGCCCTGTGTGGACGCGAGGTGTCCGACCATTGCACCGACAGCGACCACGGCTTTCTGATCGTAGAAATATCCCTGGGGGTCGGCAAGGGGGAACCATTGGCCCACACGGTATTCATTGAGGCGCACAAGGCGGTCGGGGGTAACGGGCATGTATTTGACAAACAGCTCGGTAATGGCGTCGATACTGGTAGGACGGCCCGACAGTACAACGATGTCGCAGTGGTGTGCATAAAGCATCACCGAAATCTGCTTCATCAGTTTTTCCATGGTCGATTTTACGATATCGGCTACACGCTCGGGGTCGAAGCGCCATTTAAGGTCTTCGAAACGGAAGCCGAAATGGTCGGCAAAATAATCGAGCAGGTACTTCGACGGTTTCTCATCGGGGAAAATCTCGTCGAAGGTATATACCCTCGAGGGTCGGCGCAGTCGCAGCTGTTCCATAAAGAACTGAGCCATAGGGTGCGACACCTGTGTATTAAAGTCTACTCGGCAGCGGCGGTCGCGGTCTTCCATCATATTGGAATCGACACCGAAGAAGTCGCGAAGCAGCGAAGTGGCAAGCCTTAGCTTTATCGCCTTTGTCTCGGCCTCGCTCGACGACGAGCGCAAATCACCCATAATGGTGCGGTAATATACATGCTGGCTCATCGAGGGAATGGCGGCGATTTCGTCGTTGCTCATGCCGTCGAGGCGGGCTATCAGGGCTGAATATATGCTGCCCATATCGGGATAGTCCTCTCCTCGGTCCTCGATAATCACGTTCTGTATAATGTTGCGGAGAATATCGTCACCGGCAACATAGAAGCTGTCCCAGAAAATAGGGCGCGGAGTGAGGGTGCCTTCGTCATTGCCCGAGCACATGTAGGTGCAGACCATGACATCTGTTGTACCTGCGCCGATATCTACCGACGCGATAGTTACAGCCTTGTCCTTATAGCCCTCAGCCTCGAGTTCGGGACGCACGTGTCCTTTGAGTTCGAAGAATTCGCGGGCACGGCCACGATACCTCTCGGCAATTTCGGCATAGAGATATACGAGCTGACACGATGTGGCTTCGTCGAACGTCCATGTGGCTTTTTCGTCGGCCATAGCGTCTTCCGAAGCTGCACTGAGGCTTTCGACAGAGGGGAAAACGTCGATTTTAGGCAGTTCGCCGTCGGGATATATCAGCGTGAGGGCTTCGAATGCATCAAGGGCGCATTGGCGCAGCTTGATCTGCTCCTTCTTGGGCATCGCCGTGGGGCATGTGAGAATCAGGCTCCTGAGCACTCGCTTGCAGTTGATCTGGCCGTGCCTGCGGCGGAAGTCGGGGCTGTTGATCTGCATCAATGCCTGCTGCAGTATTTCAATCAAGACGAAGGTCATCAGCGAGGCTCGTGAATAATGGGTGTGCCCGTCGGTATTCTCAATCATATTGAACGGATCGCGCACGTACTCACCGGCAGCGTCGAAAAGGTCGGAAAGGCCCGGGACATATACGTTTTCAGCCTCACGGATATATAGCGGGTCCTTGTCGGTGGTAAGGAATTCCCATTTCTGCTTAAACAGGCTGTTGTCCCAAAGATATCGCTTGGGGCTTGAGTAATTTGTAGTGCTTGCCCAAAGCCCTTCGCTCTCGACCGAACGGTACACGAGTTTGCGAGCTTCGTCGCCGACACGCACAAGCGATGAGTAGCGGAACATGTCTTCCTCCTCAATCACGATGTCGCCGCCGAAATCGGCCTGGCGGAACACCAGACGCATATCGAAGGGATGCTCATAGCTCTTGGAGGGGTCGCTGATATCGCGAAGCGCAAGCATGGCGGCACGAGTGAAGTCGCCGTCTTCGAACAGCAATCCGCAAGTGCGCGAGTTGCCAATGTCGAGCACGAGGTCGACAGGAATATTGCGCTCGGGCGGACAGCGGTAGAGCGTTACCTCGGGGGCAGCGCCTATAAATCGGATAAAATTGATCAGGTAGATGTAAAAACCGATATAGCGATAGCCACCGGCTGTCGGGTCGAGGCCGAGCAGCTGGGCTATATAGTGGCTGAATACTGTAAATGAACCGTTTGGCGACATGAACGGAATCAGGTTCGACACGCGGTTGCAGAGGCCGAACTCGAGCTTGTCGATACCCTCGATCGGGAATGTCGGGCGGTATACAGCCAATTGGTCGCGGCTCGAGCGGGTATCGAAGGCCCATATAAAACGGTAGCGCGATTTACCCGGCTCGCTCCCCTCGCCCACTCGCTCGATCTTAACACGGCACCAGGCATATGGCACATCGGTTGTGACCCCGTGCTGCATCTCGAACATCGGCATCGGCAGCCACTGACCCAGCAGCAACTCGAAAGCCGGCACACGCTCGTGTACCATTTCGGGGTTGGGGGTCATGTAGCTCAAGAGCGAATTGAAGGTATATAAATCGCCGTTGCCACCGGCTTCAATCTGGGTGTACAATGTGGGCGAAACGTCGGTGCGCATAATTTCAACGCCACTCTCGTCGAGCTTTGCACGTCCGTCGGCAAGCAGCTCGATAGTACCGGCATTTACAAGTTCGTTGACAGGTATGTACTTTCCTATCCCGCTATGGTATGTAACGAGGTCGAACACCCGTTCGCCCGAACATTCGTTGACAATATTGCAGAAACTATATTTCAGAGGCCTGCCAGCCGGAAGAGTCAACTGCTCCCCTGCGTCAAACTCAAGCTCTGTAGTATGGAATTGTATGCCTGTATCGGCGATTAAATGTAGCATAGCAATTGAAATTATTTATTAAGCTTACTGCAAATTTGTGTTTTTTCGACTATTTAAGGTGATTTTTTATCTCAATTCACAAAATTACGATATTTTAGCAAAAACACAACGCTCAAATTTCATAATATTTGAAAAATCGAGCACAAATACGACAAAAAAACGCGCCAATAATGACGCGTTTCAATTAAAAAAATCATGAAAGATTACAAGCCGGAAATATGACCTCCGGTTGATGTGGTCTTTGAGATATTTGAGGTGTTGACTTTAATCGAGCCTCCGGTCGAGGCATCGGCCGTGCCGCCGCTTACGGCTGCTAAAATTTTGATGCTGCCAGATGTCGAGGCATCGAGATCTACATCCCCAATGCTTCCGCTTTCAACCTTGACCGTGCCGGATGTGGTTGCATCGCCATCAAAGCCTTTTGAAGTAGCTTTGGCTATCTTTATAGAGCCTGAAGTCGAAGCGCTGACATCTATGTCGTCGGCACATTGCAGGTCGGCGATTTTCACACATCCCGAAGTGCTAACCTCGATGTCTGCCTCTTCGCTCTTTACTTCACCGAGTACAATCAAAGCCGATGTAGTTGCCTCAAGGTCAAGGCCACCGGAGTAAACAATCGGTGTCGTAACTTTTACATTCGAACTCAGGGCCGCGTCGATTTCCTTAATCGAAGAAGACGAAACTGTGAGAGTAGCGTTGAGACGGCCCCTGAAGTTTACTTCATCGCTTACGTTTACCTTTAGTTTACCTCCACGGGTTGAGACGGTAATTTTATCCATTACATTGTCGGGAGCGGACAGAGTTGCAGTGCCTGGAGTGCCAACACTGTAAACAATATTTACCCTCGACACTTCGATTTCATTGAAATCTCCAAGCTTGAGATTCTTGGTGATTATATTGTTGCTTACGTCTTCACTCCGGCGGTTGATGCTGATGCTCAGCGAGCCATCGGTCTCACTGCTATTTACTGACACACAAGCAGTAGATGCAGGCAGCATCATCGCAGCAACGATAAGCGGTAATATAAAAGTTCTTTTCATAAAATATGTTTTTATAGGTTTACAATCTTTAGACGCAAAAAGGTTTCAAATGTTACACATGGATGCAAAAAAATTTTCATCACACGTTACCCATAGCTGTTTGGACATGGTTGAAGCATAAAATTTTGCGGTTTGACATAAAACATATATCTTTGCAATCCAAACTAATCTCAATACTATGACCGAAGAAGATATCAAAAAGCTTCGCCTCGACCCGGACGGGCTTTTAACATATGAATATCTGGCGAATCATATCGGCGAATGCGGCCCGGCAGAAATCGACTGCCTAATCGACAATATGAGCCGAGTCGACCTCTCCGGCCAATTCATGGCCAGTGCAGCCCGCTATCTGAATGCAATCGACCCGGCAGGCTACGAACCGGCGATACGCAATCTTGTAGCCGGAGCGATCGACAAAGACCGCGAGCACCGCTACCTGCCCGACCTCCTGCAGGGACTTTACGGCAGCGACTACGAGGTACGCGCTAAAGAGTTGATAGCCGCCGACGATAATTTCCGCCGAATCTATAAACGTCTTTTCCCGACAACCGTAATCTGATATGGGTCTGCCCAAATACCGCAGAAACCCTGAAACAGGTGAATATGAGCAAGTAGACGACCCTCTATACTCCGACTGGGATTATGCGGTGCACTACGTACACGACGTAGGCGACGTGGATTACTACAAACGATATCTGGCCCGATTTCTACAACCTCATCTGAAGCACAACCCCCGCACAGGAGAGTTTGAAATCGATCCTCACTATCTGAGTATCAACCCGGTAATCTTGTCGGATATGCAGAGGTATTTCATGAAATGGAATGCCGACAAGCTGGTGTTTGAAATCGACTACGACGCCATACACTATTATTACAATCAATGATAACATACTATGTTCAATAGCTTTATACGGGCCTTTGGATTCGGAGCGATATGTTTTGCCGCCATGGCATGCAACTCCGGAGCCTCGGCCAAAAACGATACAAATATGAACAATACACTCACCCCCGATACCGCATCTGTAAAAGTAGAAGTAGAAACCACCGAGGGCAATTTTACAGTTATGCTCTACGGCGACACGCCCAAGCACCGCGACAACTTTGTTAAACTCGCCCGCGAAGGCTACTACAACGGTACACTATTCCACCGTATTATCAAAGACTTCATGGTACAGGCCGGCGACCCCGACTCGAAGAACGCGGCCCCCGGACAGGCCCTCGGCTCAGGCGGACCCAACTACAAAATCGATGCAGAAATCGTATTTCCCAAACACTTCCACAAGCGCTATGCCCTTGCCGCCGCCCGCCAGGCCGACCAAGTCAACCCCATGCGCCAGTCGTCGGGCTCGCAGTTCTATGTAGTAACCGGTACAAAAATCGACAGTGCGCAGGTAGCCCAGCTCGAGCAGCACATGAAGATGAGCCGTATGCAAAAGGCATTCAACGAGCTTGCCCTGCAACACCGCGACAGCATTCGCGACATGCAGATGCGCGGAGACCGAGCCGGTCTGCAGGCCCTTCAGGATTCGCTTGTAGCACAAGTAGAAGCGCAGGCAGCCAAAGACAACAGCCCTGCAATGACCCCCGAAATGACCGAAGCGTACACCACAGTAGGCGGTGCCCCTCACCTCGACGGTGACTATACTGTCTTCGGCGAGGTAATAAGCGGATTCGACACTGTAGACCGAATCGAAAAAGCCGATACCGACGGTCGCGACCGCCCAAAAAATGACATTCGCATAATCGGAATGAAAGTACTCGATAAATGAGTTCGGACATTCTGACAGTCAACCGCCACACCATGGCAAATGGTCTTCGTATCGTGCATTCGCCCGATACTACCACAGCCATGGTGGGCATGAATATATTATATAATGTAGGCGCCCGCGACGAGAGCCGTCGCCTTACCGGCATGGCGCATTTATTCGAGCACCTTATGTTCGGTGGGTCGGCCAATATCGCCGACTTCGACGAAGTGCTCGAGCGAGCCGGAGGTCGCAGCAATGCATGGACAAGCAGCGACTTTACGAATTTTTACCTCAGTATCCCCGCGCAGAATGTAGAAACGGCGTTCTATCTCGAGAGCGACCGTATGCTTGCGTTGTCGTTTTCGCAACGCTCATTGAGCATTCAGCAGGGCGTTGTCATCGAGGAATTCAAACAACAATGCCTCGACCGGCCCTACGGCAAGATGATGCACGTATTGCGCGAGGCAATGTATTCATCGCAACACCCGTATTCCTGGCCTACCATAGGACTCAAACCCGAGCACATAGCCCAAGTGACGCTTGAGGATGTGGAAAAGTGGTTTTACAGCCACTATGCCCCAAACAATGCCATAATGGCAGTTACCGGCAACATCTCGTTTGAGCGCGTAGTAGAACTTGCCGAAAAATGGTTTGGCGACATACCCCGACGCGAGATAGCGCCTCGGCAACTACCCTCGCCCGGCTTTCCCGAGGCAGATGTCTTCCGCCAGGTCTACGACCATGTGCCCTCCACAATGGTAGTTGTAGCACTGCCAATGTCGTCGTATGGCACAGAAGAATATTTTGCCGCCGATGCTATTACCGACCTTCTATCGGCAGGACGAGCATCGCGGTTTACGTCCAATATAATTCACGGAAAAGGCAAGGGACTGATAACCAGCGCCGACGCATCGATTATAGGCAGCGAACACGAAGGTATGTTGCTGATGATATCGCGCCTGACCGATAATAGCAATGACAGCATAATGCGTGCCCGCGACCTGCTAATGGCCGAAGGCCGTGCACTTGCAGTCGAGGGCGAAGTATCGGAACGCGAATGGCAACGATCGCTCAATAATTTCGAATCGACATTCCGCTTTGGCAACATCGGCTATATCCCCCGAGCGAGCAACCTTGCCCAGGCCGAATACCACGGCGAAGACCTCAACAGTACCGTTGCCGACCGCCGTGCACTCTCGATCGACGCAGTAAGGACAAACGCCGACAGATTGTTCAACCACACTCCGGTTGTAACAGTGGCTTATTGCCCGAAGGAAGATTAATACAGACTATTCAGGAAAGTACAGCTTGGCGACAGATTCTATTGCAGATCTGTCGGCACAGCGCTTTCCGTCCTTATCGGTGGCGATTAGAGAGCCTATCGAATAAAAATCGGGATTTTGCTTAACCTGAAAATCGGCAGCGTCTTCGGCACTTTCGTCATCGGCAGCAGCGGCAGATTCTATCACAGCCTCGGAATCGGCGATTCCGAATAGTCTGTCGTGACTACCAACCAGGTCGACGGCATGGCTCATGGGGTTTACCCTGAGTTGAAGATCGCCGTCTTTACCGACATAGTACTCTATATAATTATTAACCAAATCAGTTATTCGGGCTACGAATTCTTCTCTTTTCATATCGGTAAGATTTCAAATATTATATCCTTATAACTCGCGAACAAGCCGGTTTGTTTGTTTTTATTCCAATTTTTGTCGGTTTTGTTCAATGTATAAAAAGCGATAATCGATATTCGGATATTAATTATTAAATTTGCCGAAGAACCTTAAATATTCAACCTAAACTAATCTATATTTCTCAAAAACATGAATATCAGACGTTTTGCCGGAGTATTGGCTTGTGGTTGCGCAAGTTTGTTGACATTGACATATGCCGACAATCCGGTTGCCTCGCCCGAGGCAACAGTTACCTGCGGAAATGCCCGCTTTACG
Source organism: Bacteroidales bacterium M2 (assembly GCA_001689415.1). GTDB lineage: Bacteria > Bacteroidota > Bacteroidia > Bacteroidales > Muribaculaceae > CAG-873. The sequence continues at coordinate 38,051 of LUJM01000022.1, read as the reverse complement.
GTACTCACCCCTCGCATGATACGCATCGAGTACAGCGACAAAGCAAAATTCGAAGACCGGCCAACATTTACTGTTATCAACCGCGAACTCCCGGTACCGAACTTTAAAATCACAGAAACAGAAAACAGTATAATAATCGACAGCGACAGTCTATTTCTAAGCTACCGCAAGGGCACCGACCCACGCCGAGGCTCACAGTCGCTCACCGTAAGCCTCGGCGACGGCACAGTATGGTATTATGGCAAAAAGGACGACAAAAACCTAAAGGGTACTATGCGTACGCTCGACGGCTATGACGGCGCCAAGGCTCCACTGCCGCTCAACAACGGTATACTATCACGCTCCGGCTGGTCTGTAATCGACGAATCACCGGCGACTGTACGTCCTGACGGCAGCCGTTCGTTAGCATTCGAAAACGAAGTACAGGGAGTACCTTGGGTAGCGCACCGTGCCGACCCCGAAGCCCTCGACATCTACCTATTAGGCTACGGCAATGATTATATGACAGCCTTAGGCGACTATACACGAATCGCAGGCAAGATGCCCATGCCTCCGGCATACGTCTTAGGCTACTGGTACAGCAAATTTGCGCCCTACTCGGCAGAAGATTATCGCACTATGATACGCGAACTATCAGAAAACGACATCAATATCGATGTGATGATACTCGACGTAGACTGGCATTGGGACGGAGGCGAGCCCTACAGCACCGGCCGTGGCGCCTGGACCGGCTGGACATGGAATACCAACCTTATCCCCGATCCCGAAGGCCTATTGAGTCATATCCACGACAAAGGTCTGCACCTTGCACTCAATCTCCACCCGGCCGACGGTGTTGCACACGACGAGGACGGCTACCCCGAAATCAGTGCCGACATGGGCATCGACCCGCAGTCGAAGGCCGCTGTGCCCTGGGCTCTGCAGGACTCTACATTCTACAAGTCATTTTTCAAAAACATCATGCGCGTACGCGAAAAACAGGGTGTAGACTTCTGGTGGCTCGACTGGCAGCAAAAGCTTACCAACGACAGTTTCGACGGCCTCGGCCAGACATTCTGGTGCAACCATGTATATTATCACGACATGAAGAACCAGCGCCTTGACCGCCGCCCGCTGATTTACCACCGCTGGGGAGGTCTTGGCAGCCACCGCTACCAGATTGGATTCTCGGGCGACACATATATCAATTTCGAGACCCTCGCCCAAGAGCCCTACTTCACCTCAACAGCCTCGAACGTCTGCTACGGCTACTGGGGCCATGACCTTGGCGGCCACCTTCTCGGCCCCGGCGACCCCAACGACCCGGAGTTGCTCATCCGCTGGATGCAGTTCGGCGTCTTTACCCCGATATTCCGCACCCATGCGTCAAATCAGGGCTATATCGAGCGCCGCATATGGAAATATGATGAAATGCCGGCAATGCGCGACGTGGTAAAACTTCGCTACCGTCTGCTACCCTACATATACTCGGCAGCCCGCCAGAGCTATGATACCGGCGTAGGTATGTGCCGCCCGATGTACTACATCTATCCCGAACTCGAAGAAGCATACAACAATCCGGGTCAGTACTTCTTTGGCAACGATATCATCGTAGCACCGGTAACACGCCCTCGTAACGGCGAAGTCGCAAGCCAAGAAGTATGGCTGCCCGAAGGCTCGTGGTACTGCCCCGACCTCGGACGTACATTCGAGGGCGGCAAGCATGTGACAGCCGACTTTACCCTCGCACAGATACCTTACTTCATCCGCAAGGGCTCGATCATACCGTGCAACGGCAGCGAAGTAACCCGCGCCAACAGTATGTACAAGCACATCATCCTCGATGTAATTGCGGGAGCTGACGGCAAAATGACACTTTACGAAGACCCGGGCGACAACAACGACTACGACACAGCCTACTCTACAACAGAAATACGCCAAGAAGGCGGCAAACTGATAGTAGATCCCCGCAAGGGTAGTTTCGAAGGAATGCCGAGCGAACGCAGCTACTGCATCCGCGTACACGACGGCAAGGGCGGTATCCGCAATATCGATGTACCCGCCACAGCCTGCGATAAAAAACTCGAAATCGCTATCTAAGCAATTGAGCATAACTTATTGCAAGCAACTCTTAAAAATCACTTGCAACTAATTTTTGCGAGATACTTATACATTTTGGTTATTGATTATCAGTAATGCCCGGCCCGCAAGGGTCACGGCCAAAAAGATACCGCCGCACTGCTCTGCGCAATGCGGCGGTATTTGTATACGTAACTCTTATAAGGGAGATCGAGCGGTCAGAATTTGTACTTGAAACCAAATTGGAACAAGCCTTGAGCACCGAAACCGGCTTCGGCAAACATAGCCCAATCGCGGTTAAGGTCGACCTGAGCGCCAACAGGAACAATCTGGAAAGCGCAGTATGCCTTTGTGTAGCTATCGTCGTGGCGTGGCTGCATGTAAGAGAATTCCACGCCGAGCCCGAGCTTGGCATATAGGGTGACGATACTGTTGCGATAGTAGTGGTAACGGCCATTGAACATCACCGCATGGTATGCTACATTGCTGTGCTCCGGACCGCCTTTAGTTGTCGAAGACGAAAATGTGTACGACGGTCCGACCCATATCTTAGGGGTCACCCTGAAATTGAGGCCGACGTTGAGAGCACCCCATGCAGTATTAACATGTTTCCAACCGTCTTTCATATCGGTAGCATCCATTTGAGTGTATGCACCGTACGATGCGGTAATTTCAGCTTTCTGGGCCGATGCGCCCATGATTGATGCTACGCCTAATGTAATGGCAAGGATTAGTTTCTTAATCATAAACTATATATTCTTGTTAAATAAAATCAAAACAAACGATGATGTAAAAGAGTTCACCGGGCATCGGTACGGTTTGAAAACACAGAAACCCAAAAGCAGGTAAAAACAAAAGAATAACAAACTTTTGCAAATTAATTTTGGAAATTAAAAGAAAATAGATATCTTTGTAAACGAATTACTATTCCATATCTAAGGTTTAACATCTATCACTTATAACACACATTATTGCGTATGAAAAAGTTTTACCCGTTACTACTATGCGGCCTTATATCCTGTATGCCGGCTGCATCATCTCCACGCTTCGCCACCCAGAAGGCACCTGCAGCGCGACATATCGTAAAGAAAAACCCCGATGCAGCCAAGTGGCTTCCGGAAGAGCAAACCGAGTATATCTATGAAGACGAGTGGATAGAGATTGGCGTAGTACAATTTACCTACGATAGCAAGGGAAATTCGATTACCGAGCTCCTTACCGGCGAAGACGGGTCGTACAAAACCATAAAGGAATACGACGACAACAACCAGCGCACCAGCATGCTGACCCTGGCAGACGAAGGTGGCACATGGGTAAACGAATCGTGGACCACCTATACCTACGACCCTATCATCCATGATTACTACATCATGCGAATGAGCTATAACTGGACCGATAATGCCTGGATTGAAAATATCAAGTGCGAGACAAACGAAATCGTACGCAACGACGCAGGCAATATCGTGAGCATCGTCAAAAACCTTCCATTAGGCGGAGCACTGATGCCGGCCTACAAGCTCGAGTGGACCTACGACGAGCAGAGCGGCAAGGCTGTAGGCATGACATACTATTACTACAACTCTACGAAAGACTCCTGGGTTGTATATAACGCGACCGAATACAAGGATCTGATATGGGAAACCACTGACGGCCAAATGACCGAAGCAGACATCAACTCCTTTACCGAAGGACCCAACCGTCTGACATCGTGCGCCGTGTACTGCCAGGGGGCTATCGACGGCTATTTCTTTGTAAGCTACGATGCCAATGGCGGTTATACGGCCAACCACACCTTTGCCGACCCATCTGTTATCGGCATATCAAATGTCAAGGCTTTTACCGACGATCTCGGCAGCTTTACCCTTACCACATACGAATATTTCGACAATAAAAACAATCCTACCACCGAGCCGGAATATATAGGTCGCCTAAGGGTGATATACAACGAACATGGCGACGTGACCCTCGAAACCTACAGCGAAGTTTTCGAGGAAGGAGACGAGGACATACTCGAAGGCTACAAGTATGACTATACTTACGATGAAAACGGCAATGTGAGCGAGTATGTATCATACGTGTATGACTACGACACATACCAGTATAATCCTGAAACCAAAATCGTTTTCAACAACTACATAAAGATTTCCGGCATTGAAAACGTGGCAGTAGATAAAGAAGCCACAACCGAGTACTTCGACATGCAGGGCCGACGCGTTGAAAATCCGGCAAACGGCATCTATATCAAGCGCCAAGGCGAAAAAGTAGTCAAAGTCAAACTCTAAATATATGTAAGTTTCGCAGGCTCAAAAAGTTTTTATGAGTTTGCGAAACTACCCAATCAAATCCAGACTGCAATAACCCAATTCAATATCCTGCGTATGAAAAGAGTATTAGTTCTCGGACTGACCATGTCGGTCTTATTGCCACTCTCGGCCCAGCAACCCTATCAGCGGCTGTCGGGAGCAAGTATCGGCACAACGCGCCAACTCAACAAAGAAGGGCATTCAATCAGAGCTAAAGCGCAACCCATGCTTCTCGCCAAGGTTGCTCCGGCAAATGCTGTAGAAGTGCCATTTACTCACTCTCTTGGCAAAGAAAACAAAGAGATCGTGAGCAACTACACAGACATCAATGTCAACAACGACAGCCGCAGTTGGAAGTATGGCTCCGTCACAGGCTATGCTGCCTGCATGGTGCCTAACGAAACAGAATCCAACGACGACTGGCTCTTCACTGTGCCAATCCACATGCCTGCAGGCGACTATGTAATCGGCTATGAAGTAGGTATGATGGGCCCCGGCGCTACTGCCGTAGAGATGAACGTGGGACTTGGCACAGAGCCTACGGTCGAAGGCATGACTACTGTGGTAACCCCTACCACACAGTTTACCGACAAGGCCATGACACTCCACGAGTACAACTGCACCATTGCAACCGAAGGCTATTACTATCTCGGTTTCCACTGCACAACCAAGGCCACCCAGAAGGGAACACTCAAACTGACCAATGTGTCGGTCAAGGCCGGATCGGTGACACCGCCCGTAGTGGTAGACCCGCCTATGCCCGGAACACTTGAGTATGTACTTGCCCCCAAGGGCGAGCTCAAGGCTACCCTCACCTACACCGCCCCGACCAAGACTGTTGGCGGCAAAGACCTGACAGAGATTTCAAAGGTCATCCTCACCTCGAGGTGGGAAGTCGACAAGTTCACATTTGACAACGTGCAACCCGGCCAGGTAATTACCCAGGATGTAGAACTCTATGCAGGCTTAAACAACCGTTTTACAGCCGTGGCGTATGTAGGCGAAACTGCCAGCGAAAAAATCGAATATAAGAGCATCTTCGCAGGCCCGGATACCCCCCTTGCACCCGAAAACGTAAAACTCAAAGTCAACAACGACTTTAAAACAGCCACACTTACCTGGGACCGAGTAGGCGAGGTTGGCGAACACGGCGGTTATGTAGACCCCGAGGCTGTGGAATACTATATCTTCGATGCCTTTGGCACATATTATGACCCCGCACTTGCATCGACAAAAGAATGCTCGTATACATTTACATATCCCGACCTTAAGGGCCAGGACTACTTTGCCTATCAGGTAACAGCCGGTTATGGCGAAAACTATTCGCTTGACAACACATCGAATATATCTGTAGTAGGCCAACCCGACGCACTGCCGTTTACCGAATCATTTGCCGACGGCCTTTACGACGGTATCTGGCTTGCCGATCAGGCATCGGGCACCGGCGGCCAGCAAATGGGCACTATCACCGACGATTACTTTGCCTCGCTCTTCGACCCCACAGATCCCGAATCACCCAAGCCACTTGCATCGCAGGACGGCGACAATGGTTTCTATTTTTGGCTACCTTACGATACAAATGTAATGTACGGTCTTATCTCGGTACGCGCCGATATTTCAAAGGCCGACAAACCTGTACTTGAATTCTGGTATCAGGGCAAAGGTAATGTGATAGAGGTACTTTGCGGTACCGACATCGATAATCTCGAATTGATTGAGACAATCGACCTCAAAGCGAAACCTACCGACGAGTGGACTCAGGCCCGCGTGGCACTCGACCGTTTCAAAGCAGCCGGTGCTGTGATGTTCGAACTACGATTCAAAGCCCGCGACAACGACGACGAACACACATGGAGTATACCTCTCGACAATATCCGCGTTCGCAACCTCGATGCTACCGACGTACACATCGTGAGCATGAGCGGCAACAGCACTGCAGCTGTAGGCACTAAAATCAGCTACAAGGCACATGTAGAAAACCTTGGCACTACCGAAGTTACCCCCTCTGCTGTATGGACAGTCAACGGCCAGACAATAAAGACCGACACCGACAAAACTATCGCGCCTAACGGTTTTGCCGACTACACACTCGACTACGAAGTGCCTTATATCGCCCCCGACGCGCTCGAAATCAGCTTCAGCGCCAATGTAGAAGGTGATGCAACACCGGCCGACAACACCCGCAAGGCGACAGTAGAAATCGCACGCGCGGCATTTGCAACTGTCAACGACCTCGCCGCTAACGCCAATGGCAGCGAAATAACCCTGACATGGAGCGCACCTGTAATTGGCGAACCTCAGCCCGAAACACTGACAGAAGACTTCGAAAGCCCCGCCTATACAGCTATGTCGATCAGCGGAGCCGGTGGTTGGACTGTATACGACGGCGACGGTCAGAAGACCTACAATGTATTCCGCGAGCTCTATAATCCCTATCAGACACAGCCGATTGCATTCCAGCTCTTCGACAATGTCGAGGCTAATATTCCTCCTGAATATCAGCCTGACGCCGTTGCTCACAGCGGTCGCCGTTTCATGCTCGGTGTGAGCGCACAGCGCAGCGAAAACGACAACTGGCTCATCTCGCCGCAACTGTCGGGCAACGCTCAGACAGTGAAATTCTGGGCAAAGAGCTTCTCGGTAGCATGGCCCGAGACTTTCGAAATCTACTACTCGACAGGCGACAACAAAGTGGAAAGTTTCACCACCAAGGTAGAAAAGGTTGACGGCACTTTGGTACAAGATGCCGTGCCCGAGGATTGGACCGAATATAAGTTTGATCTTCCTGCCGGAGCAATGTATTTCGCTATCCACCACAATTCGTACGACACAGTGGCACTCTTTATCGATGACGTGACCTACGAGTCTGCACCCACTCAGCCCAAGGACCTTGCCATAGACCACTACCGGGTATACTGCAACGGCACACTGCTCAGCACTGAACCGGTCAAGGAAACAACCTTTGTACACCGCCCCTTCGGCGAAGATGCTGCTGACGGCGATTATGACTTCGAGTATATGGTAGTTCCCGTATACAACCACGGCGCAGTAGCACCGAGTAATGCGGTATCGATACACATCGCCTACAGCGGCCTGAGCGAAATCAGCGCATCAGACATCGATGCCGACAGCGTTGTCTACAACCTCAGCGGTATGCGTGTGGCAAAAGACAAGGTGTCGACCGGCGTATACATTATCGTAAAAGGCTCCGAAGCCCGCAAGGTAATGGTGAAATAAACAATAGACACACCTGATATTATGCCATGGAGGATAGTTTTCTTCCATGGCATATTTTTTGCAATCGGAGATAAAACCAAACGCATTATTTGCGCGTTTTTAAAATAAGTAACTCGCAAAAATTAGATGCGAGTGATTTTTAAGAGTTACTTATAATATTTATCAACGTTTCAACCTATCAGCGATATGAAAGACATTACCACCAACCTTTTCCGGGTAAAGAGCAGCAGCCAGCCCCCGGCAGTCGGCGGATTACTTGTCGCCGAACCATTTATACACGAAAGCTATTTCAATCACGGAGTAGTATCGCTGATAGATTACGTGCCCGACGAAGGGGCTACCGGTGTTGTAATGAACAACCGCACAGAATACCAGCTCAACGAATTGCTCGAAGGAATAGAAACACGTATTCAGATACCGGTATTTTGTGGAGGTCCATTAGGACAGGACCGCCTTTACTTTCTCCATACCCTTGGCAGTGAAATCATACCAAACGCACGGCGGTATGCCCCGGGTATTTATATCGGCGGAGATTTCGATGCTATTATCTCGTATGTCAATGCCGGTTATCCGGTCGACGGTGCTGTCAGGTTTTTTATCGGCTACAGCAATTGGGCCGAAGGGCAGCTCGAACGAGAAATACGCCGGGAAAACTGGGCCATAGCCCCGCCACCCGCATGTGCATCCGACCTGCTTCGTACCGTCGGCGACAGCTATTGGCACCGCACAGTTCGGTCGCTTGGTCCGGCCTACCGCGCATGGACCCTCCTCCCCCGCAATGTAAGCGCCAACTGACATGGCAATTACGGTTTACAGCATTGATAAAAACGATTAAAAAAGCACGCTCCGTTTTGTGGGCGTGCTTATATTTACATTGATAGTTGTCAAAAAAATAGTTGCTTTGTAGACAATCTGTACACTATTAGCTTACTGTTCTTTCGTATGTAATGCAAAATTACGAAATATTTTTAATAGAACAAGAAAAAGCTGCGAAAAAAATATCGGCAAAAGAAATTGTGGGCCATAATATTAAAGATAAGCTATCATGCAAGATATGCAAAAAAAAGAAACTTGTGTATCCGCTGGAATGAATAGTCGGAAATTGCTTGCACAATTAAAAGTCATTGCCTATATTTGCAGCGCAGATCTAACTCTAAAATGTTTTTTATGAAGAAACACAACTTTTATGCCGGGCCGTCGATACTGAGCGAGTATACGATTCAGAATACGGCCGATGCAATTCTCAACTTTGCCGGAACGGGCTTGTCAGTGCTCGAGGTATCGCACCGCAGCAAAGAATTTCAGGCTGTTATCGACGAGGCAACCGCCCTTGTAAAGGAGCTTCTCGATATCCCTGCAGGATTTGAAGTTCTGTGGCTCGGCGGTGGTGCTTCCATGCAGTTCTGCATGATACCGTATAACTTCCTTGCCCGCCGCGCAGCGTATATCGACACCGGCACATGGGCAAGCAATGCTATCAAAGAAGCCCGCCTGTTTGGCGATGTAGATGTATTAGCATCTTCAAAAGAAGCCGGTTACACCTATATTCCCAAGGGTTACGAAGTTCCTGCCGATGTAGACTATTTCCACTATACAAGCAATAATACAATCTACGGTACAGAAATCCGCGTAGACCCCGACGTGCCTTGCCGCCTCATTGCCGACATGAGCTCGGATATCTTCTCGCGCCCGATTGACTTCAGCAAATATGATGCAATCTATGCCGGTGCACAGAAGAATCTTGCCCCCGCCGGTGTTACACTGGTAATCGTTCGCGAGGATGCCCTCGGCCATGTAGACCGCCCCATCCCCACTATGCTCGACTACCGCACCCACATCAAGAAGGGCTCGATGTTCAACACACCTCCTGTACTGCCTATATTCTCGGCTCTCCAGACCCTGCGCTACTACAAGCAGCTCGGCGGCCTTAAGGAGCTCGAACGCCGCGACCTCGAAAAAGCAGCTATGCTCTATCAGGCTATCGACGACAGCAAGATGTTTACCGGTACTGTCACCGATCCCGCCGACCGCTCGATTATGAACGTTTGCTTCGTGATGACTCCCGAATACAAGGAACTCGAAAAAGACTTCATCGATTTCTGCGGCGCACGCGGCATTGTCGGTATCAAGGGACACCGCAGCGTAGGCGGATTCCGTGCATCGCTCTACAACGCACTTCCTATCGAGAGTGTGAAAGTACTTGTAGAGGCTATGCGTGATTTCGAGTCAACACACTAATAACTCAAGCCCACAAGAGATGAACGTACTGATAGCAACAGAGAAGCCTTTTTCGGCAGCAGCTGTATCGCAAATGCGCGGCGTGCTCGAAGACGCCGGTCACACAGTGACACTTCTCGAAAAATATAAAAGTGCCGACGAACTCCACGCCGCCGTGGCTACAGCAAATGCGCTGATTGTACGCAGCGACATTGTAGACGCCGCCGTTATCGCCGCCGCACCCGAACTGAAAATCGTAGTACGCGCAGGTGCTGGCTACGACAATATCGACCTCAAGGCTGCTTCTGAAGCCGGAATAGTAGTAGAAAATACTCCCGGACAGAATGCCAATGCCGTGGCCGAGCTCGTAATGGGTATGGCTATCATGGCAGCACGCAACAAATATGCAGGCACTACCGGCTTCGAGCTCGGTGGCAAACGCCTGGGTCTGCATGCATTCGGAGCTGTTAGCCGCCACGTAGCCCCAAAAGCCAAAGGCTTCGATATGACAGTTATGGCATTCGACCCCTATTGCCCCGCCGAAGCCATGCGCGAAGCAGGTGTTGAACCGGCAGCCGACCTAAAGGCTCTATACAGCGGTAGCGACTTTGTGTCGATTCACATCCCTGCCACAGCCGAGACTAAAGGCAGCATAGGCCGAGAACTCATCGCTGCAATGCCAAAGGGTGCTGTACTCATCAACACTGCCCGCAAGGAAGTAATCAACGAGGCCGAACTCGAGGAAGTACTCGCCGAGCGCCCCGACCTGAAATACTTTGCCGATGTTCGTCCCGGCAACGCTGATGTACTGACCGAGCGTTTCGCCGACCGCGTATTCTTCACTCCCAAGAAGAGCGGTGCCCAGACCGCCGAAGCAAACCTCAATGCAGGTGTGGCAGCGGCCCGCCAGATTGCGGCATTCTTCGCTACCGGCTGCACCAAATTCAAGGTGAACTGATTATTACTTAGAAACTATACGAGAGACTGTCTAACAACCAAAGTTAGACAGTCTCTATTTTTATACACAGAATCAGTAGAGGCAAAAGCTTTTTGTATAAGTACCCAATAGCATAAAAGGGTTGCCAATTATTTGTAAACCAGAAATTATTCTGTTAATTTTGCATTCAGAAATACACCTCGCCCCATAGCTGTTAAGCCAACTTACTAACCAAAGCCCAAAGCGAGTGCATATCGCAGCCGAAGTCTCTATAAATTCGGCGATTACACATTATAGAAATAAGCGTTATTGAGTCTATCGCCCATAGAATTAAACATTATAACACATCAAAAAGCATGAGACAATTTTACCTGATTGCCGGCTTGGCACTGTTCGCAGCGCTTTCAAGTCCATTGGCTGCCACAGCTGCGATATCAAGCGGAAGCTGCGGCGACAATGCCACCTGGGAACTCGATGGCAACACCCTGAAAATAAAAGGCAGTGGCGCCATGACAAACTATTACAACCCTGCTTCTATCTATGCCACTTACCCGGAATGGTATGAATCGAAAGACTTGATCGAGCATGTTGTAATCGAGCAAGGCATCACCACCGTTGGAGACTACTCATTTTACGACTATCAGAACCTTGAAAGCGTAGCATTGCCCGAAGGCCTTAAACACCTTGGCAATTATACATTTGCAAAATGTATCAAGCTGTCGAATGTCGTACTGCCGTCTACCCTGCAAAGCATTGGCGAAAAACAGATAAACTATAGCAATCGGGGATATACATTTGCCGAATGCCATAGTATCAAAGAGATTACACTGCCCCAAACACTTACATTCCTCGGAGGCTGCTCTTTCAACGATTGCAACGCACTGACTAAAGTGACATGGAACGCCATTGATTGCGAAGCCGACTCCTTCGACCCTGTAGCGCGATACATCGGTAATTTTAAGAAATCGCCGGTTTACACTGTAGTATTCGGCCCCGGAGTGAAATCAGTGCCTGCCAGGGCTTTCAAAGACGTGCCTTCACTAAGCATCGTAAAGACTCCCGGCACTATCGAATTTGTAGGCTATCAAGCTTTTGACGGCACATATTGGGAAAACAATCAGGATATAGAAAAACTGGTTTATATCGACAAAGTCGCTTATCTATACCGCGTGGATGAATATTTGCATACACCTCTCGATATCACAATAGCCGACGGCACAAAAACTATCACCGACTATATTTTTGCAAGCACTCGCCTGAGCAGTATCAGCGTGCCGGAGAGTGTGACCCGCATCGGCAACAAGTCTTTTAAAAGCTGCGATTCTCTCGTTTCCGTAAATTGGAATGCAATTTCAATTGAGACATACAAAGACTATGAGGGCAAGAAAATGTTTGGCGACTCGCTCAAAACTATAGTATTTGGCAACAAAGTAAGCATGCTCCCCGAAGAGTTCCTTTGTGACTGTCGCGGTATTAAAGAACTCACCTTGCCGACATCTCTCAAAACTATAGGCAAAGAGGCCTTTGCCGGATGCTCGGGAATCAGCGAGCTTGTGATTCCCGACGGAGTAGAGACTCTCGGTAAGCTGAGCATCAGCAGAATGACTTCGCTCGAACGAATCACAATCGGCGAAGGATTAAAGGAATTCGACTACTATTACTTCCTCAGCGGATGCCCAAAACTCAGCACCCTTACATGGAATGCCATCCGCACTGCTCAAAAAGATTTCGATGCCTATCACGGCACCGACGTTTGTTCGGCACCGATCGAATCATTTATAGTCGGCAACAAGGTTGAATACATTCCCGGTCAATTATTCTGGAAATCGCAAACACTTAAAAATGTAACACTTGGTGAAGCTGTAACTGAAATCGGAGAAGCCGCATTCCGCGAATGTAAGAATCTGAAAACCATCGAACTTCCGGAATCTCTCAAGAAGATAGATTCTAACGCTTTCTATAACTCCGGACTCACCAAAATAGTTGTGCCTCGCAATGTGACAGAAATAGGCACCTGGGGATTAGGAACAGCAAGCCTTACAATGGCCGTACTCGCACCGTTCGAAGTACCTGTTTCCGCTTCGGCATTCATAAATTACAATAAGGAACTCAAAATCTATGTCCCCGATGTAGATGTATACAGCGACTCAAAATCTCCATTTGCACAATACCGCAACATGTTAGAGCCTATGGCCGTGGCCGACTGCAGCGAATTTGAGCACGGGGCTACCAACCTGCCTGTAACATTTACATGCAACATACCCGGCTACAGCATGACCGTGACCGACATGCCGACACTCGAAAACACCCCCGGCAAACACAGCACGGCTGTCGAGGCTCTGTTTAAAGGCGATGAAAACTTCTCGGCTAAATTCGTTTACAACTATACTGTCAAAGAAGCTTCAGGCATCGAAAATGTAGCAGAAGCCGCTGAAACTTCCGATATCTATACCCCCAATGGTATTTTACTGTACAGGGGTGCTGAAGCCGGCACACTCCAAGGCCTGCCTAAAGGCATCTATATTGTAAAGCAAGGTGAGCGCGTGACCAAAATCGTACGCTGACAATTACACAAAGAGCACAAAAAAACTCGCAACAGCGAATGGCCGTTGCGAGTTTTTTTTTGTGGATATATAATTATCTGCTGGCGAAGTTGCCCTGCATAGCAACCTGCTGGTATGCGTATACACCGGCGTCGGAGAGTTCGAATGTCTGATAGCAGTCGTTGCCTACAGGCATTTTCACGTGGGTATCGTCAACGAAAGTGAAGAGTTCGCGAGTCTCGCCGTTAGCTGTATAGCTCCAAGTCTGCGAGTCCTGGTCGAAATCGAGGCGCACGCTGCTGTTATCGTTGAGGCTGATTACATCATAGCCCTTACCGTCGCATTTTACAAGGTATTTGCCGTCGTTGCCTTCGATAATCTTATCACCCTTGGCCATGGGGTTGCTACCGCTCCAGAATTCGATAGAGTTGAGCACGAGTACGTCGGCAAGGCACGATACTTCGTATACCGGGAGAATCCAGAAGGCGAAGAATACCAACTCGTTGACAAACTTGTTGCCTACATGCTGGTTCCAGCCAAGAAGACGGTTGGTGAGCGAGAAGCTGCCGATGCATGATGTCATGGTAATCATCGAGCCACAGAGCACAATAGCTAATGCATGTGTGAGAAAACGTTTTTTCATATTAGTCAGTATTATTTGTTATGTTCTTTCGCAAAGTTAATGATTAATGTTTAGAAATTTCACAAAAACGACTCAAAAAAATCAGGCAGAAATTTCGCGTCGGGCGTGTTCGTAGAAATCCGTGATGTTTTTTACATAATTAACAGTCTCAGTACCACGACAGTACCCGTATTTCACAACCGGGTCGTTGTAATACTTGGGATTCATCTTCATAAGTATCGCCTTGCTCACATTGCCGTCCCATACTTGTGGGTTCATGCCGTATTTCTTTGCCAGAGCTATCGCATCATATACATGGGCGATACCTACGTTGTAAGCTGCAATCACAAATTTGAGGCGCTCTTTATCGTCGGGCACATATTTGAGCAGGTAACCGTCGAGGTCATCGAGCAATTGGGTGGCAACTTTGACACTCGTTTCAGGATTATTGAGCTGCGACACCTTTGTGCGGTATCCCCGAGCCGTAGCCGGCATAATCTGCATGAGACCTCGGGCACCAACCCACGAACGGGCGTTTGGTTTGAATTTGCTTTCCTGATATGCCTGGGCTGCCATTAGTCGCCAGTCCCAGCCGATGCCGGGAGCATATTTCTTGAAAAGGTCGTCGTATTTCGAAATATATCCTTTCGAGAAATCAAAGCGTACAGTCGGGCTGTATTTCGATTGCTCGAAGAACCGTTTGAGCAATTCTTCATTCGTCTCCTGCGGCGAGGCCTGGGCAAACCACACATCAATGGAGTCGGCAAGCCATTTCTTATCAGGGGCAACAGCCCACGAGGCCCTTTGCGCAAAACTTACGGGCATATCGATATCGAGCCCCGGATAATAAGTGCGGTTGAGTTTGGCTATATCGCTATCCACGACAGTCAGGGGTATCTTGCCGTCGTTGACCATTTCGATAAGGTCTTCGGTAATCAGAGAGTCGGCATCGACTTCGTGTATCTCGATTCCGCCGCCGAGCTCATCGTTGAGGTTATTAAGGCGGCGGAGGTATTTGCTGTCTTTCTCCACATACACCTGTCGGCCAACCAGCTCGGTAACATCTGTAATGGGTGCTTTGCCCTGCACCTTGGGTTGTACGAGTACCTGCGATGTATAATTCTCCGGGCCGCAAGGCACCACATATTTGAGGTAATGTTCTGTGATAGGCACATCGTAGGCAATAAGGTCTACCTTGCCGGAATCGAGCATGGCAACCGCCGACGACAGGCTTTTTGCCACCTTGAGGTCGAGTACCATTCCTTTCTGCTTGGCCAGACTGTCTACGAGCGTATAGTCATAGCCCATCGGCTGGTCGCGATAGATAAAATATGAAGTCGGACTATATAGGGTGACTACCCTCAAGGTATCGGGCAACTGATGCTCGGAAGTCTGTTGTGTGTGATTTCCACACGCAGTCAAAGCAAACCCCGCGGCTATACCGAGGCTTGCTGAAGCATAAGTAAAAAGTCGGTTAAGATGCATAATGGGGGCACGATTAACGGATTATAAGCCGTAGCCGCGCCCCCTTATACCTTAATAATCAAATGTACCGTAAGGTGTAGCGAGGGTTAGGCGTTTGGCATTTGCTTCTTCGACGCGACCGATGATCTTGGCCGGTACTCCCATGCTCTCCGAGATAGCGATGATGCGCCGGGCTGCTTCGGCGGGAACGTATATTTCCATACGGTGTCCCATATTGAAGACCTTGTACATCTCGCGTGCATCTGTACCCGATTCTCGGAGTATGAGCTCGAACAGCGGCGGCACATCGAATAAGTTGTCTTTTATAACATGTACATCGCCAACAAAGTTCATTATTTTTGTCTGAGCACCACCGGAACAGTGAACCATGCCGTGTACCGAGGGGCGCAACTCATTGAGTATCGCCTTGATAACCGGGGCATAAGTACGAGTGGGCGACAGCACGAGCTTACCTGCATTGACCGGGGCACCCTCTACGGCATCGGTAAGTCCGCAAGTGCCGCAGTATACGAGTTCCTGAGGTATCGCGTTGTCGTAAGTCTCGGGGAATTTCTCGGCAACTGCTTTGCAGAATACATCGTGACGAGCCGAAGTAAGGCCGTTGCTGCCCATACCGCCGTTGTACTCGGTTTCATAAGCAGCCTGTCCGTAGCTTGCAAGGCCTACAATAACATCGCCGGGGCGAATGTTGGCATTGTCGATTACATCAGCACGGCGCATACGGCAAGTAACGGTGCTGTCGACTATAATTGTGCGAACAAGGTCGCCCACATCGGCAGTCTCGCCACCGGTAGAATATATATTGACACCGAATTTACGCAGCTCTTCGAGCAGTTCCTCAGTGCCGTTGATGATAGCCGCGATAACCTCGCCCGGCACAAGCCTTTTGTTGCGACCGATAGTCGACGACAGCAGTATATTGTCGGTTGCACCGACGCACAGCAGGTCGTCGATGTTCATAATCAACGCATCCTGTGCGATACCTTTCCATACCGACAAATCGCCGGTTTCTCGCCAATAGGCATACGCCAGCGACGATTTAGTACCGGCACCGTCGGCATGCATGATATTGCACCAATCGGAATCGCCGCCAAGATAGTCGGGCACAATTTTGCAGAACGCGCCCGGGAAAAGGCCTTTGTCGATGTTTTTGATGGCGTTGTGTACATCTTCTTTTGATGCAGACACGCCTCGTTGGTCATAGCGCATATGTATTATAATTTAGATTATTCAATATCTGAAGCTCATTTGAGTTTTGCAATTTCTGCAGGTCTTCCGAACAGCCATACAATATCTCCGGTCCGGAATACGAGGTCGGGACGCGAGTCGATATGCTCGTCGCCACGGTCTACTGCCACTACGAGTGCATTGTATGTATCGCGCAGCGATGTTGACTGTGGTGTTTTGCCTATGAGGGGAGAGTCGGAGCCAAGTAGTATATTTGTAAGTTTAACCTGCGAAGGATCAACAGCCTGATCGGCCGGAGGCAACTGTGCCTCGACCACCGGCAGCATGGCAGCTATTTGCTCGTCGGTACCGATAACCGACAACACATCGCCGGGGTAGATACGCGTACGGCCATTGGGTATGGGTATATACCGCGTGGTACGCTGAATGCCTACGACATTGACACCGAAGCGACGGCGGATATTCGAATCCATGAGCCGCTCGCCTACAAAATCGCAGTCGGTGCCAACGGTCATATATGCAAGGTGCAAGTCGTGAACAACAGCGTTTTTCTTACCGCTGCGACGCAATTCGCGCTCGTTGAGATTATCGATAAATTTATTCTCGATACGTGCCATACTCTTGCGTAATCGCTTGGAAAAGAACAGCACCAATAGTACAAGCAAAGAAACCACGACGGCCAGGCCGACTTTCGACGAATAAATCCTGACGAATACGGCCACTACGAATCCGAGCGATATCGCGAAGCGGAATATAGTCATCACCAGTCGCGGTATTCGCCCCGAGGCATCATTTTCTTCGCCTTTGACCGGAGCAAGCGGCAGCATTAGTGCCAGCAAGAACGGCGACATGACGACAAGTGTAAGCGAAAGCGATAGCATACGGCTCCACTCTCCGGCAAATTCTTCGAGATATGGCGTGAAATAATTGAGCGACAGTATCAATATCGCCAATAAAACAGTAGCATAAAGGACAGTACGCCACAGATATCTTTTAATTACCCTACCCCAAGGCCGTCCGGCGGCATCACTACGGTCGGCATCTTTCTGATATCTGTCGATGAGGAAGTGAAGGCGCTCGGGCAAATGCCGCTCCACATAGTTGTAAGCCGGGAGCGAAAGCTTGATAAAATACGGAGTCGTAAAAGTGGTTATTACCGAAACCGCCACCACTATGGGGTAAATAGTTGAATCGAGCACACCAAGCGACATGCCGAGTGTGGCGATAATAAATGCAAATTCACCAATCTGGGTAAGTGAGAAACCCGACTGTATCGCTACCTTGAGACTCTGGCCTGTAATCAGCATACCGGCCGTACCGAAAGTTATCATGCCGGTAATGACGACCAATGAAAGCAACAGAATCGGGCCCCAGTATTGAACTAATATCGCGGGCTGCACCATCATACCCACCGAAATGAAGAAGACCGAGCCAAAGAGGTCTTTGACAGGCGTAACCACATGCTCGATACGCTCGGCATATGATGTTCCGGCCAGTATAGAGCCCATTACAAATGCGCCGAGGGCGAGCGAAAAACCGCAGTATACCGAAAATACTGCCATACCGAGACACAGGCCCATCGACACAACAAGGAGGGTCTCGCTATTGAGGAAGCGGCGTATGCCGTTGAGCATCGACGGCAACATATACACGCCGACAAGGAACCATATGACAAGGAAGAACACTAATTTGCCGACGCTGAAAAGCAATTCAGACCCTTCTACGGTATTATTGAGCGCTATCGACGACAGCAATACCATCATCAACACGGCAAAGAGGTCCTCTACAATGAGCACGGCAAGGACTATCGAGGCAAACTTCTGCTGCCTAAGTCCCATATCGGTAAATGCCTTGATGATAATAGTTGTCGACGACATCGACAACATACCGCCAAGGAAAAGGCTGTTGATATTGTTGAAATGCAGCACATGCCCCATTGCGAATCCGACACACATCATGCCGGTGATGATAATGAGGGCAGTTACTATGGCCGAGCCGCCTGAGTTGAGCAACTTCTTGAAACTGAACTCAAGACCGAGCGAAAACAAAAGTACTACGATACCTATCTGGGCCCAGAAGTCGATGTTGGCTTCGGTAGTTACAGAAGGCAGATACTCGAAATGCGGGCTTGCAAGGAAACCGGCCACGATATAGCCCAAGACAACCGGCTGCTTGATCCACTTGAACAGCACCGTAACGAGTGCGCCAAGAATGAGGATAAAGGCAAGGTCGGTTATAAGTCCTTCTACATTCATGATATTCAGAAGCTAAGCTGATTAGCCAAAGATATTGATTTGGTAGGATGAAGCTTTTCGAACTGTGAGAATAGTTCTATATAGTCGGTTGTCTCGCGCAAGAGGCATATCAGATTGAGACGCGTCTCTACTGAATCGAAATCATACTCCACATAAAAATTCTGAAGGTGAATCTTATGGCGTCGCAACACTTCCTTATAATCGCTTATATCATGCAGAATATCGGCAGTCTTGATTCGTATGATACGAGATTCCGATCCCCGGCTCACGCGGTGCTCTATGCGCTCGAGCTGCACAAGGATAAATAGAATCAAAGCGCACGCGATAACCGACAGCCCATACATGCCCACGCCGACAGCCATACCGATAATAGACACCATCCAGATACCGGCGGCAGTGGTGAGGCCTCGTACCGAGCCCTTCATCTGTATGATAGCTCCGGCGCCAAGGAAGCCGATACCGGTAATCACCTGTGCCGCGATACGGCCGGGGTCGCCGTTTTTCAGACCCATATATTCCTGTGGTACATAAATCGACAGCAGCATTGCCAGAGTCGCGCCCATGGCGATAAGCGAGAATGTGCGAACTCCGGCAGGCTGGCCCTTGCGCTTGCGCTCATAGCCCACAACCGCACCGAGCAACATGCTCAATACCAGCTTGAATATCGAGCCTACGGTATTGATTTCGATAGCGTTTATGCTGTCGTAGATGTACTGGAATATGGTCATTACTTAAGATTAAACTGACGCGAAACCAATCTGAAATTGTCGGCAAAAAGCTCTACGGTGTAGTCTCCGGCGATAAGCGGGGTGTTTACATCCCAATATATTGTCACACCACCGATTTCCTCTCCGGCATATTCGATAATCTTGCGCGAGGTATACTCTACATTACCACCCTCGAAGGGGAATGTGCCGCCGGGGCCCAGAAGTTGGCCCGAGGGTGAGATAATGCGCATATAAATAGTCTTTTCACCTACGGGTGTCGAGTTGTTCTGTGGAATGGTA
This sequence comes from Bacteroidales bacterium M2, assembly GCA_001689415.1. Taxonomy (GTDB): domain Bacteria; phylum Bacteroidota; class Bacteroidia; order Bacteroidales; family Muribaculaceae; genus CAG-873. The sequence continues at coordinate 18,199 of LUJM01000022.1, read as the reverse complement.
AAAGTAGCCATTAGCTGTACGGCCTTTGTCACTTTTTTCTCTCGCTTGCCTTTCTTGTTCAACGCCGTCAAGCTAAGGCCTGTCACATTGAGTTTTTCGGCAAGTGTCATCCTCTCGCTAAGAGCCTCGTTGCGGCGCGTAGTCTCTGAAACCTGATTCGAAAGACGGCGGTTTTCGTCTTTTACCTGCTGGTTTTCCGACCTCAGTTCCTGGTTTTCTTTGTTGAGGCGGTCAATCTCTTCTACATAATGACGCAATAGCGCTCTCAGGGTGTCAATCTCGCTGCGAAGCTTGGCTATCTCTGCGGCACTTTTGTGCTTTTGATTGTTGAGCTCCTGCTGCAATTTCTCGACCTGTATCCTGGCGGCCTCGTATTTATCGTTGAGTTCGCGCTTTACAGAATCATCAGTGATATACTTACGCGAATTTTCGAACTGCGCGAACTCGTCGTTAAGGTCCTTATACTCACGTTCGAGATCGGCCTGGGCCATATCGAGCTGTTGCTGCTCGAGCTCAGCTCTGGCAGCCTCGGCCTGGCGGGTAGCCCTGACTGTGGTAAATACCAAGGCACCGACCACGACTGCGGCCAATACAGTGCCCAATATGATGAAAAGATTGCGGCGAGAGCCGCCTTTTGGTGCTTCTGCGCTCATGTTTCTATTATTTTACGTTTCAATTTACAAAATTAATCATTATCTGTCAATTGGCAAAATTATAATGAAGCGTCAGATACATGGTTGCACGCAATGGAGGCACGGTATCAATATGTATTTGATAAAAAAAGCTTCGGTCGACACTACAGAAACCTGCAGTGTACGACAGAAGCGGGGGCAGAAAATATTTTTATTAAGTACAATCAGATTTTAAGGCTGACCGTGAGTTTATAGTTTCTCTTTGGCATTGGATAATTGAGAATGACATCATAGTCCTGCGAGAAGATATTGTTTATCTCCGCACATACCGAAAGTTGCCACTTTTTGCCAATAGTAAAGGTTTTAAGCAGCGACACGTCGCTCGTATACCAGGGCTTGGCATAGTTATATCTTATATTCTCCTGCTGGTTATAGCGCTCGCCGGTATATATAAAGCTGTAGTTCAGCCCCCAGCCACGCCAATCGAGCATGGCTATAGCCGATGCACTGTGCCATGGAATATAAGGTATCTGATGACGGTAATAACTGTCCGACGGATTGGTTACATCGATTGCCTTCTGATATGTATATTGTCCTTTTACAGTGAGACCTATCCTTCTTGGCAACACGAACGTAGCCATTACGCTTGCATCGATGCCACGGATATCGACCTTGCCGAGGTTGAGCATAGTCCAGCGGAACTGCTGCCCCTTGGGGTAGGCAATGATTTTATCTTTCACGTAATTGTAATACGCATCGGCACTTACCTTGAAATAGGCAAACCACGGCGCCGTAGGGGCGACATCATAGGTGAGGCCGATATTATACTGCGAGGCCATTTCGGGTTTCAGATAGGCATTGCCGACATCGGTATAATAGAGGTCGTTGAATGTGGGCATGCGGTAGCTCTGTTTGGCAAATGCGCGAAGTACAACGTTAGCCTGCGAAAGAGGTTTTGCCGAGATAAACAACGCCGGAGTCATTCGGAATTTATCCGTGGCATCGTCGCCGCCTCGTTTTTCATCAAAAACCAAGGTGCCTAACAGCGAAGCCTGGGCCTTGAACCAGTCTCCGGCATTGTACGATGTCGCCACCGACATCCACGATGTGGTACGATGCACACTTATATAGTCCGACAGGCCGCTCCACTGCACATCTGCAGCTGCCGATGCCTGCCAGCCGGGCAAGATGTCGAAACGGTTGGAGAACGAGAAGAAAACCTCCTGCTGGCGATATGTGTTGTCTACCTTAATCTGTTTTTCGTCATTATTGACATAGCGGGTATAGTCGTAGGCGTATTTCGCGGCGAGCCTGAAGCTCCATAGACGTGTCACGTTTTTGCGCAAAGAGGTCTGCACAAAGGTATTGCGGTCCCACAGTCTTTCGCCACGACGCCACACATTATTGACAATCGCTCCGGGCACTCCGCGTTCGGAATTATAGTGGTAGAGGTTTACCCGCCAGCGTCCGCCATTGATTTTACCGTTGAGCCCGGCCTCTACGCGCAAAGCATTGATATCGCCGTTCTGACGAGTGGCGGTGGTATCGTAGGCAAGATCGCCCGACGGTGTTGTTCGGCGATATCGAAATTTATACTTGCCCGATGATTTCACCCATTCCGAGTTGATACTCAGCGATGTATTGGGTGCCAAGCTGTATTCAAAAAGCACGAAGGGATTGATAAGGTCGAATGAACCCGTACGGAATCCGGCTTCGAGATTGAGTTTACTGCCCTGTTTAAATTTAGGTGTACGTGAATTGAGGTAAATCGAGCCTGCCGAACCAAATTCACGTGCCGTCTGGAAGATATCGCTTCGCTGACCGTTGTACATGTCTACCGACTCTATATTCTGCAGCGAATACTTTCCCAGGTCTACCTGGCCGTTCTGGGCATTGCCAAGCTCTATGCCATTGTAGTAAACACCCATATGGTTAGTACCCATAGAGCGGATATTCACGGTCTTTATACCGCCTACGCCGCCGTAGTCTTTGATCTGCAATCCCGAGAAATAGCGCAAGCCGTCGGCAACACTATGACTGCGCAAAGTTTCGAGTTCGCGACCCGAAAGCGTCTGCGCCGGTATCAGGTCGCGGTAGCTCTGCGTAGTCACCGTCACATTGTGCAGGTGCACAGTATCTTCGGGCGCATCGTCTACAGGGACTGCGCCCGACGAAAATGCGCCGGTCAACGACAGTAAAACTATTGCTAAAAACTTAATTCTCATCGGTCAATCGCAGATAGAAAATCAGCGGTTTCCTCGCATGAGAAGCCTTGTCAGACACCGGCCTGTACACGCAAGCTCATAGTCGGTAAACCGTCAAAGGCAGGTCTTCTGGCTTGTCCCGCCTATCCGGCGCCTTCCCGGGGCTTGACCCAGTGGCATTATACCGGCAGGTTTATATGAGACTTACAGCAGCGTGACTGCTTGGGAGTTACACCCAATTCCCTATTAATCTCCGTTGGAGCGGAGAACCTTTGCATCGGCAAAATTAACAATATTTTTCCACAAGCGCAAATAAAAGTCCGGACACCTCACATAGTACCTGAATATCTCAAAGAATCCTCTATATTTCAGTTACATACTGTCAGCCAAGGGCTTGTAGGCAACTCGCAAAAATTAGCTGTGAGTGATTTATATCAACTTTTTTAGCACTTTAGTTCATAAAAATTCACTACTTCATGAACTTTTTGTTTATTTTTGTGTTACCAACATGTAATCATTCAAATCACTTTTCGCAAGTGCGAAATCTAAAACTGTAAAACACATTATGAAAAAGTTCTTATTCATCGCAGTTATGGCCGTATGCAGCCTTTGCGCATCGGCCCAGTATTATGCAGGCGGTTCGCTCGGTTTCTGGCACCAGGATAAAGACGGCTCTGCCACCAACTCCCTCGCAATACTTCCTGAAATTGGCATGAATCTCAACGATAACTGGGCTGTGGGCGCCACAATTGGCTACAGCTACAACCACCTGTGCGGCTCGGGGATATCGAACCACATCTTCGAGTTCGACCCGTACGCACGCTATACCTATTTCCGCAGCGACAATGGATTGATCAGCTTGTTTGTCGACGGTATCGTGGGCATCGGCGCAGGCTGGACTAACTATAAATATGGTGATGACTCCAAAACTGCCTGCACTTGGCAAATCGGTGCCGCTCCCGGTATTGCCGTAAACCTTACCAAGCGCTTCAGCGTAGTAGCGCATGTGGGCTTCTTAGGTTACAAGGGGGCGAACAATGCTGCCAAGGCCGGTGGACATACCGAAGAAGGCGGCCTGCTGCTAAACAGCCGGAACCTTTCGCTCGGATTCTACGTAAACTTCTGATAATTAATCAAAATTTCGTAAGTTAAGAACTTACCCATACACCAGGCCCTGCCGATGACGAAGTTAAATTCACATCGGCAGGGCCTGCTTATTGCTTCTGTTCTACTATAGCTGTGCATTCAGGGCAAAGGCCCTTTAGCATATAATTGACACTCTTGACCGTATATCCTGCCGGAACTTCAATCACGGGTACGCCGATATCTTCGAAACAACATACACGACGGCATCGCTCGCAATAAAAATGCACGTGCATATCTGATACTGAGTTGTGATGCTCGCATCGGCAAACTTCGTATTTCGACACACCTCGGCCGTCTTCCATTATATGTATCAGTTCTTTGTCGAGAAGCAAGGTCAGCACCCGTAGTATGCTTGAACGTTCGAGGGTCTGAAGCTCGGTTTCAAGATCAATGAGGCTCATGGGCGTGTGTGTCGAAAGCAATGCTTTCAACACAAGTATGCGGTTGGGCGTGGGCTTTAACCCGGCTCGGTCAAGTAGTTTCTGTGGGCTGTTGTGCATCGGTTGATAGGTCTTGTTTTGCTTATGCAAATTTAGTGATTGCTTTTGACTTGGCCGTGATACATTTAAATTTATTTGACCGTCGGCATTGTATATACCATATCAACGGTATATGCTCCGGCCTGCGGACGAACATCTAACTCTTGCCACTTCAAACTATTGGCAAGAGTTTCTTGTTTTTATAATAATTCAGGTTGCACAAAGCAGCCCTCTTACTCAGATTGAACTACATGAGAAAACTATTGCTGATAATCGACCCTCAGATAGACTTCATCACCGGCACATTGCCCGTACCCGGTGCTGCCGCCGTCATGGATAGCCTTGCACAGTATGTAGCCGACAAGCACGAACTCTACACACATATCGTAGTTACAGCCGACAGGCATCCGTTCGGGCACTGCTCCTTTATCGAAAACGGCGGCCAATGGCCTCGTCACTGCATACACGATTCGGTAGGAGCCGCCACACACCCTACCCTGATGTCGGCACAAATAGACTGCGGCAACAAGGTGACTTATCTGCACAAAGGACAGCAAGACGACAAAGAAGAATACTCGATATTCAGCAACACTGATGCCACAAAGCGAATGATAGTCCTGGTTGGCCTTGACAATATCGACAGAATAGACATCTGCGGTCTTGCCGGTGATGTATGTGTCGCCGCCACAATTCACGACGGCATCACTATATTCGGCAAAAAGATTTTCAACGTCCTCACCCGATACACGGCATCAATCGACGGCGGCAAGACTCTCGATTCTTTAATTTCTAACTACGACCTATCATGCGACAGATAATCAAGCACTTCACCGACGACGACCTATATAAATTCACCATGTGCTGCGCCGTAATCGACAATTTTCCTCGAACACAGGTAAAATATCGATTCAACGACCGCAACAACACCGTATACCCTATAGGGTTTGCCGAAGCTTTGCGCGAACAGATTGCCATGCTCGAAAACCTGGTGATAAGCGATGCCGAAATCGAATTCATGAAACGTCGTTGTCCATACATCCCCGCGTGGTTCTACAGCTACCTCAAAGGTTTTCGCTACGACAGACGCTGGGTCAATGTCTCCCAGGATGCCGAAGGACACCTGAGCGTAGAATTTTCAGGCTACTGGGCCAACACCATATTACTCGAAGTAAAAGTCCTCGCGATTATATCAGAACTCTACTACATCATTACCGGACAGGACGGCAAACTCGATTACGACGCATACTATCAGAAGTCTTGGGAAAAAGCCGAGCGGATGATAAGTGCCGGTTGCGTATACAGCGACATGGGTACTCGTCGCCGTGCTTCATTTATGGCTCAGGACACCGCTATCAGGGCGATGAAAGACTGCCAAGAGTCAGTCAAAGGGTCGGGCAAATTCAGAGGCACAAGCAATGTGTACTTCGCCATGAAGTACGACCTCACTCCAATAGGAACCATGGCCCACGAACTGATATGCGCTATCGCAGGCATGTATGGGCCGCAAATGGCAAACCACCTGACGATGGAAACATGGGCAAAAACATTCCGCGGGGCTCTCGGCACTTTCTTGTACGATACTTATGGCTGGCAGATTTTCAGCCTCAATTTCTCGGAAGACTATGCCAATATGTTCAAAGGCCTCAGGGTAGACAGTGGCGACAACTACAAAGAACTTGACTTGATAATCGAAAAATACCGTTCACTCAATATCGACCCGAGCACTAAGCAGATAGTATTCAGCAACAGCCTCGATGTTGACCGAGCCATAGAGATACAAAACTACGCCTCAGGCAAATGCTTGCCGTCGTTTGGCATCGGCACACATTTCACCAACGATTTCCCCGGCATAAAGCCCCTGAATATAGTGATAAAGCTACTCGAAGTAAAAATCACCGAGTCGTGGCCGTTCTATTTTCAGACCTGCAAACTTAGCGAGGACCAAGGCAAATACACCGGCGACGAAGCCACCGTGCGCCGATTCATGGAAATACTCCACCTTGCCTGATAACCCTTGTGAGTTTGAATTCGTACCTGCAAAATCGAACAATTTAGAATCTGAAAATGTTATAAAAATACATATTTGTTAAATTTAGCCTTATAGGTTATTTGTCATTTAGACAAAAGAAGAATAGCCGTCCTGACACCAGAGGGTGTAGGTCGGCTATTTTTTGCTGCCCGGCCCCGCCGAAGCTCGATGCCTGGATTTGGGGGGCTTAGATAAATAGGTTGACGTTGGCGTTTTCGGCGCGGTTCATGTATGTGGCTACGCCGCCAATACTTACGTTGTCGAGCAGGTCTTCTTTCGATATGCCCATTACATCCATCGACATCTGGCATGCTATAAACTCCACACCGCTGGCTATGGCCATGTCGCGCAAGGTTTCGAGCGACTCGATATTTTTGCGCTTCATAATATAGCGCATCATCTTGGGTCCGAGGCCGAACATGTTCATCTTCGAGAGTGCGAGGCGGCGCGAGTCCTTAGGCAACATCATGCCGAACATGCGTCCGAAAATATCTTTTTTAGTCTTCGGCTTGTGCTCCTTCTTTATCGCATTTAGTCCCCAGAAGGTGAAAAAGATAGTCACTTTCTCACCCGTAGCAGCAGCTCCGTTGGCCAATACGAATGTTGCGAGAGCTTTGTCGAGGTCATCGCTAAAGAGAATGAAAGATTTAGCCTTTCCTCCGGGCATTGACGAAGCTTGTGGCCGGGCGCTGCCTTTCTCTATCGTTACAGTATGGATGCCTCGCGATGAATCATGAGCTACAAATGTATTGCCGGTCGACTCGCACCAAGCCTGCGCATCGCGAGCGAAGCCGGGGTCGGTAGCCTCGATATTGATTACAGTACCGGCAGAGGCGCTATCGACGGCTTGCTTCAGTTTCATTATCGGGCCGGGGCACGACAGACCGCAAGCATCGATACATACGACTTGCGACGGAGATACTTCGGTGCTTCGTGCCGGCGAAGTCTTGCGCATCTCCGGCTTACCGACCTCGGCGGTTGCTGCCCGGTAGGTTTTGAGACCTCCCACAAGGTTGCGCACATCATCGAATCCTCGCTGGCTGAGTATGCACGATGCGAGATAACCGCGCAAGCCTACGCCGCAATATAGTACTATCGGCTTATCGGTCGGTATGCGGCCTATCATCTGCCTCATATCGTCGAGGGGTATGTTGATTGCTCCTTCGATAGCTCCGGTGGCAAATTCCTCGGGAGTACGCACATCTACAATTGTGACAATGCTGCGGTCTATATCCCTAAGTTCGCGCCAATAGATTGGCTTCATCTTGCCACTCAGTATATTACCGGCCACGTATCCTGCCAATGCCACCGGATCTTTAGCCGATGAATATGGCGGAGCATAGGCGTGTTCGGTACGCATAAGCGATACTAAGTCTCCTCCGGCCTTGATAACACGGGCGAACTGATCGATGCGCTTGTCTACGCCGTCGTAACCCACGATTTGCGCACCAAGCAAACGCCCGGTTTCGGGGGCAAATACCACTTTTATAGTCATCGGGGTAGCCCCTGGGTAGTATCCGGCATGGGAGTTGGGGTGGATCGTCGCGGTGAGATAAGGTGTATTTTCCCGGCGCAAGCGCTTGGCAGCCATTCCGGTAGCAGCGACAGTAAGGTCAAAGACCTTGGCAACCGACGTACCGATAGCGCCTTCATATCGCTCACAATCGCCTTTCACCATATTGTCGGCCACGATGCGTGCCTGGCGGTTGGCAGGACCGGCAAGATAGTTCATCCAAGGCTTGCCGTCGACCGGGTGAGGAAACTCGATTGCATCTCCCACGGCATAAATATCCGGCTCTGATGTACGAAGGTATTCGTCGACTATTATACCCCCTCGTTGACCTACAGCCAAGCCGGCCTTTACAGCAAGATTATTGACCGGACGGACACCGATCGAGAGTATCACTATATCGGCGGTGAGTTTTTCGCCATTTCCAAGCGCCACTACGATTGAAGAATCCTTGCTTTCGAACGATGTTACAGCAGTGCTCAGGTGAAGCGAAACACCTTTTTGCAATAAATGCTGATGCACAATCGCAGCCATAGAATAGTCAATTGGCGCCATAACCTGGTCGGCCATTTCAACTACCGCCACTTCAGCACCTGCATCATGGAGATTCTCGGCCATTTCAAGGCCGATGAATCCGCCACCAACGACCACAGCCCTACGCACGTCATGATTCGACATGTAGGCTTTCACAGCATCAGTATCGGCTACATTGCGTAGCGTGAATATCCCCGGCATACCGATTCCCGGTAAATCAGGTACGAATGGTGATGCTCCGGGCGACAGCAGCAGGCGGTCGTAGCTCTCCTCATATACAGCTCCGTCGGCTCCCTTCACTTCCACAATCCTGCGGTCGGGGTGTATGGCAGTAACTTCCGAATTTACCCTTACGTCAATCGCGAAGCGGCGAGCAAATGCCTCGGGAGTCTGCAAAAACAATTTGTCGCGATCGGCAATCGTACCACCTATATAATATGGAAGTCCACAATTGGCATATGATATATAAGCCCCTTTCTCAAAGAGGATGATTTCGTCGGTTTCTGCTATTCTGCGGATGCGGGCGGCGGCAGTGGCACCTCCGGCCACACCTCCTATGATGATGTGTTTCATATAACTTGCGTGTTTATCATTATTTGGCAAAATTAAGCCCTTATCAATAGACATACAACAGATTTTTACTATCTTTGCATAGACAAAATCTATCGATATGACCCTACTCCAGCTTCAGTATATAATAGCAGTCGACCGGTTCCGTAGTTTCGCCAAGGCCGCAGAGTACTGCGAAGTCACTCAACCTACTCTTAGCAAAATGATTGCCAAATTAGAGGAAGAGCTCGACGTGAGAATATTCGACCGAAACAGCCGAAATGTAGAGCCGACATCGACGGGTGAAAAAATCATAATGCAGGCAGTAAAAACAGTGCAGGAAGCGTCGAGAATAAGTGAGATAGTGGCAGATACACGCACCGGCCTGTCAGGAGCTATGCACATTGCCGTAGGACCGAGCATCGCTCCATACCTTCTGCCGGGTTTCATTCGTGTCTATGGCGCTGATTTTCCGCAAGTAGAGCTTACAGTTGAGGAAATGCGTCTCGAAGGCATGCTTGAAGCCCTGAAAAAAGGAGCTGTCGATATCGCTGTGGCAACGTCGGGACACGGAAGCGGAGAAATTTTGGAAATTCCGCTCTACGAGGAGCATTTCTGGGTATATCTTTCGAAAGGGTGTAGGCTCCGTATGCCCGAATTCACCCCCGAGCAACTGAGCCATGAAAGCATGTGGGTGATGAAGGAAGTGCAATGCCTGCGCGAAAGTGCTTTCAGCTTTTGCAAGGCTCGAGAGACAGGACGACGAGTCTACGAAGCTGGGAACATTGAGACCCTCGTAAGGGTGGTCGACGAAAACGGCGGCTTCACCATTATTCCCGAAATGCACCTGGAGATGCTAAGCGAGAAGCAGCGACAAAATGTAAGCCCTCTTTCGGGCGACTGCCTGAGCATGAGGCGTGTATCGATATACATACGACATGATTATGTGAGAGAACGGATGCTCAACAGCGTTGTATCGGCTCTTATCAAGGTTATACCACGTCGAATGCTCGACCCGGCTATCCTTCGCGGAGCTTTACGAATCTGAACCTCCTATTATCTCCCTACTTTTACGTATTTTCTCTCCACCTATTGTATATAAAACCGCATTACATCTATTTCGACAAAAATACAAAAAAGAAATGGAGTGTAACCTTTTGAGCTACACTCCATTTTGTTATATCCGTCTATTGACGTTTAGATGTCTTATTTAACTTCCTCGAAGTCTACGTCGGTTACTTGGTCGTCGGGGTTGCCGCCTTTAGCTCCGGGGTTGGCGCCGGCTTGCTGCTGGGCCTGCTGAGCCTGTGCCTGAGCGTTGAGGATGTCCTGCTGTACGGCACCGAAGGTTGTCTCGATTTCCTTGATTGCGGCGTCGATACCTGCGAGGTCTGCGTTTTTGTGAGCCTCTTTCAGTTTGGCAACGGCAGCCTCGATAGCTGAGCGTTTGTCGGCAGGAATCTTGTCGCCGAACTCGTTGAGCTGTTTCTCGGTCTGGAAGACTACGGCGTCGGCCTGGTTGAGTTTGTCGGCACGTTCTTTTTCGCGTGCATCGGCCTCGGCATTGGCAGCGGCTTCGTCTTTCATTCGTTTGATTTCGGCATCGGTAAGACCGCTTGATGCTTCGATACGGATGCTCTGCTCCTTGCCTGTAGCTTTATCTTTTGCAGATACGTTGAGGATGCCGTTTGCATCGATTTCGAATGTCACTTCGATCTGAGGTATGCCGCGGGGTGCGGGTGCGATTCCGTCGAGGTGAAATTTGCCAAGGAGTTTGTCGTCTTTGGCCATAGGACGCTCACCCTGGAGGACGTTGATTTCTACCGAAGGCTGGTTGTCGGCTGCGGTAGAGAATGTTTCGCTCTTACGGGTAGGGATTGTGGTGTTGGCTTCGATGAGCTTTGTCATCACGCCGCCAAGGGTTTCGATACCTACGCTCAGAGGTACAACGTCGAGAAGGAGTACGTCTTTCACATCACCTGAGAGTACGCCGCCCTGGATAGCTGCGCCAATGGCTACAACTTCGTCGGGGTTAACGCCCTTAGAGGGTGCTTTGCCGAAGAATTTCTGTACCTGCTCCTGGATAGCGGGGATACGGGTAGAACCACCTACGAGGATTACTTCGTCGATATCCGAAGCCTTCAGGCCGGCATCGCGGAGTGCGTCTTCACAAGGCTTGAGAGTGGCGTGGATGAGCTTGTCGGCAAGCTGCTCGAATTTGGCACGTGTAAGTGTCATCTGCAGGTGCTTGGGCTCGCCATTCTGGGCTGTGATATAGGGCAGGTTGATTTCGGTTGATGTTGCGCTCGAAAGTTCGATTTTGGCTTTTTCGGCTGCGTCTTTGAGGCGCTGGAGGGCCATAGCGTCTTTACGCAGGTCGATACCTTCTTTTTCGAGGAATGAGTCGGCCATATAGTCGATAATCACGTGGTCGAAGTCATCACCGCCAAGGTGGGTATCACCGTTGGTAGATTTTACTTCGAATACGCCGTCGCCGAGTTCGAGAATCGAGATATCGAATGTACCGCCACCAAGGTCGAATACGGCAATCTTCATATCTTTGTCAGATTTGTCGAGGCCATAGGCAAGGGCTGCTGCGGTAGGTTCGTTTACGATACGGCGAACGTTGAGACCGGCAATCTCGCCTGCTTCCTTGGTAGCCTGACGCTGGGCGTCGTTGAAGTATGCAGGCACGGTGATCACGGCTTCGGTTACTTCCTGGCCAAGGTAGTCTTCGGCAGTTTTCTTCATCTTCTGGAGAATCATTGCCGAGATTTCTTGGGGTGAGTATTCACGACCGTCGATGTCGATACGCGGGGTGTTGTTTGCGCCGCGAACAACTTTATATGGTACACGGGCGATTTCGTTCTGTACCTGGTCATAGGTCTCGCCCATAAAACGTTTGATCGAGTATATAGTGCGGGTAGGGTTTGTCACGGCCTGGCGCTTTGCGGGGTCGCCGACTTTGCGCTCGCCGCCGTCAACAAATGCTACGATAGAGGGGGTAGTACGATGGCCCTCGCTGTTAGGTACTACTTCAGGAGTGTTACCTTCGAGAACTGCGACACAGGAATTGGTTGTTCCAAGGTCGATGCCAATAATTTTTCCCATAGTGGTATGTGTTTATATATTTTTTATGTTAATATTTCGTTTGTTGTCACTACCAATAAAACAAATCACGTGCCAAAAAAGTTGACTGCCACTTTGTCAGATTCTGAGTGTCCGACGCGGTGGCAGTCTATTCAGTCCCGTCTGAGGAAATTTGCTAACCTCGACCATATCGAAGGGGACTCTGTGCGTACATGTATGCTGACTTTCGAGCTTTTACGATTCAGGAATAATATCGACGAGTGTAATACTATCGCTACCCATTCTTCAAAAGGCACTATGGCATGTATCCTTTCGAGTGGCACACGGTGAAATGGCGAATCCGGGCTTATACTTCCTATTACCAACGAATCGACCGGGCCATCCATATCTATATTTATATTATGCTGCAATGCGTTTTCAAACAACAGGGGCATATCGAGACAGTCGGGACTTTCGGGCAATTTGCGATACTTCTTATATAATGTCTGAATAACTTTCCGGGTAATCATGAGGCTTGTGGTCTTTATTGGTTCGGTTAAATATAGCGCCGGCTCGGAAACCGGTCTGAATTATTAACTGACAACTCGGAATATTGTTTGACAATTATTAAATATTTTACATACTTTCTACAATTGTAACACCTATGTAACATTGTCGGCACAACAATACACCAACCCGCATATTATGGCTTCAAAATAAACAGCAGTCCCCGCAATGGGCAAAGGCCGTATGCGGGGATGCGGTGGTGTCTATTTTATGTATTTCTCTACATCGGCCACAAGCTCTTCGCCTTGTTTGTCGCGGCTGAGTATTGTGCCGTCAGGGCCGATAAGTATGATGCACGGTATGCCTGATATGCCGTAGAGGTCGGTCGGTATAGTCTGGGCATCGAGGATATTGGGCCATACGAGACCGTGCGATTTGATAGCTGCAAGAGTATTCTCGGGCTGGTCCCATACAGCCACACCCACTATGTCGAGACCCTTGTCGTGGTACTTGGCATAGAGGTCCTTGAGCACAGCCGCCTGGCGCATACACGGTCCGCACCAGCTCGCCCAGAAATCGACAAGGGTATATTTGCCGGGCTTCACATAGTCGCTCAGACGCTCGGTCTTGCCATTGTATGTAACTGCAAAATCCACATATTTCTTGCCGGGGCGGGTAGCTTCGCTTTTCTCGGCGGTAGCAAGCATGCGTTTTGCCCTCGCGCCTTTGGCAAATTCAGGATATTTTTTGAACATTTCACGCAAATCGGCAGCCGATGCCTGCGGGGCACTTCCGTTTATAAAGATGTAATAGCCAATGGGGTTGTCGCTGTTGGCGTTCATGGTACTGTCGAGCATGGCTTCGAAGCTCGCTATCAGCCGTTGCTGCGTGTCGGGGTCGGCAGTCTTGTACTGTCCTTTTATCTCTGATATTTTGCGGTTAAGGTTGCGCAGTTCGTCGTTGAGCATGGTTCCAAACGCACCCTCGGTGGCATTGAACGAAATCGTACCGGGCTCGAGAATAAACATTGGCTGTGCATTTCGGTCGACCGTTACAATGGCAAGGAATGGCTCGTCGACCTGGCCCTGGAATGTGGCGACACCGTCGGCAACGAGAACACTGTCTACCCTCTCGCCGGTATCATAGTTCATCAAGAAGGCCATTGCCCCGTCGTCGTCTTTGCTCAGGGGAGTTATAACCTTGTATTGTTCGGCCGAAGCGACACCTGCAATCAGGAGTGCGGCCGCAAACGCTAAAAATTTCATATTCTATAATACGCAGAAATCATCAGGGCTACTGATGAAAAGTAACCCTGACGAAAGTATGTCGGTTATGGTGTGTTTACTTTTTTTCTTTCAGTTTTTCGAGTTGGCGCTCTGCAGCTTCGATAGCCAGATCTACGGCTTCTTCGAAAGTATTTGCCACCTTGGTAGCCACTACGTCGTCGTGGCCGGGCGCTGCGATATTGAGCACAACCTCTTTATTCATGGCTGTTTCGGGTTTTACGACTTTGAGATTTGCCTCGAATACGACCAGGTCGGGATAACGGCGAGCAAGACGGTCGGCTTTACGGTTTATAAAGTCGGTGAGGCGGTCAGCGATTTCAAAGTGGATGGCTTGGATTCTTACTTCCATAATCATTCCTTTTTTAATGCACGTGGATGTGCGAGTTGATAATTCTTTTTGAGTTCTCTATATGAAAGGTGGGTGTACCGCTGCGTGGTAGCAAGCGAGGCATGACCCAGGAGTTTCTGCACAGCAGCAAGGTCGGCGCCATTATTGAGCATATCGGTTGCAAAGGAATGGCGCAAGGTATGGGGCGAACGGCGCGACGACTTCACATTGGCTTCATCGAGCGCTGAGCGGACGGCCTTGTACACCAGTCCGTAATAGATTGCCTCTCCGCCGACACGCACAAAAAACGCACCCGAACTACAATCGGGAACCACCTTGTCGCGTATCTGTCGGTAGTGGGTAATCATTGCTCTTAATTCGTCTCCAAATGGGATTATTCTTTCTTTATTACGCTTACCGAGTACTTTTAGTTCGCCCGCCCGGGTATCTACTGCAACATCTTTCAGGCCTACCAGCTCGGCGGCACGCATGCCGGTAGTATAAAGCATGGTCACTATCAGATCGTTGCGTACGGTTTCGAAATCTTCGTTGTCGACATCGGACCCGAAGCCGTCGATAATAGATTCAATCTCGTCGCGAGGTACAAACGACGGAAGTACCTTTTCGAGCTTTGGGCCACGGAGATTGTCGGTAGGATCTACCTCTATGCCATATCGCCGCTGCAAGAAGTGAAAAAAAGCTCTCAACGACGACTCTCGGCGGGCAAGGGTCGTAGACTTGAGTCCCTGTTGTGCCCCCTGGCTTATCCACAGTCGCATATCGGCAAGCGTCACCTCGCGCGAATCGTCGCTCTTGCCCAACTCCGCGCCTAAAAAATGGCGGAAAGCATCGAGGTCAGAACGATAGGCCCTCACCGTTGCCGACGATTTATTGACTTCGGCTGATAGATAGTTGAAAAATGCGTGATATAGCATAAAAAACGTGGCACAACCGAGATATAAAGCCTCGGTGTATGCCACGAATTTAAGCACTTATTTTGGATTTACCAAATGTATCGGCCGAAAAAAATCGCAATTAGCGACCAATTACAGGTTAATACACGAAAATACTCAACCCGGACAAAGCCCGGATTGAGCAATTCTTTCTGATAGTAAGTCGGAGGCGAGTATTAATCTTCTACGGCACGAAGCTGCTGTACGTAAACAGCTTTCATCATTTTCTTGCGGTTGGTTACCGAAGGTTTCTGGAATGCCTGACGACGGCGGAGTTCTTTTACAATACCGGTTTTCTCAAATTTACGTTTAAATTTTTTGAGAGCTCGTTCGATGAGCTCGCCTTCTTTTACTTGTACGATGATCATATTATATTGTTATATTTTTTGTTGTCGATTATAGTTTAGCGCGGCAAAATTACAAAAAACATTTTACCTGCACAAATTTACCGAAGATTTATTTCGCAAATTTTCCGTCAAATCAGCGAATTCTTTGTTATACTTCCTCACTTTCGTGTTTTGAGTACAATTCACAGCTTGTTCGCTATTATTTTTTATATTCAAGTATCCATTTGAAGTGTTTACGCAGTGTAGTATCTTGTTCTTCAAACAATACATGCCACCCTCGATTATATGGGCCGATTAGACTACAACTGTTTTGTTCCATAAACCTTAAATATACGTATAATCCAGATCTTTCATCTTCGAAAAATGGATATATGCCACAATGCACATTAACCACGATGGAATCATTACTTCTTTCAAGTCCCAACTTTGTCAGCAGAGAATCTTCAACCTCTCGTATAATCATAGGTTTGTTTTTCACATCAGTCAGATACACACCTTTAAAACTCTGACATGTAGTGTCATTACCAAATTCCACACCAAGGAACACGCTATTGTCTTTTCCTATTTTACACAATGTCATTGACGAGTATGAATCATACAAAAGCATACTGTCAAATAATCGCTGATAAAGGGTGGAGTCCCCCTCCTTTGTAAACCTATAAATGGGCAATCGGAATAGAGTGTCGATAGTATCGCCTATACTTGTGTAATGTATTTCCAAACTATCTCTTGAGTCGTTTAATCTTCCCAAATGATAAAAGCACATAATCTCATCGCTCTTATCATTCTGCACATCCTGGCGTGGACATGCATAACTAAATACAGCCGTAGCTGTAAAGGTAATGACTATAAATGCAAAAATTTTTCTCATCGTTTTTTACTTTTACCCAATACTACTATTCCTTCTAATTCTTGCGCATCTATGATAAGGTTACGGTTACGTTCGCAGGTCAATGCTGTTTACTTAAGGGTCGTTAGATACACGATGCAACTTGCTAATTATGTCCAACTAACATGCCCTCTCGTAGGGTCGCGCCTCAATGCTATTAACTTAAGCCAAAAGAGTGCTTACAATAGGAGCTTGGCTCTCCGAGACAAGCCTCGGCAAGTAATGCTAATATTTTAAATACCAACACCTTATCGAGGCTTGTCTCGGAGAGCCAAGCTCCTATCATACTCCAGCAAAAAATTTCTCATGTACACGAATTAAGAATATGGGGGCAATATCGGCTTATCCAACCTTGATAAAGTTCTCCATCGTTCTCTATCACAACATAATACCAATCTCCTGAACAATGAACCACATAGCCAACATCAGAACCGACATGGACTTTGACAGAAGTGTAATCGGAATCGGCATCGGGGGCTGAATGCACATGTAATATTGCGTCCCCGTTTTCATAAGTGTTAGCACGCAAGAACACGACACAATTTACTTTATCCAACCACCCAGTAATTTTCTGGAGCTCGTTATTTGAAGAATAGAGGGTGACATTAACCTTGAATCGAAAAACACCGTCTTCAAGGATGTCAACAAACGCAGCCAAATCATCCTCATTGAACTTCTGAACTATTACATATATTATATCGGCTCCGTATGCATCATTGTAGAGCATTACTTGACTCTCAGTATTTAGAGCGACCTCGTGAGCAGATGCTTTATGACTGAAGAACAAAAGTATGAGTAATAATGTGTATGCTATAGGTCTCATCTTATTTTCTGTTTAATCAATAGAATAATTGTTTATCCACCCATCGCCTATAACTTCGTTATCTTTAACCACGACTACGTATAACCATTCCTTTCCAAAGAAATCTTTAACGTATGCAGTGCTTTTATTAACTACAGTTGCAGACAACGTTTTAAAGTCCGATTTCATATCATGAGCAGCATATAGCTTTATCTGCCCATCTGAGGATGCGGTAGGATAAACAGCGCAGTTCGATTTATTTATCCACGCCACGCTACCTTGCTCATTGGTGCAATTTTTTAATTTAATATTAACTTTAAATCGGAATGGGCTATTTTCAATTAATTCAAATTCGAGATTCGTAGAATCCGTGTCCTGAATGATGAAATAATATTTATATGTAAACTTGTCATCGTATAGAAATACGTGCCCTTGGTGCGGTATAAAAGCCTTTTGGGCACATACCGACAAGCAAATGAAGTATGCTAAAGCCAAACAAAAGTATCTCATCTCATTCTATTTAAAATGTATTTGGATTCTCGTGCTCCCAAAGTTAATAATAATTGCCAAATATGCAAAATAACTTATTGCATAACAATGAAAAAACTTATTTAAGAGAACAAAATCGCTTGCACACCTCTGCCAGGTTGGGCATGTCCTCCACTAACGGTATATGTTCATATTAGGTTTGCAAAGTCTTGATTTCAGTATTTGTCGAGAATATCTATGTCGGCAGCTTCAAGCTCGTCAGTTATAAAAGCATGGTTGATTTTGAAGAGAGTGTAAAGATTATCTTTTTCTGATTGGAAATCATTCAGGTCAACACCTTGTGCAAGTAAGTTAGGGATATTCAGAAAATATCTAAGCAACTGTTTGACAGTTCGATAGATATTTTGTAACTTTACGAAGAACCCCCGATTTACCCATCACGGGCT
>LUJM01000021.1 GCA_001689415.1 Bacteroidales bacterium M2 | reverse complement strand
TAATTTTAGTTTAAATGAAAGAGCCGTGAACCCTTTTTAGATTTTTATTACATTCGTTGTGTTTAAAGTGGAATAACCGGTATTCATAATCGCTCCATTTGAGAATATTATACCGTTTTGCTCCATAACTCCGTGCTGAGAGTGGATATGTCCGAAAAGATGAGCTTTAAGATGGAGATTGGATAACTTCATAAGGATTTCTTTTGAGCCGTAGTTGATACCATTGTCGAAATCGAGGATTCCGAATGCAGGTGAATGAGTTATCAAGACATCGGTGTTGTCGGGAATTTTGGCATAGCTGCGACTTTGGCGATCGGTTACGCAATCTTCCATAAACATTGGAATACCATAGAATTTAGTCCCTTCAATCTCAATGCCCGAGTTGCAGAGATAGTATACGTTGTCAGGTAGACCGTCGATGTTGGCACCGTAGAGGCAATTATCATGGTTGCCACATATAAATATCTTGTGTTTATATGGCAGGTCACAAAACCAGTTGAGGAAATCAATTGCTTCGTGTGCGGTGCCCACCATACAGAAATCACCGGAATGCACTAAGATATCTGCCTCGGGTAAATCCCGGAGCCGACGATGGCAGTTGTGGGTATCGGAAATATGGAGTATTTTCATAATGTCAATCGTCCCATTTGGTTATATTTTGTTCTAGAACTTTGAAGAGCAGATGAATAGCCTTTTTGCTACTTTCATCCGGATATATATCAGCTGTTGCACGGTCAATCAGGTTGCAGCACAGTTGCATTCTGTCGGCGTCATGGTCGCGGTCGTCATGGTCGGCATATCCACGCATGAATCCTATGTTGTATTCAAGTTTGCGCTTGAGCACATATAATATACCTCGCCAGTCGCATGGCGATGACTTTTCAAGTGTTTCCTGCCAGAATAGACGTTCTTTTCGCTCGAGAGTTTTCTGAATAGCTTCCTGATGAGGTGACTGTTTCAGTGAGGCCTTTAGATATTCAGCCAATGCACTTGGGTCGTCCGCCGATATTATGTCAAGGTATTTGCCAAGGTCATTATCATGCTCTTTAGATGTACGGAAGGTGTGTAAAGATGACCAATAAAGCAATACTGCGACCACATAATCATTGTTTGTCCCTTCTGATGCTACCTTTTTATCAATTAAAAAATCAGGAGCCGCATTCATGCCTTCGGGTTGATAATCTGAAAAATATCCCACCTTGATCTCTCCCTTGCATGGCGAATAGGGCAAAGTTTTCAGCTTCTCATAATAATTCAAATAAACATCTTTAAGTTCCTCCGGTTCTGAGAAACACTTTACTATCTCGGCCCATACATTATCAAAAGAACATTCGTTGAGATATTCTCGAAAAGATTTCACTGTCATTGTATTTAATATGCTGTCTCTTCTAAATTCTATAAAACATTTGCAAAGTTACTTCAGAGATGTCACGATTTACGTGACAGCATATTTTTTTTGAATTATTTAGGGCTGTATTACAAATTGCGTCATGTAGGGTTTTATTTTGTGAGCAAAATAGTTGTGATATGGGAAATAAAAAATTTTCCATAATATGTCTCAATAAATGAGACATGCTTTACCTAACTTTGCGGTGTAAAATAGAAAACGAAATGAACCAACTGCAAAAAAATACTCATAACAACCCCATATAATATTACAAATGAATACTCTTGAAAACGAAAAGCTCAAAATCCAATGCTCAGCGACTGAGCCTTCTACATATCAGTTCCCTTCACTTGATTAGCTTCAAAATCAAGTGAAGGGAAATAATGGCTTCATTAGCCAAGACGAGATCAATGAGAACAAAAACCGTATCATGGACACGCTTAAAAAGCTAAAAATAAGAGTGTCAAATATCGAGGTTACGGTTGGCCCTACCGTGTCTTGGTATGAAATTATCCCGGCAGATGGTGTGCGTTTGTCCACACTAAAACATTGGGAACGGGAGATTGTCATGAGCCTCGCCACGCATGGAGTCCGTATGATTTCACCCGTATGCGGTAGAGCAACCATCGGAATTGAAATTCCGAATAAGCATCCACATGCGTTGAATATCAAAACTGTTCTTAGTTCCAACGTTTTTCAAGAAAGCTGTTATCAGCTCCCAATAGCATTAGGCATAAACACGAACAACGTTGTCTGCGTCGCTGACCTTGCAAAGATGCCACACCTTCTTATTGCCGGTGCTTCCGGTCAAGGCAAAACGACGGCTCTTAATGCTATTATAGCATCGCTGTTATACAAAAAACACCCTGACCAGCTCAAGTTTGTACTGATTGATCCGAAGGAAACCGAATTTGTCCCGTACAATCGTCTGAAAGATCATTACCTTGCACAACTAAAGGGTGAGGATTCCGCCGTGGTCAGCACGCCTGATAGTATTGAACGTACTTTAAACGCCTTGTGTCTGGAGATGGACAACCGGTTCAGTCTTCTTAAAGATGCCGGGGCGAGATCGATTAAAGAGTATAATAAGAAATTCGGCGACAATCTTCTTGATAAGGAGAATGGTCATCGCTATCTACCATACATAGTAGTCATCATTGATGAACATTCTGACCCTCTTGCATCTTTAGGCAGTGCATTCGAGAGGCAGATTGTACGGATCGCGCAGAAATCACGCGCGGTTGGTATTCACATGATTATTGCTACCCAACGTACATCTCATGGTGTCATTACCGGTATTATCAAAGCTAATTTCCCGGCACGTATGGCATTCAGAGTTGCACGAAATGTTGATAGTAGGACTATTCTTGACCGTGCCGGAGCTGAACAGCTCATAGGTTGTGGTGATTCACTGATATTTAATGATTGTTCCCTTGACCGTGTCCAATGCGCGTTTATCAATACTCAGGAGATAGACGCCATTGTAGAGGGTATATGTGACCAACCTGAATTTGCGCACTCATATTATCTACCCACACTTCCGGTATCAGAATAAATTCCTATTTCTTCAACCTGTCATAAAAAACGGGACACCTCATAGCTATCTTTGCCGAAAACAAAGTTAGCTATGACTGTTAAAAGGATAAATTGTTCCACTTTAAATGAGTGACTCGATACTCTTAATAATATAGCTATCAATAATTAGGGATATTCAGAAAACATCTAA
>LUJM01000020.1 GCA_001689415.1 Bacteroidales bacterium M2 | reverse complement strand
GCACTTTTTTTGTATTTGATTGTTTATACTATTGGAATTAAAAAACTACACTATATATGCAAAAAGGCACTATCGGGGTAACGACAGAGAATATCTTCCCCGTTATCAAAAAATTTCTCTACAGCGATCACGAGATTTTTCTCCGCGAACTTGTATCTAACGCAGTCGACGCCAGCCAGAAGTTACGCGCACTGGCATCATTCGGCGAATTCAAAGGCGAACTCGGCACTCTCGATGTAAAGGTAAGCATCGACAAAGAAGCCGGTACCCTCACCGTGAGCGACTGCGGTATTGGTATGACAGCCGAAGATGTTGACCGCTATATCAACCAGATAGCTTTTTCAGGTGCCGAGGAATTCCTCAACAAATACAAGGACACCGCCGCCAGCATCATCGGTCACTTCGGCCTTGGTTTCTATTCGGCATTCATGGTGTCGAAAAAGGTAGTAATCGAATCACTGTCGTACAAGGACGGTGCCGAGGCTGTGCGCTGGGAGTGCGACGGTTCGCCCGAGTACTCTATGGGTGCAGGCTCGCGTACGACCCGCGGTACCGACATCATACTCTACATCGACGACGACAGCAAGGAATTCCTTGACCAGCAGCGCGTCGACACCCTGCTTCGCAAATATTGCCGCTTCCTGCCCGTGCCTGTAATCAGTGGCAAGGAGCGCGAATGGAAAGACGGTGCATGGGCCGATACCGACCGCGACCTTATAATCAACAGCACCGAGCCCCAGTGGATGAAGAAACCCAGCGAGCTTACCGATGCTGATTATCTTACTTTCTACCAGGAGCTTTATCCCGGCCAGGAAGAACCTCTCTTCTGGATTCACCTCAACGTGGACTACCCCTTCCACCTGACAGGCATCCTCTATTTCCCCAAAATCAAAAACAACTTCGACATCAACCGCAACCGCATACAGCTCTACTGCAACCAGGTATTCGTTACCGATTCGGTAGAAGGCGTAGTGCCTGAGTTCATGCAGCTGCTCCAGGGTGTAATCGACTCTCCCGACATCCCTCTCAACGTGTCGCGCTCTTACCTTCAGGCAGATACCGCTGTCAAGAAGATATCGAGCTACATCACCAAGAAGGTAGCCGGCCGTCTCGACGAGCTTTTCCGCGCCGACCGCGCCGAATTTGAAAAGAAATGGGACGACATCCGCATATTTATCGTCTACGGTATGCTTACCGACGAGAAATTCTGCGACGCTGCCATGAAATTTATGCTCCTCAAGGATACCGAGGGCCATTACTATACACTTGATGAGTACAAGACCCTCGTCGAAGCCTCTCAGACCGATGCCGAAGGCCGCATAATCTATCTCTATGCCACCGATGCCACAGCTCAGTACGACTATATCAAAGCCGCCAACGACAAAGGCTACAACGTGCTGCTGCTCGACGGCCAGCTCGACAACCACTTTGTAGGCTTGCTTGAGCGTAAGCTCGAGAATACCGGCCTGGTGCGCGTAGACTCAGATGTGACCGACAACCTCATCCGCAAAAACGACCGCAAGGTAGCCGAACTCACCCCTGCGGCACGCGCTATCATGACCCGCCTGTTCGAGCTTCCTACCCGCAAGGTAGAGAAGACCAGCTTTATGGTACAGTTCGAAGCACTTGCACCAAGCTCTCAGCCTGTAGTGTTGACACAGAACGAGTACATGCGCCGAATGAAAGAAATGGCCGCCATGCAGCCCGGCATGAACTTCTACGGCGAGCTACCCGACAGCTACACCGTGGTCGTAAATACCGAGCATCCGCTGGTAAAAACTATCATCAGCAAGGCCGAGGGTGCCCTCGACAGCACCGTAGAGCCCCTGCTCAAAACAATCGACGAAGCCAATGCCAAGGCCGAGGAGACCCGCAAAGCAGCCGGAAACGAAGAACTCAGCGCCGAAGCCCGCGCTATCGTAGACGAGGCCGAAAAGACCGTAACCGACAGCCGCAAGACAATGGACGAGGCTATCGATGCCTACGCTCCCGGCAACCCCGAAATCAGCCAGCTTGTAGACCTTGCCCTACTTGGCAACGGCCTGCTGCGAGGCGAGGCTCTGAGCACATTTATCAACCGCTCAGTCGAACTGATGAAGTAAAGCCTGACAATCTTTAACCCTGACTCATCAATCAACGCGGCCCGGCTCAGAGAGTCGGGCCGCAGCGTATCATGGCAATAAGTCAGATATCAGAAAGCAGGAAGTCGCGAAGATGTATATGCTTGATGCCGGGGTAATTTTTAATCATTCATACTTTACAAAACAACGATTTTTGCACAAATGTAAAGTATACCTATGCATTTTTACCTAAAATATAGAAATGCGCAGTTATACTTTGTTTTTCACTCTGCTGCGGCGTATTTTGCTAATTTGCCTCTTTTTTGCTAATTTTGCAACGATAAACATTGACAGATATGAACACCACATTCGATATGGTCGCCAAGACCTTCCAAGGCCTTGAGGAGGTCCTGGCCGGCGAACTCCGCACTATCGGAGCCACCGAGGTATCACCCGGCAAGCGCATGGTAGCCTTCAAGGGCGATTTGGAGACATTGTACAGAGCCAATTTCTGCTGTCGCACGGCGCTGCGCATACTTAAACCGTTTTATAGTTTCGAAGCCACGGATACCGACAGCCTCTATGCCGGAGCCAAGCAGTTTGACTGGAGTTCAATAATGAATGTAAAGCAGACATTCGCTATCGACACCGTGGTATTCAGCGACGATTTCCGCAACAGCCAGTTTGTAACCTACCGTATCAAAGATGCCGTAGTAGACTGGTTCCGCGATCACAGCGACAAAGAAGAGCGCCCGAGCGTGCGCCTCGACGGAGCTGACATCATGATTAATGTGCACATAGCCGGAACGCATGTTACCCTTTCGCTCGATTCGTCGGGCGAGTCGCTACACAAACGCGGCTGGCGTGTTGCGCAGACCGAAGCGCCTATCAACGAAGTACTTGCAGCAGGTATCATACTCATGACCGGCTGGCAGGGCGACAAGCCTTTTGTCGATCCTATGTGCGGTTCGGGTACATTTGCTATCGAAGCGGCGATGATTGCCGCCGGCATCTATCCCGGCATCTACCGCAAGCATTTCGCATTCGAGAACTGGGCAGACTTCGATGCCGAGCTACTTGAATCAATCTACAACGACGACAGTGCCGAGCGCGATGTGACCTGCACAATCACCGCCTGCGACATCGACAAGCGAGCCCTTGCCATAGCCCTCGACAATGCCAAGAGCGCCGGAGTTGACCGCTATATCAACTTCGAACACCGTTCGATAGCCTACGACACGGGCAATGAATCGATACCCAGGTGGACTGCAGCATGCGGAAAAGAGGGTGTAATGGTAACCAATCCCCCTTATGGCAAACGCATATCTGTCGATGATATGAACGCCCTATATAAATCAATCGGAGCTACTCTAAAGCATGTATTTACCGGCTGGGATGCCTGGATTATAGGCTATACCGACGAGTATTTCAACGAAATCGGCCTTGCGCCGTCGGTTAAGGTGCAGCTCTACAACGGCGGCCTGGAATGCGAGTTGCGCGAGTATAAGATTTTTGCCGGCAAGAAGAGCGAATTCCGCAAATCAGGCGGCAGCATCAAGGATAAGCCACGCGAGGCAGCGCCCAAAGGCCGCCGCGACTTCAAAGGCGACAAAGGTCCGAGAGATTTCAAAGCCAAGCGCGACAAACGCGGCCCGAAAGACGAACGCCCCGGCCGCCGCAGCGAGCGCCCCGAAGGCCGTCGCGATGCGTCGACACCTAAGCCCGAAGGCCGCCGTCCGATATCGTTGGGCCGTCAGCCCTCGATTGGCGCAGACAAAGAGATAGTGATAAACCGTCCGATGTGGCGTACACGCAAGAAAAATAATCCGGAAACCGATAAAACCAACGAATAATGTCCGAAAAACTCAACGTACTCCTTCTCGGCAGCGGAGGCCGCGAAGCCGCAATAGCATGGAAACTGAGCCAAAGCCCCCTGCTTGGCAAACTCTATATCGCCCCCGGCAATGCCGGCACAAGCGCCTGCGGAACCAATATATCGCTCAAGCCCACCGACTTCGATGCAGTGGCCAAGGCAGTAAAAGACAATGCCATCGACCTTGTAATAGCCGGTAACGAAGACCCGCTGGTATGCGGTCTTCGCGAAGCCCTCGCCGTATCATGCCCCGGTGTACCAATGGTAGGCCCCGGCGCAGACGGCGCAGCGCTTGAAGGCTCGAAAGACTTTGCCAAAGATTTCATGGGTCGTCACAATATCCCCACAGCCCGCCACCTCACCGCCACCAAGGCCAATATCGACGAGGCCCGCGACTTCCTTCGCAGCCTCAAAGCCCCCTATGTGCTCAAAGCCGACGGCCTGGCAGCAGGCAAGGGCGTACTTATCATCAATGACCTTGACGAAGCTATCCGTTCGCTCGACGAGATGCTCGACGGCCAGTTTGGCGCAGCTTCGGCAAAGGTTGTAATCGAGGAATTCCTCAAGGGCATAGAATGCTCTGTATTCGTGCTTACCGACGGAACCGGCGCATACCGCATACTGCCGGTAGCGAAGGACTACAAACGTGTAGGCGAGGGCGACACAGGCCTCAATACCGGCGGCATGGGTTCGGTATCGCCCGTACCCTTTGCCGATGACGCATTTATGGCCAAGGTGGAGGAGCGCATCGTGCGCCCCACTGTCGACGGCCTCCGTGCCGAGGGTATCGACTACCGCGGCTTTATCTTCCTTGGCCTTATCAATGTAGACAACGAGCCAATGGTAATCGAGTACAACGTACGCATGGGCGACCCCGAGACCGAGGTTGTGATGCCTCGCATAGCCAGCGACCTGCTCCCTGCCCTTGTAGCAGTAGCAAATGGCAATCTTGGCGACATCGAAATCGAGCACGACCCGCGCACAGCAGTTGCCGTAATGGCTGTATCGGGCGGCTATCCCGGCTCTTATGCCAAAGGTAAGCTTATCGAAGGCCTCGACACTGTTGACGGCATAGTATTTCACGCAGGCACAGCATGTGACGCCGAAGGTCGCGTAGTTACCGCCGGCGGCCGAGTATTGGCTACAGTAGCATTCGGCGAGGACATCCCCTCAGCCGCATCATCATCATATGCAATGCTCGACAAGATCTGCTTCGAGGGCAAATACAACCGCCGCGACATCGGCAAGGACCTCGTGTAAGAGCTATCACAGCCAAGTATTCCGATTGCAATGAACAATTCGATAATCACCCGTATATGCCATTCACGTGGCTTTGGCCTTGTAGTAGCCTTCCTGGCCGCTACAATGGCCGCAGTATACTTCTTTAGCGGCCATACAGTGGCATTGACGGGCGATACCGGGCTTGGGCTACCTTCGGCCAACGAGTGGTTTGCCCACAGCCCTGCGCTTAGTTTTGTTCTTGCTCTTCTTGCCAACGGCATCACCGTAGTGGTGATGCTGTTGCTCAACAAGATATTCAATGTCTTCAGGTCGATGACCTCGCTGTTTATAGCATTCTTTGCCATGATGCAGCTTGCCACCCCCGACCTGATGACACAATTCTGCACCGGCAATATGCTTGCCGTTGTAGTACCGGTATGTATGTTGCTGCTATTCAGCTGCTACCGCCAGCCTGAAGCAACACGTCCGGTGTACCTCATCGCACTTTTGCTCTCGGCTTTTACGACCACGCAGTATTGCTATGCCCTGTACCTGCTGCCATTCCTGATAGGATGCGGGCAGATGGGTATATTCCACCGCCGTACCATACTTGCGGCTCTAATGGGCATCGCCACACCTTGGATTATCATCATCGGCTTCGGCATCATAGATATCGACAGCCTGCAGTGGCCTCGCTTTACCAGCATCTTCTCAGAAATCGACCTGGACGAAACTCTGTTGCTTGCCATAACGATAGGAGTAACGGTGTTTTTAACGCTTCTGAGCTACATACTCACCGTTCTTAAGACAATAGCCTATAATGCCCGCGCCCGCGCCGTAAACGGCTGTTTTACGGTAGTGATGCTTACGACATTCTTAGGCTTGTGCCTCGACTACCGCAATATAGTAAGCTACATACCGATGCTCAACTATTGCGCCGCCATGGAGGTGACACACTATTTCTCGACACACAGGGCGGATAAATCATACATACTAATACTATCAACCATAGCCGTATATGCGGCACTCTTCGTATGCCAAACAGTAATATAAGGCTCATAATCGAGCGCAATATCCCCTATGTCGCCGGTCTACTCGACGACTACGCTACCGTACGCTACCTTGCTCCGGAGGAAATCACCCCCAAGGCTGTGCGTGAGACCGACGGCATGATCATCCGCACACGTACCAAGTGCAACGAAGAGCTGCTGAAAAAGTCGGAAGTCAAGATGATTGCCACTGCCACTATCGGCATGGATCATATCGATTTAGATTACTGCAAATCGCGGTCGATTACTGTAATCAATGCACCCGGTTGCAACGCCCCGGCAGTTGCTCAATATGTATTTGCCACTATCATGCAGGTAATCAACCGCCCGTTGCGGTCGTATACTTTGGGAATAGTCGGCGTGGGTCATGTTGGTAGTATAGTAGAGCGTTGGGCAAAGGCTCTTGATATGAATGTGCTCGTTTGCGACCCCCTGCGCCAGGAAGCAGAAGGCGGTGACCAATGGGTTGATTTAGATACTATTGCCCGCAAAGCCGACATTATTACCTTCCACACTCCCCTCACCCGCGAAGGCGAGCATGCCACCTATCATATGGCTGATGAGGCGTTCTTTGCCAAGCTGCGCCGTTCGCCGATAATCATCAACAGCGCACGAGGTGAAATCGTAGATACCCCTGCCCTTATCGAGGCACGCAAGGCCGGTAAGGTCGGCGGCATGATAATAGATTGCTGGGAAAATGAGCCTGACATCGACCGCGAACTGTTGGCTATGGCCGATGTTGCCACTCCGCACATTGCCGGATATTCGCAAGAGGGCAAGGTGCGAGCATCGCAGATAGCTCTCGATGCCATTACGACCTTCTTTATGACGCCGCGAGTGACAGTAGACATGCCCCTGCCGCCCGCACCGGCCCAGTCGGTGAATATCAAGGGAATACTCGACAGCTACGACCCCATGCCCGAGGTCACGGCACTAAAAAAGCACCCCGAAGATTTCGAAAGCATACGCAACAGCTACCCCCTGCGCCACGAAGCCCCCGAAGGCACAACGCATTGAGTTATAAATATTACCCCTTGGCAATTGTTTCTGCAAGGGTGTTCATTGTAAGACATGATTGACGTGAGATTTCTCCCGGAAGATTGGCTGAGATAATTAGGAGTCTTCCTGATTCGCATAGCTCAAAGTCGTGACCGGTAGGTTTATAGCGTTTTTCAAACGGTTCGTTTACTATAAGTATAAAACGACCGCCACCTTTTTCGGCCTCGTTACGGACTTCCCTTTCGGCTTTAGAGATAAAGGGAGATACGAGTACACCGCCGTTAGAGGCTGTGTAAAGCCATTCCTGTAGCTTTCTATCTCTTTCCTCAGCTGAGTCAGCTCTATGAACCACCACTTGCTCTTTGAATGGACAATCGAGTAACTGGAAATTTCCGTAGGCTTGATAAGTCTTTTCTCCTATTTTCAGTTCATTTATACGCCTGAAGTATTCATGACGCTCGCGCCGCACCGCCAGTCTCCGCGGGTTGTCACTGATATATTTAAAGATTGCGTCGAGTGAGCGTCTACGATGAAGAATGCAATCGTAGAAATCCTCCTTAAATACAGGCTTGTCGAGGTGGTATCTTTCGCGGAATTGTTGACCTGTCTTTACCTTGAACATACCCATATATCTGCCTAAAGGGCGCTCAAGAGAGTAGGTGACGAATAAAAGCATATGTATGTGATCGGGCATCACTATATACTTTAACACTCTTATAGAAGGATTGAGTGAGGGTATATTATTTATATTGGCAGCTATAATTTTGCCCAAAGGAGAGAGCTCTATATGCACATCAGGCAAGGCGCCGGTCAAGTGTCCGAAAGAAGGCACGCCGGGGGCTTTGGTCATAGTAATATGATATATGCAGCGGGAGGTATAGTCGTGAAAAAAAGCGCGGGCCATAATGAACGGGGAAAGTCAGAAGAAGTAGAAAAAACAGCAAGCTGTTTTCACTTGAACAAATTTGTTTTAGTCCGCTTGCTTGCAAGCGTATTGATCAGAAGGGTGTCGGGGTGTCGGTGCTTGCGCCCCAGCTGCTGCGGTCGAGGTTGCGGTAGCCGACGGCTTCGCTGATGTGGACGGGCTGGATGTCGGGGCTGGAGGCGAGGTCGGCTATGGTGCGGGCTACTTTGAGGATGCGGTCGTAGGCGCGGGCCGACATGTCGTATTTTGTCATTACACGCTTGAGTATGGCGGTGCTTTCGTCGCTAAGTGCGCAGTACTGCTGCATGAGGCGGGGAGTCATCTGGGCATTGCAGTGCACCGAAGGCTCTGAGGCAAAGCGCTCTGCCTGTATTTTGCGTGCAGCAATCACTCGTGCTCGAATGTCGGCACTACTCTCCCCTTGCGCCTTGGTATGAAGCTCGTCGAATGGCACAGGCATTATCTCGCACTGTATGTCGATACGGTCGAGCAATGGGCCTGAAATGCGTCCAAGATACTTGGAAACAGCGCCGGGCATACATGTGCACTGCTTGGTGGGATGTGTATAATAGCCACATGGACAGGGGTTCATCGACGCTACAAGCATAAATGAAGCCGGATAGTCGAGCTGGTAGCGTGCTCGCGACACGCTGATATGACGGTCTTCGAGGGGCTGTCGCAGTACCTCGAGGACAGTGCGTGGAAACTCGGGAAATTCGTCGAGGAACAGTATGCCGTTATGAGCCAGGGAAATCTCTCCCGGCATGGGGTTAGAACCACCACCGACCATGGCAACCGGCGATATGGTATGGTGAGGAGCACGGAATGGTCGCATAGACATCAGTCGAGAGCCACGACGGAGCTTGCCTGCCACAGAGTGTATTTTTGTTGTTTCGAGCGCCTCGCCGAGGGTCAGTGGCGGCATGATAGATGGCAAGCGCTTGGCCATCATAGATTTGCCAGAACCGGGCGGGCCAATAAGGAGTATATTATGCCCTCCGGCACAAGCCACTTCGAATGCTCTCTTGACACTCTCCTGCCCTTTTACATCGCTGAAATCGATATCGTAGTGCCCCGATTCGCGAGCAAATTCGGCACGTGTATCAACGACCGTAGGCTCGAGAACGGTGTTGCCGCTCAAAAAATCGGCAACCTGACGCAGATTATCCACACCGTATACTTCGAGATTATTTACCACGGCCGCCTCGGTGGCGTTTGCAGCAGGCAGAATCATGCCTTTAAAACCACGAGCCCTCGCCTCGATAGCCATTGGCAATGCACCACGGATAGGCTGCACTGAACCGTCGAGCGACAGTTCGCCCATAATCATGTAGCGATGCAGTTGTTCGGCCTTAATCATCTCGGTACCAACAAGGAGCGAAATTGCAATCGGCAGGTCGTAGGCAGCGCCTTCTTTGCGAATATCAGCCGGCGCCATGTTGATGACAGCCGCAGTGCGAGGCATCTTGTAGCCGGAATGGGTAAGGGCAGCACGTACACGCTCGTGACTCTCTTTGACAGCAGTGTCGGGGAGCCCCACGATGCAATACTGCATACCCTTTGAAACAGCGGTCTCAATAGTTATAACCCTGGCATCAATACCCTGTACGGCAGCGGCATAAGTCTTGACAAGCATCGGCGATAATGTGTATAATTTCTACAATGATTTGTATACCTCTACGGTCCGGCATGCAATATTATCCCAGTCGTATGGAGTGAGGTCGTATTCTCTGCGCCTGTTAGCGGCATAAATCTTTTCGGAAAGTTTCTTAGCAAGAGCATCAGTGTCGCCCACCGGGTAAAAATCATCTTCATTCAAGCATGAAATTTTACAAGGCTCAATATTACTTGCTACAACATCGAGACCATATGCCATTGCTTCAAGTAAAGATAACGGCAGACCTTCATTATATGAAGTAATTGCAAATAAAGAAGCATGAGACATAAGCTGACGCAAATCCTCGCCATTAATAAAACCGGTAAGCTTCACACCATTTTCGGCAGCTGTTTTCACCAACGATCTTGAATAATCATCTTCATTATCAGCACTTCCGGCAATGACCAAGTCACAGGTAGCTATAAGCTTAGAGTCAACATAAGCTTTTACCAAATCGTGAAAACCTTTTTCGGGTGTAAGTCTTCCTACAGCAACTATATAAGGTCGCCCACCTACACCCCATTTTGCCAGTCTATCACGACTATCCGTATAACCGAGAATAGAAACGCCATTATATATAAGATTACACTTAATATTAGGATATCTCTGATTCAGACTCTTATAATTAACATCAGAAATCGCTATCGAACAATTAGAAAAAGTAACGCCCAATCGTTCGCCTAACTTAAGCATAAATTTAGCAAATCTACCCCATTTAGAATGTGTATAATTAAAACTGTGTATAGTCAAAACCACCTTCATACCCATCAACCGAGCTAATGGCGCTACGATTGCAGGTCCTATATTATGAATATGTAGAATATCCGGCTTTAGTTTACGAGAACGAAACAAAGCATATAGCGTATGTACTATAGCTTCAAAATACTTGTTATGAGGGGCAGCTATGTCTACAAAATTTACACCTTTATATGTATTACTTTTATTGTCATAGTTAATATAAGGTTTACGCCTAAACACAGTAACGTCATACCCCTTGGAAACCAAACGAGTATAAAGTTCCTGGCAGTGCGTCTCCACCCCACCCTGAATTCCAGGAAAACCACGAGTACCAATAACAACGATTTTCATTATTCCGATAATCTCAGTATTAGTTTTTCATAAGCATCCTTAAAAACAGACTCCGAAAAATTACTTTTCAGACATTTGTAAGCATTTTCTGCAGTACTGTTACGGAGTTCGGGTTCTGAAGCATACTTAATAATACCATCTGCCATACCCAGATAATCACCAGGCATAAAAACCATACCATCATTTGACGAAGAAATGATATATGCATTATCGCCAACATCGGTAACTATAGTAGGCACACCATATCCAATAGCCTCTAAAAGAGCATTACTTGTACCTTCGAAGACAGACGACATCAAAAATATATCACTCTGTGATAATAATTTATCTATATGGGGTGGATTAATGAATATATCGGTTATATCATCTATACCATATTCCTTAACCCATGTTCTTATATTTTGCTCTAATTCTCCATATCCTACTATCTTATACCGAAGATTAGGTACAGACTTACGAGCCTCGGCAACTGCCCGTATAGCAGTCGGATAATCCTTAGCTTCGACAAATCTTCCTACAGAAATCACATTAACATTACCATCGGCAGAGACTTGACGAGGTTTAAACGTCGGTATGGAGTCTAACATGTTTGGAATAACCTCTATATGAGATTCAGAAAAGCCCCGGCGAACAAACTCACGCTTTCCACAATAGGAGTTTGCAACAGTAACCGGAGTCAAAAAATTACAAACAGCCATATCGCTCAACAACTTAGGAAAGGACAGTTTCGAAGATCTAAGACCCGGCACCACCTTTGTCCTTAACCTTAAAGCACTTAGAGCGCCTACAGCATTTGCAAAAGTAAGATACGAAAACAATATGCTTATATTAGCAGTCGAGAGTAAATGCCTAAGTTTAGAGAACTTTTCATAAAAAGAACCTTTAAGCTTGTGTATCTTTACATTAGATTGTTCGAGAATTTTGGTATATTTATCTTCACAATTGACATCAGACCATAATATCATATGGACTGTATGATTACTTGTCAAGACCTTGGCAAGTAAAGTGGCTTGTTTCTCTGCCCCACCACTGGATAGAGTCTTGACAAATATTCCGATGTTATCCATTTTCTATAATTGATACTCTTATTTTTTATTAAACGAAAACCAATACCTAAATATTGTAAAAATCTTATATATTTGGTGTAACAGCCTTTTTTAGATCCTTATTTTGGTATCAAAGGCAAAAAACTAAAAATATGATATACTTATATTAAAGAATTTTCGTTATGACGATATGAGAGTGTTAATATTGTGTTTTTTTATGCATACCGGCGGGGCTGAACGAGTGGCTGCCACGTGGGCCAACGGGCTTGCGGCCGCAGGTCATGATGTTGCGGTATGTTGCGATTTTACTGAGCCACAGACCTATAACCTCGATGCCTCGGTACGCAAATATTCATCGCCCAAATGGGGGACTCATTCGCGCGTGCGCAAGCTTATCCGCAGCTTCAACACCATGAAATCGCTTTACACTACCCTGCACGATTTCAAACCCGACGTAGTGGTAAGCGTGATGCACTCCTTTACACCCGAATTGTTGCTCATACGCCCGTTATTGCCGAAATTCAAGTTTCTCTCAACCGAACACAGTAGTTTCGAGCGGCCTGAATCGGCACCGTTTACGAGCTATGATCACTACAAGAAGTTTAAACTCAACCAGCGCTACGACGGCCTGACAGTACTCACCGCGCCCGACAAGGCCCTCGCCGAAGCGGCAGGTGTGGGCAATGTGCATGTGCTTCATAATCCGCTATTTGCAACACCTCTCGATTATATTCCTGAAAAAGAGAAGGTTGTACTTGCCGTAGGTCGTGTCAACGAATGGCATGTGAAGGGTTTTGATGTATTGGTTAAGGCCTGGTGCAAAATTGCCGACAAACATCCCGAATGGCGCCTTCGCATAGTAGGCAACAGCGACGAACGGTCGATGAAGTATATGCACAGCCTATCGGGCGCTTGCACTAACATCGAATTCAGCGGCTATACCACCAATATCGTCGACGAATATCGCAAATCATCGATATTCTGCCTGTCATCGCGCTATGAAGGCTGGGGTCTTGTGCTGGTAGAGGCCATGTCGCAACGGTGTGCCTGCATAGCATGCGATTACAAAGGACGACAGTCGGAAATCATCAGTGACGGCGTAGACGGCCTTATTTGCCCTCCGGACGACGTTGATGCACTTTCGCATAAAATCGACAAACTTATATCCGACGAACAGCTACGAGAATCACTGCAGCAACATTCAACCGATAATCTGAGCCAGTATGATCCTGCTACAGTGACAAAAGCCTTGGAATCAATAATCAAGGGGTTATAGAGCGGTTTATTCTTCGAAGCGGTCGCCTACGAGCTTGAGGTTGACAGCGCGGATGAAGTTGATAATCTCGGCACGAACAGGAGTGTCGGCAATATCGGCTTCGATACGTTTGAGAGCGTTGAATACCGATGTCTGGCTCTGATATATCTGTCGGTAAGCCTTTGCAACGTCGTCGATAATATCGTCGGTAAAACCGGCGTGCTTGCCCATTACAACAGAGTTTACGCCATAATAAGTAACAGGGTTGTGCGCCATAATCACAAACGGAGGCACGTTGCCACTGATACGGGTTCCGCCTTTGATTAGTGAGAACTTACCAATTCGGCTCTTTTCGTGCACAACGACGCTCGACGATAGAATAGACCCGGTGTCGATTTCGACATCACCGGCAATAGTAACGCTGTTGCCTATCACGCACTTAGGAGCCACATGAGTATCATGCCCTATATGGCTGTCGGCCATAATGAAGCTGTCACCTCCGATAACGGTGCCTCCCTGCGAATATATGCCCCTGTTGATTATAACGTGCTCGCGGATAACGGTGTTGTCGCCAACGGTGCAAAACGAGGGATTTCCTTTCCACCTGAAGTCCTGAGGGTCGGCACCAATAATAGCCCCCTGATATACTTTGACATTCTTACCGAGCGTAGTGCCGTGAATAACAGACGCATAAGGCATAATAACGCAACCGTCGCCAATCACAGTATCAGCATCTACATAAGCAAAAGGGTGTATTGTAACATCCTTGCCGATATTGGCTTTAGGATCAACATAAGCTAAGGGACTAATCATAGTATTTTGGTTTTAGGGTGTTTTTCTGGCTCCAAATTTACGTATTAATTATTAAAAAACAAAAAATTTAGCCCCTCAGACCAATTTAAACGAAAAGCAGCACCAATATCTGAGCAATAATAACCCTTGAGAACATTGCAAGGGGATATACAGTAGCATAACCTACAGCAGGGTTGTCGCCCGGCAGGGTATCGTTTGCATAATTCAGAGCCATTGGGTTTGCCATAGCTCCGCTAATCACACCGCAAGCCAGGCCGAAATCGAGGCCGGCCAGACGCATGGCTATGGGAGTCATTATCAACACCGACAGCATGGTTATAATGAATCCGGCAGCTATCCACAGTAGTCCGTCGGCACGCAATATGGTATCGAGGAACTGCGCTCCGGCATCAAGACCGAGACAGGCAAGGAATAAAGACAGACCAATACCCCTGAGCATGAGGTTGGCACTGCGGGTAGTGTAGGTAACGATGTGAAACTGCGGGCCGAAACGGCCAATGAGTATACCGACGATTATCGGGCCACCTGCAAGGCCGAGGCGCACCGGAAACGATATACCGGGTATCATGATAGGCACCGACCCCAAGAGCAGACCGAGCACGATACCGATAAATATGGCGGCCATATTCGGGTCTTTGAGGGTGATAGAGGAGTTGCCGAGCACCTTCTCTACGTTCTCGATAGATTTAGCTTCGCCAACGACTGTGAGCCGGTCGCCAAGCTGAAGCACGAGCCCCGGTGTAGCGAGCAGTTTGACGCCGCTACGCAATACTCGGCTAATATTTATACCATAGCTGTTTCGAAGCTTGAGAGAGCCTAATTTACGGCCGTTTAACTCGGGACGGCTGACAATGATATGACGGCTTATCAGCGAGCTGTCGATAGCATTCCAGTCGATATCATCTTTATTCCAGTCTTCTTGTTCCTGGCAGCCGAAAAGTACAGTCAGGGCCGGCAGGTCTTTTTCGGTAGTGATGACGAGCAGTCTGTCGCCTTCGATAAGGCATGTTTCCGAGTTAGGTATGCTTACCTCGCCATTGCGCCAAAGTCGTGAGATTACGAATTTTGGCTTAATCAATGCCGCGGCTTGTCGCACCGTCTTGCCGAATATAGCTGGGTTTTTCACGCCGAAAGCGGCGATAAATGTGTGGTTGTCGTCGTCGTGGTTGCCGTCGGAAATATCTGATTTACGCACGAATAGCTTGCTTATGACAATAAAAGCGATGATTACACCTATCACACCCAGTGGATATGTGACTGCGCAGCTCAATGCGGCCCCGCTTGCCGATACACCGATCTGAGAAAGAGCTTGTTGGGCGGCACCAAGTGCGGGGGTGTTGGTTGTGGCACCACTAAGTATGCCAACCATTATGCTCATATCTATACCCAATGCGAAGCAGAGTAGTACTGCTATGGCAGTGCCTGTTAAAACTGTAGCAAGGCTGATTATATTCAATTTAACCCCACCCGTGCGGAATGAGCTGAAGAAACCCGGCCCGACCTTCAAACCAAGCTCATAAACAAACAAAACAAGCCCGAAGCTCTCGGCATATCCAAGCATATCGGGGTTTATCGAGAGCCCAAAATGCCCGGCAATGATACCGGCAAAGAACACCCAAGTAACGCCCAGCGATACACCCCAAAGGTGTATTTTGCCAAGGCCGAGACCGACCGATATAATCAGTGATAGCACTATGAGAGCCTGTAGGGGAGTGTGCTCAAACAGTATGCTTTCTAACCATTCCATCCTGTTGGTAAATCGTATCTTAGAAATTGAATTGCAAAGTTACAGTTTTTTTCTAAAAAAACAGGGCCGGAAATTGAATCCGGCCCTGTTTTTAAGAGTATTGATTAGTAATCCTTATTTTTCTTTTGGATACCAAGTGCAGCTTACGGGCTCGAATTTACCCTTACCAACTACTTTGAAGACAGCTGTATAGGGGTTTGTTTCGTACTTTTTCTCAGTCTCATTATACTCGTAAGCATAGAAATTGACAGTGTAGAGTACATCGAATCCGGCAACCACGTCAGCATCGGTGTGGAGAGTAGAGAGGGCAGCAGGCATAACCTCGTTCATGAAGTTGTCTTTCATGAATTTGATTACCGCAGCATCGTTCATACCTTCGAAACCGGCAGCATACTGAGTGCGAGCAGCATCGGCACGAAGGTCAACATTGCCCTGATAAGCAGATGTACCCGAGTAGTATTCGTTGTTGCCATATTTGGTAACCCAGAACTGACCGCTCTTGATGCTTGTGTCGCCCAGGGGTACGCACTTGTTCTCGTATACCCAGTCAACGCATGCCTGATAGTATTTAGCGCTGATTTCGATGTTCTTACCTGCAGGGAGGGTGATTGTGACGTTGGGATCGTACATCCACTTGCCACCGGTGCGAACAAACTGGCTTGTCACTTCTTCAACAAACTTGAATGATACCCATTCGGTGCCGTTGAATGTGAAAGCAGAGCACTGGTTTGTAGCCTTGCCGTCGTATTTAGTCCAAACGATGAACTTCCTATCGCCGGATTCAGCATAAGCATAGTTCATGTTGAGCCATTTTGTGAGGAAGGGCTCGGCAGCAGGCAGGTTGGGGTGGCTCTGACCCATAGCAGTATAGTCGGCAGGGGAGAGCACTGCGTAGAGTGCAGGTGCGGGGGTCCATGCAGTACCGGTGTATGTGTAAAGAACATTTTTGCTTACCATAGGCACCTCAACACGAGCACGCGAAGCAGCGCTGCGCGATGCGGGAGTAGCGGTAACGGTAATGTTCTTAACTTCCCAAGTACCTGACTTAGTGGCAGAAACGAATTTGAAACCAATCTGCATCTTCTTGCCAGCGTAGGCAGCAAGGTCGATGTCGCCAGAACCTACGAAATTCCAAGAGAGTTTTTCGGGCAGAACATAGTCGGTAATCTGGCTCCAAGCGCCGCCTTCTTCGCGTACCCATACGGTAGCTTCGGTCTTGATAGCGTCGATATTAGAGAAGAAGTTGGTAGCCTGTTCGAAGCTGAAGAAAGGATCAGCATAACCTGTGAGGTCTACTACAGGCGAAATAAGCCAAGACTCAGAAGCGTAGTTTGTACCACCTGCAAAAGCCGAAGCCTTTGCACCGTAGTTTTCGCCACCAAAGCTCCAAACATATGAGAGTTCGGCAGGAATCGACACGTTGTCGATAGTAAATGATTTGAAGCCTTCTTCGGTTGTAAGTGACTCGCTATAAACAACTTCGGGTACAGCAGGAACGTCACCGCCGAAAACGGGTTCCTGAGTGGCCTGGTTGTAGTTAACGATAACGAAGTCACCTTCTGCAGCGTCAGCAACACCGTCGGCAAGGAAGGTGGGGATGAAGTCGGCAGCAGTCTGCGAAGGAGCGAAACCAAGGATGTAGTTCTCGCCGTCCCAAACTTCGTTCTGATACTGGTCGTCGGTTATTTTATAAGTCTTGGCGGCAGCAGCGGCAGCAAAGCCTTCGGGTTCGTCAACAGCCTGGTTGTAAGTAAGTTTTACAGCCGAGCCGTCGGTAAGAGTGAAGTAGGGGAAGCTTGTAGTGCTGAGGAATGCGGGCACATACTTGTCGGCCGGAGCTTCGGCAGAGAAACGTTTCAGGTCGCCAATGGCTTTTAGCGCGGCAGCGCCGTCAGTACCGGCGATAGTTTTATTATCAGCCAGGCCTGCAATAGTACCGTAGTCAAGCTCAGTGAGCGTATACTCAACAGTCTCAACCTGAGAAAACGGCTGATCCTCAAAATCTTTGAAACCATCGAGATGGTCATTCCACGAATTTTCGTCGCAAGCGGTAGCTGCAATAGCCAGACCGGCAAGGGCAATTGTGCGGATATATGTTATTGCTTTCATTTTATCGATGCTTGATAGGTTAGAAGTTTACTCGCAGTTTCATTGAGTATGTACGACCGAACGAGTAGAAAGTACCGTAGATAGTATTCCAAGCTCCGTCGACCGACGAGTTACTCCATGCGTCAACAACGTAGTTGTAGTTGAATAGGTTGTGAACGTTGCCATAGAGGGTAGCGTCTACACCGCCGATGTTGAAGTTCCACGAAGCATGCAGGTCGAACTGGTTACCCCATGGAATTTGCCAAGGCTTTGCAAGGCTGATTTCCTTACCAAGGTCGGGAACGCTGATAGTGTAGTCAGAGTAGTTGCGTGCATTAGCTTTCCAGTCAGCACCGATGCGGAAACCCTTCCAAGGACGGAATGTAGCGCCGATAGCAGCTGTAGTCTGTGCAGAACCACCAACTTTGATACCCTTCTGGTTGAGTACACCCCAAGCGTGGTCTTCGCTCATGATACCCGAAGCGAGGTCACCGTTGGTCTTGATAGGCTGTCCCTGAAGGTTGTAGAAGTAACCCTTGGCATTCGATGCCCACTCGTAGTTGCCCAACGACAGCATACCTGTGAGTTCGAACCAGCGAACAGGAGCGAAAGTAGCATTGACTTCAACACCCATGTGGCGAGCGTCTACACCGGCAAGGTTCATTACGTAGCGTTCGTCGGCATGCGCACCGCCTTTGAATGTACCACTTCTTACCGAAGTCTTGTCCATCCACTTGGTATAGTATGCATTGACTGTAGCCGAGAAGATTTTCGAACGGAAGTTGTAACCGATTTCAGCAGAGAAAACTTTCTCGTTGATAGGATCGGGGTTTGTTGCGTTCGAAGTAGCCTGCGACAGGAATACGCCGTTAGCGAAGTAGGGTGCGCGGCTGATGTAGCCTACGTTACCGAACACGTTGTTGTGACGGTCGATATTGTAGTTTACACCGAACTTGGCAGTACCGCCGATAAAGCTGTACCAAGGAGTTGTGCCATGCTCTTTGTCATAGTAGAAGAGGTCCTGGCGCTTGTAACCTACGTGGTTGAGCGAGCCGGAGAGTACGAGGTTGAGTTTTTTGTCGAGGAGGTTGAGCTCGCCCTGTACATAACCGCCTTCCTGCTGAGTATAACCGGTGTAGTGACGGTATACATAGTCGCCAATACCGAGTTTTTCGTATACCCATCCGGGGTTGGCTGCAGCCGAGTTGTTTTCAACCTTCACGTTCTTACGAGAGCTGTCGTCGATGTAGTATTCACCGTCGTAGAGGTCAATAATCTTATTGTCGTGGTAGCCAACATAGTAGCGGAGGTCGATACCGGCCAGGAAGTTGAGTTTCTTGTCGAAGAAGCTGTTCTGATATGTAGATACAAGTCCGTACCAGTTGTGCGAGTTGTTAGACTGCGACATAACCATGTTTGAACCGGTATTCGAGGCAATGTTCATTTCCTGGATGGCAGCGTAGTCAAATGTACCGTCTTCGCAACGGAAGAGAGTGGTTGCAACACCGTCGGTAGCGCCATACCAGCTTGTGTTAGAGAGGCTTTGTCCATTGTATGTACCACGGCCCTGGCCTGAGTAACCACCGCCTTTGGCAAGAGATACATATACGGTTGTAGAAAGGCTCGATTTCTTGTCGATTTTCCAGATGTGTGCGAGAGAAATCTGAGGTTTGTGGTATGTGTTCTTGTTAGAGCTGCGTACCTTTCCGTGCATGTCGTAACCGAAGGTAGCATTATAGCGGTAGGGGCTTTCGTTGCCCATTACACGCTTGCCATAGGTCTGATATTCAATGATTGACAGACCGTATTTGTTACCACGTTTGTCGTGCTGCTGTGGAGCGCCGAAAGCGGTAAGAGACAGCTGGTGGTTTTCGTTGATACGCTTCGAGATGTTTACGAAGTAGTTGTACGATTTAAAGGGAGTGCCCTGGATGTATCCGTCGCCCCATTTGTGGCTGCCGAGGATAGTTACAGCCCAACCGCCTTTCATAACGCCTGTAGACAGCTTGATACCCATGTCGTTGAGACCGTCGTTGCCGAAACCGTACCATACACGTCCGCCTTTTTCAACATCGAGAGTCTGAGTTGTGATGTTGATAGTACCGCCTACCGAGGGAGCAGAAAGCACAGCGGCACCAAGACCGCGCTGAGTCTGGATGTTAGAAGCCACGTCGCTAAGTCCGGCCCAGTTCGACCAATATACCCAGCCGCCTTCCATATCGTTGACGGGAATACCGTTGACCATAACGGCAAGGTTCTCGCTCTTGAAACCGCGCATGTTGATTTTGGCATCGCCGAAACCACCGCCGTCCTTAGTAGCCCATACACCGGGAGTGGTGTTGAGAACCTCGGGAAGTTCCTGGTTACCGAGCTTAGTATCGATCTCGGCACGGCTTACTTGAGAAACAGCGACCGGAGTCTGTCGAGTACGAGCCAGAGACTGAGTTACAACGACGTCGTTGAGAAGTTCCGACGAGGGTTTGAGTTCAATCTTACCCATATTTGCTTTAACAGCAAGATTAGCACTTTCATAGCCTACGTAGCTAATAGTGATAGTACGGGTGTCGGTAGGAACTTTGACATTGAACTCACCGTTGAAATCGGTGACTCCTAACGCTTTACCTTTTGTTATGACGATGCTGGCGCCGATGATAGGTTCGCCTTCTTCGTCTACTACCGTACCTTTGCAGTTGATGGTGCCGCCGGCAGCGAAAGCAACAGCAGTCGCGAGCCACAGCACTAAGAATACTGATAAAAGTCGTCTCATGAAATATAAAATATTGATGATAATGTGGTTTTTGATTGCAACACGGAGAGACGTTACAAAATTACAACTTTATTTTGATTTTTTCACATAGGAAGCATAAAAATTAACAAATTAATTAACAATACTTCGGTTATTTTTTGA
>LUJM01000019.1:1982-3868 GCA_001689415.1 Bacteroidales bacterium M2 | reverse complement strand
AAGCGGTTCATGTACTTTCGCTGGTCGAGCAGTATCTTACAGTCGGAGTTGTTGATGATTGTTTCCTTGACAATCGGCGACGAAATTATGTCGTCAACCTCCTGTGTCACAACCACTGCCTCGCCGAAATACTTACGGACGGTCTTGAACATATAGCGCATATACTCAGCCATGTTAGCCGTTGATAACGCTTTCCACGCTTCCTCGCAGATTAGCATCTTTCGGACACCTTTCAAGCGGCGCATCTTGTTGATGAAGGCTTCCATTATGATTATTGTCACAATGGGGAACAATTCCTTGTTATCTTTCACGGCGTCAATCTCGAACACAACAAAACGCTTGTTTAGCAGGTCGATGTTCTCCTTTGAGTTGAGCAGGAAGTCAAAGCGGCCGCCGTGGTAATACTGGCGAAGGGTTGTGAGGAAATTGTCGATGTCGAAATCCTGTTTGTAAATGGGGATTGGACGGTTCGCCATTTCCGCACGGTAATCATCGCGCATGAACTCATAGAAAGAGTTGAAACAGGGGACGATGTTCCGGTCAGCTTTCATCTTATCGAGGAACATGGAGAGTGCCGAGCCAAGTTCGCCGCTTTCAGTCTTGCTTATGCGGTCGTCCTCCGACTTCCACAGCGTCAGCAGTAGTGTCTTGATGCTGTCCTTTTTCTCCACATCGAACACACCGTCATCAGTGAAAAACGGATTGAATGAAATCGGCTTTTCCTCGGTGTATGTGTAATATATACCGTCTTCGCCGTGGGTGCGATTGTGGATCAGGTTGCACAGTCCTTCGTATGAATTGCCGGTGTCAATCAGCAGCACATGGGTTCCTTGCTCGTAGTATTG
Organism: Bacteroidales bacterium M2; assembly: GCA_001689415.1. Lineage (GTDB taxonomy): Bacteria > Bacteroidota > Bacteroidia > Bacteroidales > Muribaculaceae > CAG-873. Next base: position 3,023 of record LUJM01000019.1, on the reverse strand, counting down.
GCGCACCAAGTGGTTAGTGAAGAACGACTTTCCGCTACCAGACGGCCCAAGTATGAACTTGTTGCGGTTGGTGGTTATGCCACGTTTCATAGGTTCATCGGAAATATCCAAGTGAACGGGCTTACCTGTAAGACGGTCAACCATCTTTATGCCGAATGGGGAAAGACTACTGCGGTAGTTGGTTTCGGCAGTGAAGAAGCAGACAGCAGGCTCGATAAAGGTGTAAAAACTTTCCTCGGCGGGAAAATCAGCCTCATTGCCGGGTATCGCCGCCCAGAACAGTGTCGGGCAGTCGATTGTGTTGTGCCTCGGCATACAGCCCATTGTAGCGAGCTGTCCGCCTACATCGTTCTTGATCCGTCGCAGTTCCTCGGCATCATCGCTCCACGCCATGATGTTGCAGTGGCAGCGCACCGAGGTCAGGCTGTAAGAATGTGCCTCGTTGAGATAGCGGTCAATCCACTCCTTGTTGATAGCGTTGCTGCGGCTGTACTTTGAAAGGGAGTTCATGTTGCGTGCCGTTTTCTCAAACCGGACAAGGTTCTCATCGTGGTCGTCAATCAGCACATATTGGTTATATATGTGGTTGCACGGCAGGAGCAAGCCTACTGGAGAGGCAAAACTCAATCTGCAATCAGATCTATCCGTTGAGAGTCGCTCATATCGGTTGTCAGTGCTGACTTTGCCGGGCAGGTCATCGGTGTCGGAGAGGGTGTGTAGGCATAGCATCTTGTCGCCTATGCGCATTTCCTTTGCCGACAGGTCAATATCTTCAAGGCAGTTTACATCGCCCATAGAGAGCGACATATACCTTTCGATAATGCCGGAGGTCGTTTCAGTGCCGACAATCTCATTGTCGGACAATCGGCGCAGCTTGATGTAGCCGGTGTCGTTGATGATGCGCTCGAACTGCTCAACCGACTCCATGAACTTGACAACCATTTCGTGGTTCAGCTCCTTCGGAGTGATGCGACCTCGGCAGAGGGTTGAGAAATTGCTCTGCTGGCGCATACGCTCCTTTGTTGTCTTTGTCAGGAACAG
>LUJM01000019.1:0-1856 GCA_001689415.1 Bacteroidales bacterium M2 | reverse complement strand
GCGGCGTGCATGGCTTCGTACTCCTGACTTGTGACCGTGAACAGTTCCGGGAGGCCCACCTCAAAGGCCACGGTAATGTCCGCGTCCTTTGAGATGATACAGCCGTGTTCCACCGCCAACAACGGCAGTTTGCTTTCGAGGGTCGTTGCTTTAAGTGTATTCCTCATTTTCTTCCTTTTATTAAGCGGGTTATGCGCAGACGGTTGATTATGTATCGCGGATGATACTTTGACGCCGACAGTTTCATCAGTCCATGTTCGCCATATTTGGCGTTCAGATGAAATGTAAGCCATACAAGGATTGATGTTACAATGACACCGAAGCCTATGCAGAACCATTGCGATATTCCGACGATATACATGATGACAAACACCACGAACATTGCAAGCAATCCGCCGGCGAAGATGAACAGATACTGCGCTTTCAATCCTTTGTACTCAACCGAGCGTCCGATACCCTTATTTATCTGATACTCGGACATTAGAGGAAGAATGAACGGAGAATGGTGGCGGCTACGATAAGGAAGATGCAGGCTCCGAACCACGACGCGGCAGTCTTGCTGGTGTCAGGGTCGCCGCTCGACCATTTGGAGTAAACCTTGATGCCGCCGATAAGTCCGACCACGGCACCGATGGCATACACCAGTTTTGTGCCCGGATCAAAATACGAACTTACCATTGAGGTGGCTTCGTTGATACCCGCCATGCCGTTACCGGCAGCAAACGAGTTGGTTACTGTGGCTGCAATAAGCAGCAGAGTGAAAAGTTTTCTTTTATTCATGTTTTTGTTTCAGTTTTTGAAGCATAGGCCGGCCCCGACCGCTCCGGTTGGAGCAGCCCACACTTCGGGTTAAAAATTGGGGTAGATTTTTGTCTTTGCAGACTTGGATTAGTGGTTTGCCGACTATTTTTTCAGGAGGTCAGCGGGATTGAAATCGTCAATGTTCTTGGCAATCTCGATGGTGGTTTTCCGGCGTGTTATCCTTACCGGCTTTTCGCCTGTCTTGTCGGCAATGTCCAGACGGCAGCTTTCCCGGCAACACCTCATCACGTTTTGCAGAATGTCCGCATCATCGGAGAAATGCTCCATGAAATTGGTGTCGGTCAGTGTTATCAGCACCCGCCCGGCTTTTGCCTTTTCTTCGGGAGTGGCGTTAGGGTTGGCGGCTGTTTCCATTGATTTTTCAATGTCGTCCAGTGTCGCACCGCTTGCTGACGGAGGCGAAACGGTTTCCGGCTCAACATCCTCTATCCGTACATCTGTAAAGGCGGCTTTCTCCTGTTCGCGTGTCATGCGGTTGTCCTTTGGTGGATTGTCAACCGCCTCTGCATCGCGGGCTATTTCCTCTTGAGTGGGAGCGTCATCGGTATTGGCAAACTCCACATCTTTGAGCCTTACATCGCCCTCAATGCGGTCGAGCATCTGGATCACTCGGTCGAAACGCTGTTCAATTTTCTCAAACCGCTCGTCAAATTCCTCTATGCGGAATTTGCTCTTGCCAACGGTAGCCTGCGGTATCGGGGGCTCTTTTGCCGTTTCAGCCTCGGTGGGTTGCTGTTGCTCAGGCGGCTTTGCCTGCGGCGCAGTGGCTTTCCGGTTATTGTCGCGCATCAGATAGAGAAGGAAGCCGACATTTGTCAGTGCAACAGTTCCCAGCAGAAAGATTGATACTCCTGTCATAGAGCTACCGTCTTTTCGCCCTCGAAGGACAGTTCGTTGATTACATCACGGTTTTCCACCAGATGATTGATTAGGATATTGGTAACGTATGCCCCGATTGTCAGTCCCTCCACATCATAAAGGGCAATCAGTTTGGACAGCTTGTTTACCAGTTCACGGGGAACGAATATCCCCTT
>LUJM01000018.1 GCA_001689415.1 Bacteroidales bacterium M2 | reverse complement strand
GCATGATTAAGTTTCACCACTAATGATGCATAATGTATAATGCTTTTGTTGGCAGTTTTGGGCATAAGGACATAAAACATACGGGCTATTTGTAGGGGGTGTCTTCTTGGGGCAAAATAAATGACTAAAAAATAATGTCAAATTTTGCACATTAAGAAAAAAGGTGTACTTTTGTAAAAATTTGACAAAATGGCAACGGAACTCTCGGAGCAACTGACCCGTCTGGGACATAAGGCCGAACTGCTTGTAACGCGGTATTCCACCTTACGCGCCGACAACGATCGATTGCGGGAAGAAGTGTTAGAGTTGCAGGCGCAACTCACCGCGTCCCGTGCACGAATAGAGAAATTGGAGATAGAATTAGAATCTCTCCGGTTGTCGTCGGCCATCGCCCCTGATACCGAAAGCGCCGTCCGCGCCCGCGCCATGTTGTCGGATTTAGTGCGGGAAATCGACGCCTGCGTCGCCGACCTGATGAAGGATGTTTAGCCCAGCGACCTGACCCCGATGGAACAGTCGAAAATACACAGAATAACAGTAAACATAGTCGGAGTAGAACCGTTCAAGCTACCCGTCAAGGAGAACGAAGAGTCGTTCTACCGCTCGATAATAGAGCGCATCAACGAAAACTGCAAGAACCTGATATATGGCAGCTCAGGCGATACGCCCAATGTGGCGCTTGCCAAGGTTGCATTGTATTATGCCGATATGCTGTACCGTCAGACACGTCAGGTACAGGAGCAGCGTAGCCTACTGCAGTCATTCGAAGAACGTATCGACACCCTACTGGCCGGCACCGATTAGCCGGCGTTTCCTCGGGCCCCGCTGCCCAACCGCCTTTATCGGCTGCGCAAGCCTCTATGGCTCTCACGCCGAGATTATTTTTTGCCGCACCTTCCTTGTTGTTTCGGCTATTACGGTCGAATGTTAGGGGATGTGCGCTTTTTTATTCACATTCATTTGATACACAGATAAATGATATTGTATTACATCGCCGTTGCTATCGTTGCCGCCGCCGTAGGTGCCGTGGTGACCTTGATAATGCAACGCCGCATGGCCGACACAAGGGCTAAGCAGATAGTGGCCGAGGCTGAGCGCCAGGCCGAAGACCTGAAACGCGACAAGGTGCTCGAAGGACGCGAGGAAGCGCTGAAGATTACCTCGGATGCGGAGAAACAAGCATCTCAGAAAATGTCGAAACTGCAGTCGGTTGAGGCCAAAATGAAACAGCGCGAGCTGCAACTCAACCAGCAGCAGAGCGAAAACCAGCGCACGCGCAACGAACTCGACGGCTTGCGCCAGAATATCGAAGCTCAGCAGGTGGTGGTAAACAACCGCCAGGCACAGCTCGATGAGATGCAGCGCCAGGCTCAGGACCTGCTCGAGCATATATCGGGCTTGTCGTCGGCCGAAGCAAAGGAAAAACTTATCGAAAGCCTCAAAGACGAGGCCAAGACAGCCGCGGCATCGTATATCAACGATATAATGGACGATGCCAAGCTGACCGCCAACAAGGAGGCCCGCCGCATCGTGGTACAGTCGATACAGCGAGTGGCCACAGAGACAGCTATTGAGAACTCGGTGACGGTGTTCCATATCGACAGCGACGAAATCAAAGGCCGCATCATCGGTCGCGAAGGCCGCAACATCCGTGCCCTCGAGGCCGCTACCGGCATTGAAATCATCGTAGACGATACCCCCGAGGCTATTGTGCTGTCGGGCTTCGACCCCGTACGCCGCGAGATTGCCCGCCTTGCCCTGCACCAGCTTGTGGCCGATGGCCGCATACACCCTGCACGCATCGAGGAGGTTGTGGCAAAGGTGCGCAAGCAGATCGAACAGGAAATCATCGAGACCGGCCAGCGCACAGCTATCGATCTCGGCATACACGGTCTACATCCCGAACTCATACGCCTTGTAGGCAAGATGAAATACCGCTCGAGCTACGGCCAGAACCTGCTGCAGCACTCTCGCGAGACAGCCAACCTCTGCGCCGTTATGGCTTCGGAACTTGGCCTCAACCCCAAGAAAGCCCGCCGCGCCGGCCTACTCCACGATATCGGCAAAGTACCCGATGAAGAGCCCGAACTACCCCACGCACTGCTTGGTATGAAACTTGCCGAGAAGTATAAGGAGAAACCCGAAATCTGCAATGCTATCGGCGCCCACCACGACGAGGTAGAGCAGACCTCGCTCCTTGCCCCTATCGTACAAGTGTGCGATGCCATTTCCGGCGCCCGTCCCGGTGCCCGCCGCGAGATTGTAGAGGCATATATCAAGCGCCTCAACGACCTCGAGCAACTGGCAATGTCGTACCCCGGCGTACTTAAGACCTATGCCATTCAGGCCGGTCGCGAGTTGCGCGTAATTGTCGGTGCCGATAAGATTGACGATGCCGAAACCGAAAAACTCTCTGCCGAAATAGCCCGCCGCATACAGGACGAGATGACATATCCCGGCCAGGTGAAGATTACCGTAATCCGCGAGACTCGTTCGGTAAGCTTTGCCAAATAAGCCATGGCCAAGGACAAAAACAGGAGCGATTCCGAATACCGGGATCAGCCCGAGGACACTACCGCCCGGGATAATGTTCAGCCCTCCGAATCTGAAACACCGGAAGCGGCTAAGGATTCGTCGCGTAGCAACAATGACTGCCGTCGCGGCAAACTGCACAGCTTCGACTGGCTTGCCGATATCCCCGGCGACAAGGCTGCGAGCGACATTGTAGAGGTGCAGTTCAAGAATACGCGCAAAGGCTATTACCGCAATACCTCCAACCTGCCGCTGGGCACCGGCGACCTTGTGGCCGTAGAGGCTGTGCCCGGCCATGATATAGGCACCGTTACCCTAACCGGAGCTCTTGCCGAGTTGCGAATGAAGCGCTCGGCAGGGCGCAATACACCCGAGCCCAAGAGGGTATTCCGCCTCGCCAAGCCTGCCGACATCGAGAAATTCGAGGAGGCAAAGGCTCGAGAGGACGATACCATGATACGCGCCCGCAAGATAGCCGAAAGCCTCTGCCTCAACATGAAGATTGGCGACGTAGAGTACCAGGGCGACGGCAATAAGGCTATTTTCTACTATATCGCCGACGAGCGTGTAGACTTTCGCCAGCTTATCAAGATTTTGGCCGAAACCTTCAAGGTGCGTATCGAAATGAAGCAGATCGGTGCCCGCCAGGAGGCCGGTCGCATAGGCGGTATCGGCCCTTGCGGACGGCCATTGTGCTGCTCGCAGTGGATGACTAATTTTGTGTCGGTAGCCACCAGCGCCGCTCGCTATCAGGATATTTCGCTCAACCCTCAGAAGCTCGCCGGACAATGCGCCAAGCTGAAATGTTGTCTCAACTTCGAGGTCGATGCCTACGTCGAAGCTTCGCGCCGTATGCCTCCGCGTGATGTAAGGCTCGAGACTGCCGATGCTATGTATTTCCACTTCAAGAGCGACATTTTCAACCGCCTGGTTACTTATTCGACCGACAAGAATATGGCTGTAAACCTCGTTACGATACCTGCACAGAGGGTTTTCGAGGTAATCGAGCTTAACAAATCGGGCGAGAAGCCACTGAACCTTGCCGCTGATCAGGGCGAGAAAAAGGGCAAGCCCCGCAGCGATTTCGGCGACGTTCTCAGCGACGATGACGACCTGTCGCGCTTCGACCGTAAAAAGAAAAAGCGTCGCAAACCGGCTAAAAAGGCCGCCGCACAGGACGTGGCTGCCGAGCCCAAACAGCAGCAGGCCAAAGAACCTCGCCCGCAAGGACAGCAACAGCGCAAACCACGCCATAAGCCCAAAAAGAAACCCGGCAATGACAAAGGCACTGACAATACTCCGCAGTCTTAGCGTATGTGTGATTGCATTGTTGGCTTCGTGTAGTATCGACGGATATTATGGCAACGGCGACGATAATTATTTCTCATCGTTTGCCTCGATGCCCGAAACACGTTGGGACTATGCTTCGCCGCTGACCTTTGCCGTAGACACGCTTCGCGACAGTGTAGCGCCCCGCGGCGATATGTTGCTTACCGTGCGTCACACCCATGGCTATGAATATCGCAACCTGTGGCTCGAGATAAACTATGACCTTGCCGACAGCCTTTCGCGCCCTGATACGCTGAATGTGATTCTTGCCGACATGTACGGTCACTGGCGAGGCAGCGGCACCGGCCCGTCGTTGCAGGTTGTAGATACCATAGCTACCGGAATACCCCTGCATCTCGGGCAAAGGATACAGGTGCGCCATATCATGCGCCTCGATACTATTGAAGGAATCGAGCAGGTAGGTATAACTTTTCTGCCCCGTTAAACGTTGTTTTTAAGGAAGCTGGAAAAATGGCACATCCCGGCTGACCCAAAAATTAATAGACGATGAAAGAACCCGTAGATTATTTACAGATCAATTTGCTCGGCATGCACGAACAGAACCTGCGTGTGAGCCGTATTGTCGAAGCCATGCGCCAAAAAGGTATATCCTCGGCCCTGGTGCACAACAATGCCAACCTCTATTATCTCACAGGGCGGGTCTTTCGCGGTTATGTATATATTTCAGCCGAAAGTGGCCGTGTGCTTTATTTTGTCCGCCAGCCGTCGACACTCCGCAGCGACGAACCCGGTGTGCTTTTCCATATCCGCAAACCCGAGGAGATTGCCGGGCACCTTGCCAAGGCCGGTATTGACGTGCCCGCAGAGGTCGGTCTCGAACTCGACAGCCTCAGTTTTGGCGATGCCTGCCGCCTTGCCAAGTCTTTCGGAATGGACAGCCCCAAGGCCAATGTGTCGCCGATAATACGTAGTGCGCGGTCGGTAAAGACCGATGTCGAGCTTGAAATGATAATCCGTTCGGGGCAGAAACATTCGTATGTCTACGAGCGCATACCCCGCCTCTATCAGGAAGGTATGACCGATATTGACCTGCAGATTGCAATCGAGGCCTTGTCGCGACGCGAAGGCTGCCTTGGTATATTTAGAATCGCCGGTGATGCCATGGAGATTTTTATGGGCAACGTACTCACAGGGCATAATTCCGACGAGCCTTCGCCCTACGACTTTGCCATGGGGGGGCGCGGGTTGAATCCGTCGTTGCCGGTCGGAGCCGACGGCACACTGATTAAGCCCGGAATACCGGTTATGGTAGATGTCAACGGCAACTTTACCGGCTATATGACCGATATGACCAGAATGTTCTATATCGACAAACTTGACGACGAAGCGGCCCGAGCCTGTCGCCTGTCGGCTGAAATCTGCGATACCCTCGCGGCGATGATGCTGCCCGGCGCAAAGGCTTGCGACCTCTATGCCAAGGCCCGCTCTATGGCCGAGGAAGCCGGGTTGGGCGAGAACTTTATGGGTCACCGTAGCCAGGCCGGATTTGTTGGCCACGGCGTAGGCATTGAAATCAACGAGCTGCCGGTGATAGCGCCCAGGTCGCGCGATATACTCGAGGTGGGCAACGTTATCGCCCTCGAACCAAAATTCGTGATACCGAATATCGGTGCTGCCGGTATAGAAAACACCTATATCGTTACAGCAACCGGCGGACGGAAGGTTACTACCGCGCCCGAGCAGCCGGTGAGAATGGACTGATTATCGCGCTATAATCAAAAAATAATTCTTTTTTCGATGCATTTTTTGCCGAAAAAATATGAATACCGCGTATAGCATGTAGAAGCCGGGCTTTCGATACAGGTTTTTCGGAAGTCAGAGCTTAGAAAATATTATTAATTAGGGCCAAGAACGGCTTACTCCTCGATTTATCATGGATTCTTCAGTCGTTCGATTGCCCTATTTTTTTTGAATAAACATGAACACCGCTCTCCTATCAGTTGCCTTTGCCAACAATGCCCTCTACCTGCCTGGTGATGCCGTGTCGTCGGAGCTTAGCCCCGCCGCCGCCGCCTTGCTTGTAGTGCTCAATAAACACGGCCTTTGTGTAGACGAGGATACCCTGCATCATCTCAATGCCCTCGGCGATGATGATATTTCGGCTATCGACGCGCTCATCCGCGAGGTGTACCGTACCGATGCCAACTGGGCCGCGCTTACCCGCGAATGGAATACAAGGCCTACCGGTGTGTCATTTATAAACTTCTTTGTCACGGCCCTGGCCAATGTCGACCCGGAATTTCGCGGTCATGGCACTACGTTGCCGTGCGGACACTTTATCCCCGACGGTGTTTTTGACCTTTCGCGCTATAATGGTTGCCCATTCTGCGGCACATCGTTTGTATTGGCGAAGGCCAATCTCGAGATTCATGATGCTGCCACCCTGACAGAATTGCACCGCTGGACGCAGGAAGATGCCGAGAAAGATGCCGCCAAGCTGCTGGCCATGCCTACACCGCTCGACGCGACTATGTCCACCCGGTTGAGGAAACTTGTAGAGGGTCTTCCGGCGGATTTGTTCGTTAACTTCGACGAGATACCTTGCGCCGAGACTCGAGCCCTTGTCGGTGCGGAATTTCTTGAGCGTGGCGACATGCGGTTTGCCGATTTTGCCAAGACCCCTACCGATATGTTGCGACTGTTGTGGTCGATGAAAACAGGCCGCCTGCGCATTACTCGTCCGGCTGACGAGAAAAAATTTTTAGAAAAATATCATAATTATTATAGCAGTGGGCTCATTACCCTTGCCGACAATGCAGCCGAGATGAAGCTCAAACTTCATTACAACCGCACCACCGGTCGGGCTGTGGCCCGCCGCTTCGAGTCGTTCGACATGAGCGCCGAGGAAATCTGCGTGAATATGCATCCCTATCGCCAGATGTGGGTGCGCTTCATCAGGGCCTTGCGCCTTAACGACCAGGCGCGTCGCTACGGCCTCGAAAAACTCAGCGAGGTCCTCGACCGCTTCTACCGCCAGGACTACTGCGTGTGGAGCGGCGAAGTCGACAAGGCACGTATGAGTGGCAACCTCGACCGGTTGCTTACGCTGCTGCGCCAGCGCCCCGGGGCTTTTGCGCGATGTCTGTTCGATACCGTTCTCGATTTCGGTATGGAGCCTGTAAGCAAGGCGTTTGCTCAAGTAGCGACGAAACTGCCGGTACGTCTGCTCGTGTCGCTCTATAATGCGGTGCCGGGCTATTTCCTGCCCACGATGCCCGAGCGCCATGTGGTGCTACCAAGCGGACGGGTCAAGGCCCTGCCTTATAATCCCGGTATCTCACGCCTGTCGGAGTCAGAGCGACGCGATATCGCACTGGAGTTACAGCAAGTAGTATTGACGGCTCTCTATGATGTCTATAGCACTCAGGAGCCTCTGCCGGGCGATAAGGTGTATATAGATCGGGATCTTTATGAATGTCCGGTACCTGTTGGCGACCGTGGAAATTCGGTTGCCGTAAGTGGGTCGGCTATTCCTGGTCAGAAATTCGATGTCAAAGGCGACAAGGTGCGCGTGTTTATGCACTGGGGAGTCGGCATGCCCTCCATGCACTTCGATATGGACTTGAGCTGCCTGCTCGTAGGCAAGGACAAGAAGGTAGATATTGCCTATTACAACCTTGACGGGTATGGTGCAATTCATAGCGGCGATATACAGCGCATCCCCGACAAGGTAGGCGCAGCCGAGTATATCGAGCTTGATATTCCAGAGCTGCTAAGTAATGGTTTGGACTATGCGGTGTTTACCACCAATGCCTATTCTGTACCCAAACTTTCTCCCGATGTGATTGTGGGGTGGATGAGCAGCGAGCATCCGATGAAGGTAGACAATGAAACCGGTGTGGCCTATAATCCTGCCGACGTAGACTATATGGTTACGGTCGGCGCAATGTCGCTCAGCCGCGGCATGGTATTCGGAATCCTCGATCTGCATGCGCGTAAAATACTGTGGCTCGAGGCTGCCAACAACAACCGCACCCTTGCCGGACTCGACCTTGCGTTAATCGAGGCCCTGCAGAAACGCCTTGCCGAAAAGATAAGCATAGGAGCGCTCATAGCCTTGAAGGCCAAGGCCCGAGGTGTGACAGTGTCCACGGTGCCGACAGATGCCAAGGTATATGATATGTCGAACTGGCACGAAGCCGGTATTTTGTGACATATCAATGTGGAATTAAAGTAGCCCCTACCGCATATTTTTAACGAGTCTGAGCAATATTATTATTCAGAAAATTTTAACTTTGCAAAGCATATTATTGTTTGTCCTAAACAGGATAAGGTGATATTATTATGATTCGTTTTGTTACAGGCGACATATTTAATGCGCAGGTCGATGCCATTGTTAATACCGTCAACCTTATGGGGGTGATGGGTAAAGGCATTGCGTTGCAGTTCAAGGAACGATTCAGCAATAATTTCATCATTTATCAGCAGGCGTGTCGTAATAAAACTATCGACATTGGTAATTCCCTGGTTGTACATGAGAAATGGAGAGGTCAGGATATGCTGGTTATTAATTTTCCGACAAAGAAACATTGGCGTTATCCGTCGCAATATGTATTTATCGAAAAGGGACTTGACAATCTGGTAGAGATTATCCGTCATTATGGAATAAAGAGCATTGCAATTCCTCCACTTGGTGCCGGAAATGGCGGTCTTGAATGGCCGAAAGTCAGGCAGCTGATTGTTGATAAATTGAGCAATGTCGACTGCATGATATACGTGTTCGAGCCCGGCCATGTAGCCGAAACTCAGGATAAAGATGTAAAGCTGACCCCGGCAAGGGCTCTGCTGGTATATATGCTTGACCGTATGCAACAAGAAGGATATGATGCAACAGCTTTCACTGCAGTCAAATCGGTGTATTTTCTACAAAGGTTCGGAGCTGTCAATATCTTTAATTTGAGATTTATACCTTACATATACGGTCCTTATTGCGATTCGGTGCGTCATATGTTGCATCACATCGATGGTGCCTATGTACGAGGTTTTGCCGACATGACTAAAAAGCCGTTTGAGCCTTTCGACATCATGCATGAAAGAATGGATGAAGTGCGTCGCTATGTCGAACAGAATATTATGCTCAGCGACATAGTATATCGCACGTGTGAGTTTCTTAAAGACAACTGGGACGACTTTAGCCTGGAACTACTATCTTCGATCGATTATCTAATGACTGAAAACCCGTCAGCTTCAGTTGATGAAATATATGCCAAATTACGGGCATGGTCTCCTCGAAAAAACAATTTGTTCTCTGATAAACAATATACTATAGCGGCTTATAAGCATATAGTCGATGCCGGTATAAGGTGTGAGGCATGACTTTATTTTCGTGCGTGGTGGGGCAAGGTTTCAAAAAAATGTGCTAACTTTGCACACTATGAATCTAAAGGCTAAACTGAAGTCGAAGGTGTTTCACACGGTAGGAGAGGTTGCCGATGCGATGGAGCGCGAATGCTATGTCGTAGGCGGTTATGTCCGCGACCTTGTTATCGGCCGTCCTTCGAAAGATATAGACTTTGTAACAGTGGGCTCTGGCATAGAGCTGGCGCAGAAAGTTGCCGAGGCTCTTGGCCCCAAAACCACACTTGCAGTATACCGCAATTATGGCACGGCACAGGTGCATCGTGGCAAGACCGAACTCGAATTTGTCGGTGCCCGCCGCGAATCGTACAACCGTTCGTCGCGCAACCCGATAGTTGAAGACGGTACTCTCGACGACGACCTTGCCCGCCGCGATTTCACAATCAATGCCATGGCCATATCGGTCAACGCCTCCAATTACGGCGAGGTTATAGACCGCTACGACGGCCTCGGCGATATAGAGCGACGTATTATCCGTACGCCTCTCGACCCCGATATAACATTTTCGGACGACCCACTGCGTATGTTGCGTTGTATACGCTTTGCTACGCAGCTCGATTTCGATATCGACCCGGTGACCTTTGCCGCCTTGCGCCGTAATGCCCCTCGAATCGAAATCATCACTGCCGAACGCATCAAGGATGAGCTATTCAAAATCATGGCGTCGCCCAAGCCTTCGATTGGCTGGACATACCTGCTTGAGAGCGGACTATTAGCTTTGATTTTACCCGAACTTGCCCGAATGAAGGGCGTAGAGGTAGTAAAAGGTCGTGCGCACAAAGATAATTTCTACCATACCATGGCGGTTCTCGATGCTGTGGCAGCGGCATCCGACAATGTGTATCTGCGCTGGGCAGCCTTGTTCCACGATATAGGCAAGCCGGCGACCAAGCATTTCGATCCCGAGCGCGGCTGGACGTTCCACAACCATAATTTCATCGGGGCGAAAATGGTAAAGACAATTTTCCGCCGCATGAAGTTTCCTCTTGGCACGGAGATGAGCTATGTCGCCAAGCTTGTAGAGTTGCACATGCGGCCTATCGCCCTTGTTGAAGACGAAGTTACCGATAGCGCCGTGCGCCGCCTTGCCAATTATGCAGAGGAAGACCTTGCCGACCTGATGATTCTGGCCCGTGCCGATATAACGAGCAAGGATGAGGCCCGCAAGGCCCGCTACCTTGCCAATTTCGATTTAGTAGAACAGAAATTCCGCGACACCGATGCCAAAGACCGTGAGCGCAACCGCAAGAACCCTGTTGACGGTACGGAGATTATGGCTCTTTTCGGTCTTCCCCAGTGCCCTCAGGTAGGATATTTTGCCAAGAACCTGAAGCAGGCAATCAAAGATTGCGAAATCGAGGATAATCGCCATGCAGCTTTCGAATATCTGCTCAAACTCGGACGCGAAGCCGGTATCGAGCCTCTATACGACCCATTTGAACGTGAGTGATGGACGCTAAGGAATTTGCCGCCGAGGTGCTGCTTGCACTGCCGTACCGAGCCAATGACCAACAGGTGGCCGTAGTGGCCGCCTTGTCGCGATTCTGTGCGGTAGGGGCGAGGCCCGACGGGGTGTTTGTGCTCAACGGTTATGCCGGTACCGGTAAGACCTCGCTAACCGGTGCCCTGGTCAAGACGCTTACCGCGCACAAACGCCCTGTGATGCTGCTTGCACCCACCGGGCGTGCTGCCAAGGTATTCAGCGCCAATGCCGGAGGCTTTCCTGCCTATACCATTCACCGCAAAATATACCGTCACGACCCCAACGGTGCAACACGCGGCTGTGACGTGCATATGCCGGCCGAGAATAAACTCCGCGACGCGGTGTTTATCGTCGACGAAGCATCGATGATCGGAGTGGGCGACGGCAAGGGCGACAATCTGCTCGACGACCTTGTGACCTTTGTCTACGCCGGAGAAGGCTGTCGTCTGATTCTTATCGGCGATACCGCCCAGCTACCACCTGTGGGTTCCGACCGCAGTCCGGCCATGAACCCTGATGTGCTTCGACGCCTCGGCCTCAAGGTGACACATGCCACATTGACCGAGACGGCCCGCCAGGCTGCCGACTCGGGCATATTGTTCAATGCCACGCGATTGCGCAAGACCATGGCGGCTATCAACAAACGTCAGGCCGAGGGTGTGGTAGGCACTATGCCTGTGCCGAAGCTGCGACCGGCCGACGATGTGGTGATAGTAGGGCACGAAGACTTGCCCGAGATGCTGACATCATCGTACGGCGACGATATTTCCGATACCATACTTATAACCCTTAGCAATCGCAGGGCGGCTGATTACAATGCTGCAATCCGCACCGAAGTTCTATATCGCGAAGAAGAAATCATGCGCGACGATATGCTTATCGTGTCGCGCAACCACTATTTCGGCAAAAAAGTCGGCGGCATAGACTTTGTGGCCAACGGCGATATCCTTACAGTCGAAGCCGTATATGGCACCGAAGTTGCCTACGGCCTACGTTTTGCCGATGTAAGGCTCTCGCTGCCTGTGCCTGGGTCGCAGGCTGTGGAATTCGACATCAAAATATTGCTCGACAGCCTTGCCTCGCCCGAAGCCGGCATATCGCAGGAAGCATGGAACGCCCTCTACTACGGTCTAATGGGCGACAACGGCCCTTACGCCGACCGCGCCGTAGATGCCCGCCTGCGGGCTTTGCGCACCGACCCCTACTGGACGGCCCTGCATGTGAAATATGCCTATGCGGTAACCTGCCACAAGGCCCAGGGCGGACAATGGAGCGATGTGTATGTAGACCTGAGTTATATCCCCGAGGATGCTCTCAATCTGGGACTATACCGATGGCTGTATACAGCTGTTACCAGGGCGAAGCGTACGCTATATCTGATAGCTCCGCCCGATGCGCTGCTTGAAAAACACTAATCTTCTCTCAATAATACCGTGAATCTAAAGAAACTTCTATTTATTCTCTCTCTGCTTGTTGCAACTGCCGCTTATTCATCCATTCCTGTATACCGCAACCCGGTAAGCCCCGAGTTTCCGATACTTGCGTGGTACTCGATATTGCCCGATTCGGCTCAGACCCGCGAGCGCTACGATGAATTGCGCGAGGCAGGGTTCAATATCTCGTATTCTACATTTACCGGCAACAAGCAGATAGAGCGAGCCCTTGCCGCAGCCGAAGGCAGCGGTGTGAAACTGATAGTAGGCTCGGCTCCTCTCTACAGCGATACCAAGGCGACGGTCGACCTTTTCCGCGACAATGAAGTTGTGGCCGGGTGGTTTCTGCGCGACGAACCCGTAGCTGCCGGCTTCGATGACCTTGGCAAGTTTCGCGACCGCATCTACGATGCCGACTCAAGCCGCCTGATGTATCTCAACCTGCTGCCTGTAATGGTGCCTGCCGAAGAACTCGGCACGGTAGATTACGAGGATTATGTTGAGCGATTTGTAGAGCGAGTTCGCCTGCCGCTGATTTCCTACGACTTTTATCCGATAGTCCGCGACGATTCTACCGGGCATGTATATTGGCGCGAACCGCATTTCGAGAATCTTGAAATCGTGAGCAGGGTAGCACGCCGCCATAATATGCCTTTCTGGGCATTCTGTCTTTCGACGGCGCATCATCCCTACCCGGTACCCGGCGATTCACACATGCGCTTCGAGGCCTTTACCGCCCTTGCCTACGGTGCGCAGGGAATACAGTATTTCACCTATTGGCAGCCGGCATCGAAACGCTGGGATTTTCATCATGCACCGATAGATGAGACCGGTAAACGCACCGATGTGTACTATATGGTTAAAAATCTCAACCGCGAAATCCAGGCCCTTGCACCGGTTTTCCTCGGGGCTGAAGTCGACGATGTGTCGTTCATAGGCCGTGTTCCCAAGGGCACGAAAGCCCTTGACGCACTGCCAGAGGGGTTTGGGACTGTGAGTGTCGACGGCCCGGGCGTGTTGGTGTCGCAATTCCATAACGGCGACAAGCGGTATGTAATGTTTGTGAGCCTCGATATCGACCATTCGCAGACCCTCGCGGTTGACCTACCCTATGGCGCAAGACAAATCCTACCCGATGGCACAACTTCAACCGCCCCACAAAAAAACGTCCTCGCCCCCGGCGGCTATTACCTGGTGAGGTATGAGTGAGGGGTGGCATTAGAAAGTACATCGTCTCTTCGTCGATAAGCTGTCACAGTAGTTTGTACGGAATGAATCGCAATCAGTATACATATGTCATTCTACTGTATGCATTATGCTCAAAAACATACTGTTAAATTTGTTCGAGTTCCTTATATAAGCTAACTTTGCGTTCAAGTTTAATGAATCAATTAAAGAGGACAAAAATAGAACGACAAAAGCTAAATAGAATAAAAGTGGTATTGGCAGAAACCGGCTACACTGGTAAATGGTTCGCAGAACAACTCGGCAAAGATTTTGAGCCTGATTTACGCTCCGATTTTGATGCGAGCCCGTTTGACTGCGAATTCGTCTGACGGATAGCAATGAAGAAAAAAGGTAAAGCAAAGGACGAAATCTGCTAATCTCATTGATTACATTATAGAAAATCCTTGGCGATTCAGTACGCTGTTATGGCTTTAGTTATATGGACGATTGGGACGCTTTCAAATGAATTGGTATATTTTTATTTAACAAGAAAAAATTGTTAAATTCACAAAGCGGAGTCGAATATATCTTATTTTTCAACTTATTATATTCCGCTATTTTAACAAGGATAACAAGAAAATGACAGAAAAAGAATTACAGACATATCTGCTCGGGAGATTCCCAAAAGAGGATTCCGGATGCGACTGGAAGGAAATGAAGAATCTTAGAAATTCATTTTCGAGTGATCCGCATAAGGATGTAATATCCTACATATCAGGAATATCAAATATGGACGGCGGACATCTTGTCATAGGAGTGAAAGATGGTACGCTGGATATAGTTGGAACTGATTTGTCGAAATTCAATTTTGACAGCACCTCAATAGTATATAAGATGGTGGAGATGTGTCCCAATCTTCCGTCAGAGGGGCTGTTCGTGGAAGAGTTTGTCACCTCAGATACCGGCAAAACGGTATGGATTATCAATATCCCCAAACATTTGCCTCGACGTCCGGTATTGGCTCATAAGAAAAAATGGCAAAGAATAGGAGATTCACTTGTGGAACTTACCGCCGAGCGGGAGAATGTGATTCTCAACGAAGAGATTGTGCATTATGATTGGTCGGCAGAGGTCGTTGAAGAGGCTGATTACACAGATCTTGATGAAGATGCCATACAAAAGGCATTGGATGGTTATTGTGAGCGATACCCCAAACGAGCGGATGAGGCTCGTAAGTGGAGCGTAGAAACGTTTTTAGATAAAGCCAAAGTGACCAGAAACGGTAAGATTACGCGTACAGCCTTGCTTCTGCTTGGCAAGGAAGAATCAGTTCATTATATTAATCATCCGGCTGAGATGGTATGGAAGCTTCAGACCGGAGAAGAGCGTGCTGCCCAAATATTCTATCCTCCATTCTTGCTTACCGCTGTAAAGTTGCGCGAGGAAATAAGAAATTATCAGATAAAGATTTTTCCGTCTAATGCATTGCTGCCTTCCCCGGTGTCCAAGTATGACCAGCGTTCACTTCTTGAAGCTCTGCATAATTGCATCATGCATCAGGATTATACCAAGAAAGAACGTATTGTGGTCACGGAGACGGCTGACAGTGTACGGTTTCAAAACGCGGGGTCTTTTTATGAAGGTAAATATTCTGATTACATAGAGGGTGAAAAGACCCCTACAAGATATCGCAATGAGTTTCTTAAGAGTGCGATGCTTAATCTCAATATGGTTGACAGTCAAGGTTTCGGAATTCATGATATGTATGAGCGTCAGCGCAATCGCTACCTTCCTATGCCCGATTACGATAGTTCTACCGACACACATGTCATTATGGTGATGCCGGGACAGGTTATCAATGTAGAGTATTCTACTGCATTGATGGAAAATAGCAGTCTTGACTTGACAACAGTTTTCCTGCTTGACAGGGTACAGAGGAATAAGCCCATAAGCAAGGACGCTCGTATGAGGCTTAGAGAATTGAAACTTATAGAGGGTAGACATCCTCACATCATCATCAGTCGTAAAATCGCTCAGCTGACTAATATGGAAGCTGAATACACCGACCTGAAGGGATTCGATGATGATTATTATAAAGATCTAATACTGAAATTAATAAATGATCATACAAGACTTCGCCGAGACAAAATCGATAAGCTTCTGTTTGGAAAACTTCCCAATGCATTGAATGACCGTCAGAAGAAGAACCATATTGACTATCTCTTGAAATGTCTTCGCAAAAGTGGAAAAATCCATGTTGGGCTTAACAGGAATTGGGAGCTTGGCCCGGGAGATAATAGTGAGAAGTAGTCTTGGTTGTGTGACGTAATCTATATTAGACATCACAACTATTCATTCCGCGAACTTTCCGCGAACTTTCCGCGAAATATGGGCTGTATTGAAGGCTATAGTGGCTGTTGTCAATATATTATATGTTTTGTATGCCGGAATGCGATTCCGCGAAATTGGCTTAAAATTCCGTGAACTCCATAACGAGATGGAGTGGGGTTCCATTGTAATTCACTTTTCGATTGTAGTTAAAGATCACATGAAAGTTTGATTTAATATTGTCCGGAATTCAGCCAACGAAGGAATATACTAAGCGGCTAAGTCTGCCTGGGGGCCTAATGATTGATGGGGCGCTTGGTATAAGGTGCTCGATAGATTCCGCGAAAATTTTTATCAGTTTATTGGTCGTTGGTTTGAAAATCAGGGGCGTTTTTGATATGTCGCGCGTTTTTGCTATATTTGCACTTTAATTGGGGGTTTACGCCCTCGCTGAATTGAATATATAAAGAACTTAAGTTTTGCAAGTTAGGGCTTGCGGGACTTAAATAAAAGACTACAATAATGAACGTAAGCGAACTAAGCGAACAGGAACAGATACGCCGCAACAGTATGGCGTCGCTGCGAGCGATGGGCATAGAGCCTTATCCTGCAGCAGAATATGTAGTGACAGGTTACAGCGATGAGATAAAAACACACTTTGATGATGATGCCCCGGTGCGCGAGGTAAGCATCGCCGGACGTATCATGAGCCGTCGTATCATGGGTAAAGCTTCGTTTATGGAGCTTCAGGATTCGCGAGGCCGCATACAGGTATACATCTCGCGTGATGATATCTGCCCCTCCGAGGACAAGGACCTATACAATATCGTATTCAAGAAGCTTCTTGATATCGGCGACTTTGTCGGTATCACCGGCTATGTGTTCCGCACCCAGACAGGCGAGATTTCGGTACATGCCCAGTCGCTGACTGTGCTTAGCAAGTCGCTCCGTCCGCTGCCTATCGTAAAGGAGAAAGACGGTGTTCGCTACGATGCTTTCGATGATCCCGAGCTTCGTTACCGCCGCCGCTATGTTGACCTTGTTGTCAACGACGGTGTAAAGCAGATATTCCTCAAGCGCACACGCGTCTACAGCTCGATGCGCGAGTATTTCAACAATGTGGGCTATATCGAGGTGGAAACTCCTATCCTTCAGTCGATACCCGGTGGAGCTGCCGCTCGACCCTTTATCACTCACCACAACGCCCTCGATATACCTTTGTACCTGCGTATTGCCGACGAATTGTATCTCAAGCGTCTGATTGTGGGCGGCTTCGAAGGCGTATACGAGTTCTCTAAGAACTTCCGCAACGAGGGTATGGACCGCACCCACAACCCCGAGTTTACCTGTATGGAAATCTATGTTTCGTACAAGGACTATAACTGGATGATGAGCTTCACCGAGAAGATGCTCGAGAAGATTTGTCTGGATGTCAACGGTACAACCGATGTCAAGGTTGGCGACAACGTGATCAGCTTCAAGGCACCGTTCCCCCGCGTGACTATGGCGCAGGCAATCAAGGATCATACCGGCTACGACATCGAGGGTAAGAGCGAGGACGAACTCCGCGCCGCTGCCCGCGAAATGGGTATCGAAGTCGACGAGACTATGGGCAAGGGTAAACTTATCGACGAAATCTTCGGCGAAAAATGCGAAGGATCGTACATCCAGCCCACATTTATCACCGACTATCCTATCGAGATGTCTCCGCTTACCAAGCGCCACCGCAACAATCCGGAGCTTACCGAGCGTTTCGAGCTCATGGTCAACGGCAAGGAGCTTGCCAACGCCTACTCAGAGCTCAACGACCCTATCGACCAGTACGAGCGCTTTGTAGAGCAGATGCGCCTTGGCGAGAAGGGCGATGATGAGGCAATGATTATCGACGCCGACTTTATCCGCGCCCTCGAGTATGGTATGCCCCCCACATCGGGCATGGGTATCGGTATGGACCGCCTGGTGATGCTTATGACCGGCCAGACTACTATCCAGGAAGTGCTTCTGTTCCCCCAGATGCGCCCCGAAAAGGTAGAAAAACGCGATGCCGTAGAGGCTTACACTGCTATCGGCATCCCCGAGGAGTGGGTTGCACCGCTGCAGAAGCTCGGTGTCACCACCGTTGCCGCTCTGGCGCCGATGAATCCTAATAAACTTTTCCAGGAACTCTGCGGTTTTAATAAAAAGAACAAGCTCGGCCTTGCCAATCCTACCAACGACGATGTCAAAGCGTGGGTGGCCGCAGCCGGAGAATAAAAACAATCGATATGGACACTAATTTCCCGGGGCATATCGCGGTAATGGGCGGTGGCAGTTGGGCTACGGCCCTTGCCAAGCTTGTGCTGCAAAGTTGTCCGACGATAACCTGGTATATGCGGCGCGATGACCGCATCGAGGATTTCAAGCGCCTGGGCCACAACCCGGCCTACCTGACCGATGTAGACTTCGACATCAGCCGTATCGACTTTTCGAGCGACATAAACTATGTTTGCAACAAGGCCGACACGCTGCTGATGGTGATGCCGTCGCCGTACTTCAAAGACCACGTAGATAAGATCACGGCCGATATTTCGCACAAGAATATAGTATCGGCGGTAAAGGGCATTGTGCCTGATACCAACGAGCTTATCACCGACTACATGGCCCGCGTGTTCGGCACCTCGCTCGACCGTACCTTGGTTGTGTCGGGCCCCTGCCATGCCGAGGAAGTGGCGCTCGACCGTCCCAGTTATCTTACCATTGGCTGCAACGACCTTGACCTCGCCGAGATTTTTGCCAACTGCCTTCGCGGCAATAATACGCGGGCAATCACATCGAGCGATGTAGAGGGCATAGAGTATGCCTCGGTGCTCAAGAATGTGTATGCGATAGCAGCCGGTATCGTGCACGGCATGAAGACCGGCGACAATTTCTGCGCCGTACTCATCAGTAATGCAATCCGCGAAATGGAGCGCTTCGTGGCCGCAGTGTCGCCGCGCCAGCGCCATATCTGCGACTCGGTTTATCTTGGCGACCTGCTGGTAACGGCCTACTCGCGCTTTTCGCGTAACCACAACTTCGGTTCGATGATAGGCAAGGGCTATTCGGTCAAGGCCGCCCGCATGGAAATGGAGCAGACCGCCGAGGGCTACTACGGTGCAAAATGTATCTGGGATATCAACCAGCGCCACGGCATCGACATGCCTATACTCAACGCGGTGTACTCGATACTATATCGCGGCGTATCGGCCTCGCGGGCATTCCGCTCAATGGCCCAGACATTTAATTAAACTGATAAGACTTAGCAGATTATAGAGCATATGAGTCCATTTGTTTCTATCGAAATATGTGCTGGTGCCGGCGGACAGGCTTTAGGCCTCGAAAATGCTGGTTTTCAGCATGCAATGGTGGTGGAAATTGAAAAGGATTACTGCGACATACTCCGTTATAATAGGCCTAATTGGAATGTCCGTCGGCAAGACGTAAGAGAGTTTGACGGAAAACCGTATTGCGGAAAAATAGATTTGCTGGCTGGCGGCGTTCCCTGTCCGCCATTCAGCATTGCCGGCAAGCAGCTTGGGGCGGAAGATGAGCGAGATTTGTTTCCCCATATCTTGAGGCTTACTGATGAGATAAAGCCCAAAGCTGTAATGATAGAGAATGTCAAAGGCCTGATGTCTCCGAAATTTAAAGAATATCGCGAGCACATCCTTAACACTTTGACAGACCTTGGATATAGCCCGCACATTAAGTTGCTAAATTCGTCGGATTATGGCGTTCCTCAATTAAGACCCAGAGTAGTAATTGTAGGGATTCGTCACGATATCGATGATTCGTTTGAATTCCCCCAACCGCAAGATGCGGCCCCGGTGACAGTCGGCATGGCCATAGGCGACCTGATATCGCAAAACGGCTGGAAGGAATATCCGCAATGGCTTGTAAAGGCGGATAAAATTGCACCAACTATCGTTGGCGGCAGCAAAAAACACGGAGGCCCTGATTTAGGCCCTACGAGGGCAAAAGCCGCCTGGGCAGAGCTCGGTATTGACGGTAGGGGTGTGGCAGATGCCGCGCCATTGGCCGATTTTGAAGGTATGCCAAGGCTTACGACTAAAATGCTTGCAAGAATTCAGGGTTTTCCTGACGATTGGGAGTTTGGAGTTCGCAAGACAGCTGCTTGCAGAATGATCGGTAACGCATTCCCACCGCCGGTAGCCAAAGCAATAGGCATAGAAATCATCAAAGTGTTGCAAAATGGAATCGAAAATACGAATAATTAGAGACCGATACCATAAGTCTTTATTGGAGCGCGGAGTCTTAAGCGTTGACAATGCCGGAGTACCAAGCAATGCAGATAAATCTTCTCGACTATCTGTCAGGATTGCAAAAAGTATTGCCGAGCAGTTGTTGGTAGAAACACATGAAAAGTGTTTAGGACAAACCCTTGGGGCTGCTTTCGAGACCATTAACCTTGAGTTTCTTACGGAGGCATTCCCTTTGCTATCACACCTTAGGCCAGGCAAATGGCACTTGGTGAAATTGGGTAATAGAAATGCCCTCAAGACGAGTAGCTTTTATCAGTATTCCCACCTTGAATATCTGAGCGAAATTGTTAAGCACGATGCCAATATCGCCTCATGCTTGGGAAATTCTTATCTTGTTGCTCCGGATATAGTAATGTACCGCGAGCCGGAAGATGATAGTTTCATCAATAATTCACAGCTGATAGTTGATGACAATATCGCTACAATGACCGCAATACGAGAGCATTTCAACAAGCTGCCAATACTGCATGCATCGATATCCGCAAAATGGACTATGCGTAGCGACCGTGCTCAGAATAGCCGTACAGAGGCATTAGGGTTGATTCGTAATCGCAAAGGTCATTTACCGCACATTGCCGTTATAACAGGAGAACCTTTGCCTGCCCGGCTTGCTTCTCTCGCCCTTGGAACAGGTGATATAGACTGCATGTATCATTTCGCTCTTTATGAGCTCATTGAGGCTGTGAAACAAACCGGGGCAGAAGATTCAATCGAAATGCTTGATATTCTAATATCTGGAAAACGACTCAAGGATATTAGTGATTTACCTTTTGACTTGGCTATATAATAGAGATGAATAAAAAGCTCTTAGGACTCGATCTTGGCGGGCTGGAGGCGGTTGCCGCCGAGGCCGGGCTGCGCAAATTTGCCGCAAAGCAAATGGCGGCGTGGCTTTATAAACGTGGAGTCACTGATATAGATGCGATGACCGACCTGCCAAAGTCGGCCCGCGCGTGGCTGCGCGACAACGGCTACGAGGTAGGGCGCGAAGCCCCTATTGCCGAGGCACGTAGCAAAGACGGCACGGCAAAGTACCTTTTCAAGGGTGTCGGTGGCCGCGACGTCGAAGCCGTGTATATCCCCGACCGCGACCGTGCAACCCTGTGCATATCGAGCCAGGCCGGTTGCAAGATGAATTGCCGATTCTGCATGACAGGGCAGGGTGGCTGGCAGGGCGACCTCGATGCCGGGGCGATTATCAACCAGGTGCTGTCGATACCCGAGAGCGAAAGCCTCACCAATATCGTATTTATGGGCATGGGCGAACCTGCCGACAACATCGATGCCGTGTTGCGTACTGTCGACATCCTTACCTCGCAATGGGGCATGGCATGGAGCCCGAGGCGCATAACTGTGTCGACGATTGGCAAACAGCCCGGTCTCGACCTGCTCCTCAATCGCACTCAGGCCCATATCGCGGTGAGCCTTCACTCGCCATTTGCCGACGAGCGACTGTCGATCATGCCTGTGCAGCGGGCATACCCTATGGCCGACATTCTGGCCACTCTGCGGCAGCACGATTTCGCCCACCAGCGGCGTTTGTCGATAGAGTATACGATGTTTGAGGGCCTCAACGATGATGCCCGCCATGCCGAGGCGCTGGCCCGCTTGCTGCGCGGTACCGATGCAAGGGTCAACCTGATTCGCTTTCACCGCACACCCGGTTTCGAGGGCCGTCCGTCGTCGCAGGGTACCATGGAGCGTTTTCGCGACACCCTCAACGCTGCCGGTATCATCGCCACCATACGAGCCTCGCGAGGCGAGGATATAATGGCCGCCTGCGGTATGCTTGCCGGGGCTAAGAAATAGTTTAATCCATAAATAATCGAAATAATCATGGATAAGATACGAGTGGGTATCACCCACGGAGACACCAACGGTATCGGCTACGAAGTGATACTCAAGGTGCTCGAAGATGAGCGCATGGCCGACCTGTGCACGATAATCGTATACGGCTCGGGCAAGGCGGCGGCGTTTTACCGCAAGGCTATGGAGCTTGCCCTGGTGCAGCTCAACCGCATCGACAGTGCCGCAGACGCCCGCGAGGGACAGTTCAATATCATCAACGTAGTGGGCGAGGACCTCAAAATCGACCCGGGAGTTGCTGCCGAAGCTGCCGGACAGGCCGCATTTGCTGCCCTCGAGGCCGCAGTGGCCGACCTTGTGGCAGGCGATATCGACGTGCTCGTCACTGCTCCAATCAACAAGAAAACTATCCAGAACGCCGAGTTCAGCTTCCCCGGACACACCGAGTATCTTGAGGCCCGCCTTGGCGAGGAGGGCGACCAGGCCTTGATGATTATGTGCAACGACAGCATGCGCATCGCCCTGGCAACAGCCCACATGCCCCTTGCAAGCGTGCCCGAGGCCCTTACGCCCGAATTGATAGAGCAGAAACTCGAGCGCTTCGACCGTTCTCTGCGTCGCGATTTCGGCATCCAGTCGCCGCGTATCGCTGTGCTGTCGCTCAACCCCCACGCCGGAGAAGACGGCTTGCTGGGCAAGGAAGAAGAAACCATTATCAATCCCGCCCTCGCAGCCGTGCGCGAGAAGAAGATTCTTGCCTTCGGCCCCTATGCCTCCGACGGCTTCTTCGGCAGCGGTGCTTACAGTCACTTCGACGGCATCCTCGCCATGTACCACGACCAGGGTCTCACTCCCTTCAAGACCCTCGCTATGGATAGCGGTGTCAACTTCACGGCAGGATTGCCCTTTGTGCGCACATCGCCCGACCACGGCACCGGCTACGACATCGCAGGTAAAAACGAAGCATCGCCCGACAGCATGCGCAGCGCCATATACGCCGCAATCGACATCTACCGCAACCGCCGCAGCTACGACTACGCCTACCGTCATCCCCTCCGCCGCCAACATGTAGAAAAAGACAAGGAAAAGGATAAAGAATAATCCCCCCCCCCGGCGACGTGACGCCACCATTCAGCGCCCTTTTGTGTGATTTTTGCGGTTGATGAGGCCGTTGGCGCACAAAGGGCGCTGTAAATGTGTTTTAATATCGTTACCACATCGTAAAACATCTATTATGGGCATCAAAAATCTCTCCGAAAGGCTCTCTAAATATTCGGCTTATTATAATCCGGCTTCTCTATTTGCGAAAATCGGCAAAGTGGCTAAAAAGGTGGGTGTCAAGGCCGTGCATACAGTGCTGATACTATACTATGCCACCTTGGACAAACGCCTGCCATTGAAAGACCGCGCCTTGGTCATAGCCGCCTTGGGCTACTTTATCGTGCCCATCGACCTGATACCCGATGCCCTTCCCGGCGGTTTCGCCGACGATACGGCTGCGCTGGTATTTATACTCAAACACATCTGGAACAACCTCTCGCAAGAGACCCTCGACAAAGCCAAACGCCAACTCTCCGAATGGTTCCCCGACACCCCGGCGCCAACCCTGCCGGATATAAAGCCGTAAAAATCAGACCTGCCCTGATATTGCTTTTGCCGTTGTCACATTAGGGTTGTCTTGTTAGGCTATACAAATTTAGAGTTGTTAATAAATTTCAAGTTTTTAGATTATTGTTTCTCAGACAAAATCGCTAACTTTGTAGTTAGAAGCCTGCTGAGCAGGTGCTGGCTTATTCACCCAATCACTCTAATACGCTGTAAATGGATAACGAACAAGATATTTTCAATCTTCCCGCCGATGCCGACCAGCGTCGGCCCAAGACAACCGCCAACTACGACGACGATGCCATTTTATCGCTGTCGTGGTTCGAGCATATACAGCAGCGCCCCGGTATGTATATCGGCAAGCTCGGCGACGGTACCAACAGCGACGACGGCATATATGTGCTGCTCAAAGAAGTGATTGACAACTCTATCGATGAGTTCATGATGGGCTACGGCCACCAGATTATCGTCAATGTCGACGAGCACACGGCTACCGTGCGCGACTATGGCCGAGGCATTCCATTAGGTTCGGTAATCGATGTAGCCTCGAAGATGAATACCGGCGGCAAGTTCAAAGAGGGCGCATTTACACAGACTGTAGGCCTCAACGGCGTGGGTATCAAGGCGGTAAACGCTCTGTCGACGAATTTCGAAATTACATCGTACCGCGACGGCGAGTGCGTCAGTGCGCGTTTCTCGCTCGGCCAGCTTGTAGAGTCGAGTCCTGTCGAAGCCACCGACGAGCCCAACGGCACACTGGTAACATTCACCCCCTCGGCCGATATTTTCCGCGGCTATGTATTCCGCGACGAATTTATCGTGCCCCTGCTCAAGAACTACACATTCCTCAATACCGGCCTCAAGATTGTATTCAACGGCAAGTCGTACATCTCGCGCCACGGTCTCGAAGATTTGCTCAAGGAAAATTTGACCCAAGAGCCCCTGTACCCGATTATCCACTTCAAAGGCCCCGATATCGAGGTTGCGATTACCCATGTCAACCAGTACGGCGAGGAGTATTACAGCTTTGTCAACAGCCAGCATACCACCCAGGGCGGCACACACCTCACTGCATTCAAAGAGGCTGTGAGCCGCACGATGAAAGATTACTTCGGCCGCAACTTCGAGTATTCCGACATCCGCAACGGCATGGTGGCCGCGATAGCGGTCAATGTCGTCGACCCGGTGTTCGAGAGCCAGACCAAGACCCGCCTCGGCTCGCGCGACATGAAGCCCGACGGCCCGACAATTGCCAAGTATATAGGCGATTTCATCCGCAAGGAACTCGATAACTACTTGCACCGCGAGCTCGAGGTGGCCGATATCATTCTCAAGAAAGTACAGGCGAGCGAGCGCGACCGCAAGGCCATGGCCGGTGTAGCAAAGAAAGCCCGCGAGACAGCAAAGAAAGTGAGCCTATACAACCGCAAGCTCAACGACTGCCGCGTGCACCTCAACGACAGCCGTGGCAACGAGGAGCGCAAGAATGCAACCTCGATTTTCATCACCGAGGGTGACTCGGCAGGCGGTTCGATCGAAAAGGTGCGCGACGTAGAGACCCAGGCGGTGTTCAAACTCCGAGGAAAGCCCCTCAACACCTACGGTGCTACGCAGAAAGAGCTGTATACCAACGAGGAATTCAGCCTTTTGCAGGCGGCACTTAATATCCAGGACGGCCTCGACGGCCTGCGCTACAACAAGGTGATTATCGCTACCGATGCCGATGTCGACGGTATGCACATCCGCCTGCTCATGCTCACGTTCTTCTTGCAGTACTTCCCCGACCTGATCAAGAAAGGTCATGTCTACGTGCTGCAGACGCCCCTCTTCCGTGTGCGCAATAAGAAAACCGCCAAGCGCTCGGGCAAGGTACGCAGCGCCGATGCCGCCGATGATACCGTATACTGCTATACCGACGAGGAGCGCATCAACGCCATTGAGCGTTTTGGTTCCAACGCCGAAATCACGCGATTCAAAGGTCTCGGTGAGATTTCGCCCGACGAGTTCCGAGGTTTTATCGGCGAGGATATGCGTATCGACCGCGTGAGCCTGCGCAAAGAAGACGGCGTAGCCGAAGTACTCGAGTTCTATATGGGCAAGAATACCATGGAGCGTCAGAATTTTATCATCGACAACCTTGTAGTAGAGGATGACACCAACATCGACAGCCATTAGGACGGCGATATTCCCCGGCTCGTTCAATCCCTTCACACGAGGCCACGCCGACATCGTAGAGCGTGGCCTGCGACTTTTCGACCGCATCATTATCGCCGTAGGCTACAATATCAACAAACCGTCGTCGGATGCCGAGGCTTCCGCCGAGGCCATACGCCGCCTCTATGCCGACCGTCCCGAAATCGAGGTACGAGTCTACTCCTGCCTCACCACGCAGCTGGCTCGCGAAGTCGGTGCCGGTTTTATTCTGCGTGCTGTGCGTTCGGTCAAGGATTTCGAGTACGAGCGCGATATGGCTATGGTGAATATGCAACTTTCGGGCATCGAAAGTGTTATATTATTTAGTCGCCCCGAGTTGTCGGCGGTATCATCGTCGATGGTACGCGAGCTGGCTGCGTATGGCGAAGATGTAACACCATTCCTGCCCTGAGATACCCAACTAAAGTTATGAAAAAGATATACATCACATTACTGACCCTTTGTGTGGCTGCGGTAGCATACAGCCAGCGTCAGAACGAACAGTTTACCCCCGACCAGAAATTGCGTGCGGCCGAGGCCATTATCGAGAATTTCTATGTCGAGGATGTCAATTCCGACACTATCGTCAACGAGGCTATAGTGGCGATGCTCAAGACGCTCGACCCGCATTCGGCTTATTCCACTCCACAGGAAACAAAGGAGTTTACCGAGCCTCTCGAAGGTAAATTCAGCGGCATCGGTATTCAGTTCAATATGCTTGAAGACACCGTGTATGTGATACAGACAATAGCCGGCGGCCCGTCGGAAAAGGTGGGTATACTGGCCGGTGACCGTATTGTCAGCGCCAACGATACTGTGATTGCGGGCAAAAAGCTCGCCAACCGCGATGTGATGAAAACCCTGCGAGGACCAAAAGGCACTACCGTACGACTACAGGTAAAACGCGGCAGTGAATACGTCGATTTCGATGTCGTGCGCGACGATATTCCCCTCTATTCTGTCGATGAAACCTTTATGGCCGATTCCGTTACCGGATATATCCGCATCACCCGCTTTGCTGAAGAAACGGCCAAGGAAGTGCAGGAAGCGATGAAGAAACTACGCCGAAAGGGCATGAAAAACCTTATCCTCGACGTTTCCGGCAACGGTGGCGGCTACCTCGGCGCGGCATTCGAGCTTGCTTCGGAGTTCCTGCCATTTGGCACCCCGGTAGTTAGCACCGCCGGACGCCGCACACAGCCATACAAATATGTCACAGAAGGCCAAGGCTCATTCCTCGACGGTCGCCTGGTGGTGATTGTCGACCAGTCGTCGGCTTCGGCGTCCGAGATTCTCGCCGGTGCATTGCAGGATAACGACCGCGCCCTCGTGGTGGGCCGTCGCACATTCGGCAAAGGTCTCGTACAGCGTCCGTTCCCATTCCCCGACGGCTCGATGATACGCCTTACCGTATCGCGCTATTACACACCCTCGGGACGTTGCATACAGCGCCCCTACGAAAAAGGTCATGGCGACGAATACTACCTCGATATGCTCAATCGCTACAAATCGGGCGAACTTTGGAGCGCCGACAGCATTGCGCGTCCCGACTCGCTCAAGTACGAAACCCTGCGTAACCGCCGACCGGTATACGGTGGCGGCGGCATCATCCCCGATGTTTTCGTCCCGGCTGATACAAGCTATTATTCTACCTACTACCGCGACCTCGTTGCCAAGGGTATTATCAACCGTACCGTCATCAACTATGTCGATGCCAACCGCAAGGAACTGCTCAAACAGTACCCTACAGCCGATGATTTCGGCCGCGACTATGTGGTGCCCGAATCGCTCCTCGAGCGCCTTATCGAAGACGGCAAGGCAAAAGAAATTGAATTCAAGCCCGAGCACTACGACATCTCCAAGCCGATGATACAGGCGATTATGACAGGCTTGATAGCCCGCGACCTATATGAGGACGGATCGTACTACAGGGCAATCTCGCACCTGTCGAAAGACTTCAAAGCCGCCCTCGACCTAATCAACGACCCCGAGCGCTACGCCACACTCCTGAGAGGCAGCTGACCGCCCCGGACCTGCTAATTTTAACACCCCCTCGAATATGGGATTAGACATCTATGCCGGTAAATTGACCCGCTATTACAGTAGCAACTGGAAAAACCTCGTACAGCTGCTCGCTGAAGAGAATGGCCAAAATTGCGTCATGCGTGATGCCTCCGGCAACGAAATGAAACCGGTTGAAGACCAGGCCGAAATCGAAAACATACGTGATATAGTAAGCCATTGGGCCGATACTTTTGCCGTAAGTATCAAGCCGCCCCTCACGCCACCGCTTTGGGACGAAAAAAGCGATTGTGGGTATTTCACCGACAAACCCGACTGGGTAGCTTTCGGGGCTCTCGTTATGCTCCAAGCATGTATAGAGTTGAAAAAGCCATTGCCCGAATTTGTCCGGAACGGCTGGAATTTTTACGACGAACCCATCGTCAAGCAAGCTATGGAGCAAAGGATTCCAAACTCTTTGCTCATGGGCACAACCTTGTGGCTGCCAATTCCTAACGAAGCTATTTTTATTACAAAACTACCTACAGGCAACGAAGGCAGAATATCTACAGTTTTACTTCTAAAATATGAATTAGAAGACCTTAACAAGCAGTTGTGGAATGCCGACGAAGCCACCATTCTGTCTTGGCGAAACGATAAATTTTATGTCCCTGCAAATCGAAAGACGTCCAAGCCTGCCTTTGGGTTTATACAGCAATTTAAAAAGAACGATAAATTCCGCACCGAAGAACTTGCCAAGTGCGCTTACTCCATGCTATACCAGGCCGTAAAATTCGCAACCGAGAACCAATGCCCCATAGTATTGGATTACTGATTTCGGCTTGGGCACAGATTACCGTATATAGTAAAATTGCTGCCCGCGACTAAGGCAGCTTAATATTTTAGTCGCGGGCAGTAGTTCTGCCTTCATAGTAATTTACAAAGGCTTTGTTGACAAGACGTGTCCCTCCGGGAGTGGGATAATTGCCGGAAAAATACCAGTCGCCACTATGGGCAGGTATAGCACTGTGCAGGTCGTTTACAGTCTGAAACACAATCTTTACCTCGGCTTTTACAAACGAAGGTGTAAGCATTTCCGAGATTTTGTCGGCTATTTCATCTTCAGAGAATGGAGCATAAATAGCTTTGACATAGTTCTCAATCCGGCCTGATTCAACCGAGTCCTGATTGCGGCATTTTTCATACACTTCTTCGGCAACATGTTGCATGCCTCGCTCTTCAAGTAACGACATTGCCGCCTTGAAGGCGATAAATTCTCCCATTCGTGACATATCGATTCCGTAGCAGTCAGGGTATCTGACCTGGGGAGAACTCGACACGATAACGATTCTGCCGGGGTGCAGACGGTCGAGTATGCCAAGTATGGAGCTGCGAAGTGTGGTGCCTCGTACTATGCTGTCGTCAATGATAACGAGAGTGTCACCTCGGTTTATCGATCCGTATGTAACGTCATAAACATGCGAGGCAAGATCATTGCGGATGTCACTCTCGGCAATAAATGTTCGCAATTTTATATCTTTGATTGCTACTTTTTCCCTGCGTACGCGCCGATTCAGAATCGCACTGATATTCTCGTCGGTGAGGATGCCGTTCTTTGCCAGGGCCTTGAGTCCTTCTGTTTTCTGTTTTATAAGCCACTTCTCTATTCCGTTTACCAGGCCATAAAAGGCAACTTCGGCTGTGTTGGGTATGAAAGAAAACACGGTGTTGTCCAAGTCGTAGTCAACGGCTTTCAATATTGGCTCTACAAGCATTTCCCCAAGTAGCTTGCGCTCACGATAAATGTCGCAGTCCGAGCCGCGTGAAAAATATATACGCTCGAAACTGCAGGCCGAGTTGTTTCTCTGTGGCAGTATCGTCTCAATTCGAGAAGTACCGTTGCGGTCTACAATAAGCGCAGCACCGGGCTTTAGCTCCTTCACCTTGTCTGTCTCGATATTAAAGGCAGTCTGTATGACAGGCCTTTCGCTTGCCACCACAACAATCTCGTCATCGATATAATAGAATGCCGGGCGTATTCCGTTAGGGTCGCGCATCGTCCACATGTCGCCGTTGCCGACAATGCCGCATATTACATAGCCGCCGTCCCATATCGGCGAACAACGCTTGAGAATATTCGCTACATTCAGATCGCGGGATATTGCTTCTGATAGTTCCATTGCCGATAAGCCCTCGTCGTGAAATTGCTGATACAGACGTTCGTTCTCTCTGTCGAGTGCATGGCAAAGCTGTTCAAGAAGTATGAAGGTATCGGCATAGAGTCGAGGATGTTGACCCTTGGATACTATCTCATTGAAAATCTCGCCCACGTTGGTCATGTTGAAATTGCCGCAAAGCAACATATTGCGCGAACTCCAGTTGTTGCGCCGCATAAATGGATGTACATAGTTTATTCCCGACCTGCCGGTGGTGCTATAGCGAAGATGCCCCATATATACCTCGCCTACAAACGATGCATCCTCGATACTTATGCCATCTTCGAGTTCCTTTTTAAGCCGGTCGTGCACGGTGGAGAATATTTCAGAAATAGCTCCGGAGCCTTGGGCCCGCTCTCTGAAGATATACTCATTGCCGGGCTCTACGTTTAGTTTGACACATCCGATGCCTGCTGCTTCCTGTCCGCGATTATGCTCTTTCTCCATGATGAGATAAAGCCGGTCGAGCCCATAGAGTTCGGTGCCGTATTTTTCTTTATAGTATGATATTGGCTTTAGCAGGCGAATCATTGCCACACCACACTCATGCTTTATTAGTTCCATTGTTTACTTTTGCTTGGAATACTCTACTGCCGCATTCATGAATGACATGAATAGAGGATTCGGATGAAGTACTGTTGAGCGATACTCGGGATGATACTGTGTTCCGACAAACCACCTTAGTTTGGGGAGTTCTACAATCTCCACCAATCCTGTTTCCGGATTCTCTCCGGTGCATTTCAGCCCTGCATCCTCAAATCGGGTGCGGTATTCATTGTTGAACTCATATCTGTGGCGATGACGCTCCCTTATAATATCTGCCTGATAGGCACTTTTGGCTACGCTGGCGTCGGCAAGTCGGCAATTATAGGCGCCAAGACGCATGCTGCCTCCCTTTTCGGTAACATTCTTTTGACTTTCCATTATGTCGATGACCTTATAGGGGGTCGAGGAATCCATCTCTGTTGAGTTTGCCGCTTTCAGGCCAAGAACATTTCGCGCATACTCGATGACGATGCACTGCATTCCAAGGCATATTCCGAATGTCGGGATATCATTTTCTCGGCACCATTTGATAGCTGTCAGTTTGCCGTCGATACCTCGGCTGCCGAAGCCCGGGGCAATGATTACACCGTCAAGCCCGGATAATGTTTGCTCCACATTTTCATCACTTACATTCTCCGCATTGATGTAAACGAGATCCAACTTGTGGTCAAAGTACGTGGCGGCATGTATAAGAGACTCGCTGATTGATTTGTAGGCATCCTGCAGGTCAACGTATTTTCCTACAAGGCCTATCCTCACATTTTTATGGGCGTTTTCAAGTTTTTGAAGGAACAGGTTCCACGCTGAGTGGTCCGGCTCGCTGCGATGCTCGGTACCGGTCATATCGAGAACTAATCTGTCAAGGTGCTGTTCGTGCATCATGCCCGGAACATGATATATTGATGACGCGTCAAGACTTTGAATCACAGCCTCTGCCGATACGTTACAGAATCGTGCAACCTTTTCCCTCATAGCCTGCGGAATTGGCATTTCTGTGCGAAGAATCAATATGTCGGGTTGGATACCTATTGATTGGAGCTGTTTTACAGAGTGCTGCGTGGGCTTGGTTTTCAGTTCCTTGGCGGCCTTGAGATATGGCACATAGGTAAGGTGCAGACTCAATACCCTCTTGCCAAGTTCCCATTTCAGCTGTCTCTCTGCCTCAAGAAAGGGGGTTGACTCGATATCGCCTACAGTACCTCCGATCTCGGTGATTATAAAATCAAAATCCCCCGTTTCACCTAAATTGACGATATTGCGTTTTATTTCGTCGGTGATATGGGGGATAATCTGTACGGTCTTTCCGAGATAGTCGCCTCTGCGTTCTTTGTTTATTACGGCTTGATAGATGCGTCCGGTGGTTATGCTGTTGGCCCGGGTTGTGTGGATGTCGGTGAAGCGTTCATAGTGGCCGAGGTCGAGGTCGGTTTCGAAGCCGTCGTCGGTGACATAGCACTCGCCATGTTCGTATGGGTTGAGTGTGCCGGGGTCGATATTCAGATAGGGGTCAAATTTTTGTATAGTGACCCTGAAGCCTCTTGACTGTAGCAGACGTGCAAGAGATGAGGATATTATGCCCTTTCCAAGCGATGAAACTACTCCTCCTGTAACGAAAATGTATTTTGTATCCAAGGTTAATTATTTTATACGTTGTCTGCATCCATTAGTAGATGCAGACAACTTTGTTATTTTAGGGTTTATCTGATAAATAGCAGTTCGCGATATTTGGGCAGTGGCCACATTTCGTTATCTACCATGAGCTCGAGTTTGTCGATGTGGTATCTGATTGTCTCCATGCATGGCAGCACGGTGTCATGGTAGGCGATTGCCTTTTCGCGCTCGTTTTCGATAGCATTGGCGGCTTTGCGGGCGGCTATCATACGGTAGGTCTCCGACTTTATCACACGCATGTGGCGGCTAATGCGTTTGATTGTATCAATATCTTGCTCTACAATCTCCTCTTCTTCTGCTCCGAATAGAGCTTTTAGTTTGGTCACGTTATCTACAATTATAGACTGATAACGTGTTGCCACCGGTATGATATGATTGATGGCAAGGTCGCCGAGCACACGCGACTCAATCTGTACCTTTTTGGTATAGATTTCCCATTTCACTTCGTTGCGGGCTTCGAGTTCGACTCGTGAGAATACGCCGGTACGGGCAAACATTTCCTCTGTCTGCTTGCTGAGATAGGCGTCGAACATGCGCGGGGCTGATGTCTCGCAGTCGAGGCCGCGACGGGCGGCTTCGGCCTTCCATTCGTCGGAATAGCCGTTTCCGTCGAAGTGTATGTTTTTTGACTCTATGATTAGTTTGCGAACTTCGGCGATGATAGCGTCTTCGAGTGATTCCCCGGCTTCTGTGCGCTCGTCTATGGATCGGCGGAAACTGTTGAGCTGGTCGGCGACGGCGGCATTTAGTGCAATCATTGCCGATGCGCAATTGGCCGATGAGCCGACTGCTCGGAATTCGAACCTGTTTCCGGTGAACGCAAATGGTGATGTGCGGTTGCGGTCTGTATTGTCGATGAGTATTTCCGGTATTTGGGCCACTCCCACTGATATGGCTTCTTTCGTCGAAAGATTGGCAAGCTGCTCTTTTGATGATTTCTCCAAGAATTCGAGTATGGTCGCCAACTGACTGCCGGTAAATATTGAAATGATTGCAGGGGGAGCCTCGTTTGCGCCTAAGCGGTGGGCGTTTGTCGCTGATATGATAGATGCTTTGAGCAAGGCGTTATGGCGATGCACTGCTGCCATTACATTCACAACGAAGGTGATGAATTGCAGGTTTTCACGGAAATTTTTTCCCGGGGCGAATAGCAGTACGCCTGTGTCTGTGCCAAGACTCCAGTTGTTGTGTTTGCCGGAGCCGTTGATGCCGGCAAATGGCTTTTCATGCAGTAGTACGCGAAAGTTGTGGCGCGATGCTACTTTGCTCATTACAGACATCAGTAGCAGATTGTGGTCATTGGCAAGGTTGGTCTCTTCGAATACCGGTGCAAGCTCGAACTGGTTAGGCGCAACTTCGTTATGTCGTGTCTTTGCCGGGATGCCAAGTTTGTGGCACTCTATCTCGAGGTCAAGCATGAAAGCTTCGACTCGCGACGGTATAGCTCCGAAATAGTGGTCCTCAAGCTGTTGGTTCTTGGCGCTCTCGTGACCTATGAGTGTGCGTCCGGTCATGACAAGGTCGGGGCGGGCGGAGTAGAGTGCTTCGTCGACCAAAAAATACTCCTGCTCCCAGCCAAGATAGCTGTGTACATGATTCACGTGGGGGTCAAAGAGACGTGCTACAGATGTGGCGGCACTGTCGACACTGTTGAGGGCTCGTAGGAGGGGTGTCTTGTAGTCCAGTGATTCCCCAGTATAGCTTATAAAGATTGTCGGGATACAAAGGGTCTCGCCAAGTATAAATGCAGGCGATGAAATATCCCAGGCGGAATATCCGCGGGCCTCAAATGTGTTGCGGATGCCACCGTTGGGAAACGATGATGCATCCGGCTCTTGCTGCACCAGCAATTTACCGGTAAATGACTCTAACACCCCTCCTTCGCCATCGTGCTCGATGAAGGAATCGTGTTTCTCGGCGGTGCCGTCGGTGAGTGGGTGAAACCAGTGGGTGTAATGACGTGCACCGTTATCGATTGCCCACCTCTTCATGCCGTCGGCTACTGAGTCGGCGATCTCACGGCTTATTGGCTCTTTGTTCTCTATGGCGCGTACAAGTGCGTCATATGTTTTCTTGGGCAGGTATTCATACATCTGACGGTTGTTGAATACCAAGCTGCCGTAATATGCTTCCGGGCGCTCCTCGGGTGCTTTAACGGCAACAGCTTTTCGGTCGAAGGCTTCTTCGACGACTTTAAATCTTAGTGTTGACATATTGGAAATAATTTGACAAGTTTGCTATAAAGGGTTTGGAGCCTGACCGGCAAAAAATGTCGGACAGGCTCCAAAGCATATAATTTAAAGAAAACCTATATGGATTCCTCATTGTATCTTGTGTTAAAAAACAAGGCGCGAAATTACTGCTTTTTGATGATATAATACAAATTTTTTAATAGGTTTTTTTAAAAAAATTGCAGATAGAGACTTGCCGAACTTTAAACAACACTATTCATTTAAATGAAACGAAGCCTGCAAACACCCTATTATCAGGTGCTTGCAGGCTTGCTGCTTGTCTATTTAGGTTTGATGTATAAAATTACATGTGCTCGCGCAGTTTCTGCTCAAGAACATCGGCCTGCTGCAGGCCAACGGCACGCCATACTGCCTCGCCGTTCTTAAAAAGAATGAGCGTAGGCACCGAGCGCACATTGTACTCGGCGGCAAGAGGGCCGTTCTGGTCGATATCGATTTTCAGAATACTTGCACTGTCGCCTATGCGTGATTTTACCTGCTCGAGAATCGGTCCTTGCAAACGGCAGGGGCCGCACCAGGTTGCGAAGAAGTCGACAAGCACGGGCTTGTCTTCACTGATGATTTTTTTGAAGTCGCTCATTGCGTTGTATGCGTTATTTAGTTATTAATCAAGTTGTTGCAAGTTGTCGGCTTGCATGATTTCCGATGTATTGTAATAACAAATATACTGCTCATTTTGTTTACACGAGCGTAAATTCCCTCTGATCGACTGATGTGAGATATAACAAACCCCGGCACTAACCGGGGTTCGATGCTCATGTGTATTATATTTGAAGGCGTGGAGAGAGAATAGCGGACGTCAGCGGCAATTTCAGCCGCTTGTTGCGGGGGAGATTACAATCTCGAGCGCCGCATCCGCACGTCTTCAACTTTATTAACAATAATACCGGTGCTAAAGTTCGCTATCTGTTATACAGTGAGGATTTCGCGCTCTTTAGCTGCAAAGATATCGTCGATTTTCTTGAGGTATTTGTCGTGGAGTTTCTGTACCGAAGCTTCGGCATCTTTCTCTACGTCTTCGGGCATACCCTGCTTGATAGCCTTTTTGAGGCCGTCGATAGCGTCGCGGCGGGCATTGCGCACCGATACCTTGGCTGTCTCGGCTTCGGCCTTGCACTGCTTTACGAGGGCCTTGCGGCGGTCTTCGGTCAGTGGCGGTATCGACAGACGGATTACCTCGCCGTTGTTTTCGGGGGTGATGCCTACTTCTGAGTTGATGATTGCCTTTTCGATTGGCTTGAACATTGCCTTCTCCCAAGGAGTGATTACGATTGTGCGGGCATCGGGTACGCTGATGTTGGCTACATTAGATATCGGGGCCAAAGAGCCGTAGTATTCTACCCTTACGGCTTCGAGAATTTTGGGATTGGCTTTGCCTGCGCGGATGCGGGCCAGGGTTTCATCGAGATAGGCTACGGCCAGTTCCATTTTCTCTTCGGCCGGAGCGATATAAGTCTGCGGGTCTGTCATATTGTAAGTGTTTATAATTTCTGTTAGTCAAATTTCGCAAGTCGGCTATACGATTCCTTTGACGTATGGTCAATAAACCAGAGTACCGATATTCTCGCCGCTAAGTACCTTGGCAAGGTTGCCGGGGGTGTCCATGTCGAACACGATTATCTTCATGCCGTTTTCGCGGCAGAGGGTGGTGGCGGTGAGGTCCATGATACGGAGACCGCGGTTGTAGATTTCGTCGTAGCTGATTTTGTCGAACTTGGTGGCTGTGGGGTCTTTCTCGGGGTCGGCGGTATAGATGCCGTCGACGCGTGTGCCCTTGAGCATCACCTGGGCCTTGATTTCTACCGCACGCAGCGCCGAGGCTGTATCGGTGGTAAAGAAGGGGTTACCGGTGCCGCCGGCGATTATGGTCACTGTGCCCGAGGTCAGGGTCTCGATTGCTCGTGAGGGGCTGTAGGGCTCGCCGATAGGGAACATGCCGATCGATGTCAGCACTCGCGCCGGGCAGCCGATACTCTCGAGTGCAGAGCTGAGTGCAAGCGAATTGATAACGGTGGCAAGCATGCCCATTTGGTCGCCTTTTACGCGGTCAAAACCCTTAGCCGCGCCCGAAAGACCGCGGAAGATATTGCCGCCGCCGATTACGATGCCTACTTCCACGCCGCTTTCGCGCAGCTCGGCAATCTGGCGGGCATAGTCACCGAGGCGTTCCGAATCGATGCCGTAGCCCTGGTGGCCCATCAGCGACTCGCCGCTGAGTTTCAGGAGTATTCTTTGGTATTGAGCTTTCATAATTATCCTTTTTTGGCAAATTTACGATAATTTCCGCAATCCGCAAATTTTTGCAACTCGCAAAAATCAGCTGCAAGTATTTTTATAGGATTATTCGAGCGTTTTTTGATTGAATACAAAGACGCGTTTGCGATAGAACCTTGTCCAATGCGGTTAACTTAAGGGTTGATTATTCAAAAGGCCAGCAACGATAGGAGCTTGTCTCGGAGAGACAAGCCTCGGTTAGGTGATGCTAACTTGCAGATAGTCAACACACTATCTAAACTCCCTCTCGTAGGGTCGCGGCATGCCGCGACCGGGTAGAAGTACATTTATTTGATTATCAACCCTTTATTGTAACATGTTATTCATAAACAACGTCTTACGCCACGTGTTTTATGACTGGTAATGCGTTGATTATCAATGGGGAAATGCTTTTGCCACCCGGTCGCGGCGTGCCGCGACCCTACGAGAGTGGGGGGGGCGTAGCAACCAGCACGTCAGTTTCGTACATCTTATCCTCAAGTAAACAGCATTGGTAATTTGTCTCTCTCCGCGACAAGCTCCGATTAGGCGTAGTATTCAAAGTATTAGCAAAGGCCATTACCTAAACCTTAACCCCAAACCCTAAACCGGGCCTCTAAATAAAGCCACATAGGTTCGTATCAGCTTCAGGAAGTCATAGTACATTTCGTTATACCTTATGTACCTGTCTTCTATATGGGGACTGGGCGTAAGGTTTTCGCGCTTTATTAACTTCCCATTGGAATACATCTCGAATTCTATGATTTCTATGTCGTCGCCGATCGGGCTGTTTTTCCCCGGCACAACTTTTTCCAGTTTGAAAAATCCCGGTGGATTGTTGCACAGTCCTTTTATGGCGATTACGCCCATATAATTGCCGATATGCACAGTATTGCCCGGCACAGAGTCGCATTCCATTCGTCCGCCAGAGGTGGTGAAATGGAACCGAAATGGCACATTCTTTTTCTTCTCGCGATAAGTAACAGAAACACTGTCGATTTGGTGCGCTGAGAAACTCCCCTGCAAGTAGCTGCCGTCGTAGATACTCTCCAACCCTACATACTTCGAAATCACTGTGTTTATGAAACCGAGTTGGTCGACTGTATTCCAAAATTTATAGTAATCTTCCGAATAAATATACTCTATCCCCTTGGCCCTGTCGTAGGGAACACACTCAAAATTCCGATACAAGTGCCGGTCTTTATAAATCTGAATTTTGTCGGTAAAAGACTCCCCGACGAGATACTCTTCGAGCTTTTTAGTACCGACACGATATGGCACGTCTTCTGAGTGTACAATCTCTTTCAGATACTTACCAAGCAGACTTCCCGAGAATGGGAAACGCACCTCATAATTATAGATATACGATTGCTTATCAGTTACTGCGACTCGGATTGTAGAGTTTATAATATTGCTCAATGTTATTTCGACGCAATAATTTGAATCCACCGGAGAGACGAAATCTTGCGACGGACACCATATGCAATCGCCATAGACATATTCCGAAGGGTCTGCTAAGTCGTCAAATCCTTCATAATCAGTGTCATTATTTGCAAATACTGATAATGACACAAGCATTGTTATAAACAATATATAATAATGAGTCATTGTGAGAAAAAAAACTTTACGCCGACCACGGAGGCCGGCGTAAAGTTTTTACTTAGGCTTGAACCGTGTGGATTAAGCTTTGTTTTTGATGATGAGCACTTCGATAATCTGAAGAGCAATCTGCTCGGAGATTTCGAGAGCTTCGGCAAGCTGGTTGATGATTTCCTTTTCTTCGTCTTCCACAACACCGTCGGCGAGTGCGATGTCGACAGCGCAAGCGAAAGAGGTGAGCTTGAGATCTTCGGGAAGACCCTTTACAGAGGCTTCAACGAGAGCTGCGGGGCCTTCGTTGCGAAGGATGCGGAATACCTTGTCGAACATTTTGTCGAAGGCGGGACCGGAGTAGTTTTCGTACAGACGAAGACGACGGATGTAGTTTACGATACCTGCCCATTCCGATTCGGCGATGCTGCCGTCGGCACCGGCCATAGCTACTGCAATACCGGCAAAGGCTTCTTGTGCGTTAAGTGGTTCTGTTTTTGGAGCTTGCGAGAACACTTTATCAAATAATCCCATTGTAATTAAATTTGATTGGTTGATAAAATTGAGTTTGTTACACAAAGTTAATATGAATATCCTATAGCTCCAATAGTTTTATGCCAAAAAATTTAAGAAATATTCAGGCTGTTTCTTGAATAATGTAGCCAAATCGTCCGAGATTGTTTATTCGGCTGTACGACCTGGCTTAGACTCCGCCCTGTAGCCGCCCTCGTGAATGACAAGCCACCGGGGTTGTAATAGGCACATTCGAGTCGGGTATTGGCATCGCCGGTCATATTGCCGTTGCGGTCGTAGGTGTATTCCACATCGAGGTCGGCAAGGTCGGGGAAGTCCATGGTGCGCTCGGATATGACGTCGCCGTTGGTGTCGGTGATTTTCCTAAAATATAAATTAACATCTTGGCAAGTCTCTGACATGTCGTTACTGAATATAATTTAAGTGTTGAGGTTTACTAATAATTAGGGATATTCAGTTAATGGCTTG